>NZ_VDAF01000006.1:0-200277 GCF_019584525.1 Enterobacter sp. EC_50 | reverse complement strand
GCCTGGCGGCTTTAGCGCGGTGGTCCCACCTGACCCCATGCCGAACTCAGAAGTGAAACGCCGTAGCGCCGATGGTAGTGTGGGGTCTCCCCATGTGAGAGTAGGGAACTGCCAGACATCAAATAAGTGAGAAGGCCATCCGAAAGGATGGCCTTTTTGCGTTATGATTCTCGTGAAAACGGTAGGCCCGGTAAGCGCAGCGCCACCGGGCAAAAAGATCTGATTAATGAATCACCTGCGACAGGAATGCTCGCGTACGTTCTGACTTCGGATGCGCAAAGAACTCATCTGGCGGCGCCTGCTCAACAATCTCTCCACGATCCATAAAGATCACCCGGTCAGCCACTGTTCGCGCGAACCCCATTTCATGCGTGACGCACAGCATGGTCATGCCGGATTGTGCCAGTCCAATCATTGTATCCAGAACCTCCTTCACCATTTCCGGATCGAGGGCTGATGTCGGTTCATCAAACAGCATAATTTTCGGTTTCATACACAGTGAACGGGCGATAGCCACACGCTGCTGCTGTCCACCCGATATCTGACCAGGAAACTTATTGGCATGCTCTGCGATACGTACACGCTCCAGATAGTGCATTGCCAACGCCTCGGCTTCCTTTTTCGGCATCTTTCGTACCCAAATCGGTGCGAGCGTACAGTTCTGCAAAACGGTCAGGTGCGGAAAAAGATTAAAGTGCTGAAATACCATTCCCACTTCCTGACGCACGCGTTCGATATTGCGGATATCTTCATTCAGCTCGATACCATCAACCACGATGCGTCCTTGCTGATGCTCTTCAAGGTGGTTAATACAGCGAATGGTTGTGGATTTCCCGGAGCCGGACGGGCCGCACAGGACGATGCGCTCTCCCTGCTTGACCTTGAGATTAATATCCTTCAGGACATGAAACTGTCCGTACCATTTGTTCACGTCTTCCAGCGTAATCATCGCGTCGGCGGGTGTCATAGTTATTTGGCTCATATTTTCCTCAGTGCGGTGTACGCCCGGTGTTAAAGCGCTTTTCCAGATGCTGGCTGTAGCGCGACATGCTAAAACAAAAGATCCAGTAGATCAGGGCAGCAAAGACATATCCTTCGGTGGACATGCCCAGCCAGACAGGGTCAACGGTAGCCTGTTGCACGCTGCTAAAGAGATCGAACAATCCGATGATGATCACCAGGCTGGTATCCTTGAAGAGGGCAATGATCGTGTTGACCAGGCCCGGAATGACCAGCTTGAGTGCCTGGGGAAGAATGACCAGCCCCTGGGTTTTCCAGTAGCCGAGCGCCAGTGATTCCGCCGCTTCGTACTGGCCTTTAGGCAACGCCTGCAGACCACCGCGCACCACTTCAGCGACATAGGCGGACTGGAAGAGAATCACCCCGACCAGGGCACGGATCAGTTTGTCGATCGTTGTTCCTTCTGCCATAAATAGCGGCAGCATGACCGATGACATAAACAGAACGGTGATAAGCGGTACGCCGCGCCAGAACTCAATGAAGATAACGGAGAGCACGCGAACGATCGGCATTTTTGAACGCCGTCCGAGGGCAAGTAAAATCCCCCACGGCAGGGCACCGGCTATCCCCACTGACGCGATAATCAACGTCAGCGTCAGCCCACCCCATTGGCGTGTTTCAACGCGTTCCAGCCCCAGAAAACCGCCATAGAGCAGCACCCAGACAATAATCGGATAAACCACCGCCCAGACGGCAATATAGCGTCCACGGTGAGGCAGCTTTTTCCAGAACATGACTGCGACAGAGAGCAGACCGATAACCAGCGCCAGATTAATCCGCCAGCGCTGTTCATGCGGATACAATCCATACATGAACTGACCGAAACGTTCATGAATAAACACCCAGCAGGCACCTGCTTTTGTACAATCAGCTCGGGTTGAACCGACCCAGTTGGCCTGTAAAAACGCCCAGTTCAGCAGGGGAGGAATCAATTCCCACATGAGCCACAGGCAGACAATCGTCAGCAGGCTATTACTCCAGCTGGAGAACAGATTCTTTCGCGCCCAGAGAATGAAACGTCCACCTGTCGAGTTGGCAGGGCGCGAGGCGTGCGACAGTATTGCTTTTGTCATCATAGATCCTTAGCGCTCGACCAGTGCTATACGACGGTTATAGAGGTTCATCAGCAGTGAAATTACCAGGCTGATGATGAGATAGACAGACATGGTGATGGCGATGGTTTCAATGGCTTGTCCGGTCTGGTTAAGCACGGTTCCGGCGAAGAGTGACACCATATCCGGATAACCAATAGCGGCGGCCAGCGACGAGTTTTTGACGATGTTAAGATACTGGCTGGTCAGAGGCGGAATGATGACCCGCAACGCCTGCGGAATAATGACCTGGCGAAGCGTCACCGTATGCGGTAATCCTAATGAGCGTGCCGCTTCGTGTTGCCCGTGCGGGACGGCCTGGATCCCGGCACGAATAATCTCAGCGATAAAGGCTGAGGTATAAATCGATAGCGCCAATGTCAGGGCCGCCAGTTCAGGAATTAACACCATTCCCCCCTGGAAGTTAAAGCCTCGCAGATGGGGAACATCCCAGTGCAACGCGGCGCCAAACAGCCAGTGTGCCACTAGCGGCAGGCTAACGATCAGGATGACTGCGGTGGGCCAGGTTCTACGAAGCTGACCGGTTTTGATCTGATGCTTGCGGTTAAAACGGAATACCCCAGCGGAGAGGGCAAGCGCTATCACAATCGCGCCGATGAAAGCGTACAGTCCTTCGCCCGGCTGAGGAGAAGGAATGGACAACCCACGGTTACTCAGGAAAAACAGCTCAAACGCGTCGACGGCCTGACGGGGACCAGGAAGGTTACGCAGTACGGCGAAATACCAGAAGAAGATCTGCAGCAGCGGGGGGATATTGCGGAACGTCTCGATATAAACCGTCGACAGCTTCCGCAGGAGCCAGTTTTCAGAAAGACGCGCCAGGCCAATAAAGAAGCCCAGTATCGACGCGAAGACGATACAAAGCGCCGATACCAGCAGCGTATTCAGTAAACCGACCACGAATACGCGTCCGTACGTGTCACCTTCCTGGTAATCAATAAGATGCTGAACAATGCCAAAGCCCGCGCTGCGATCCAAAAACGCAAAACCGGAGGTAATGCCGCGATTGTTCAGGTTGGTGATGGTGTTATGGATGAGATACACGGCGATGAGAACAACCGCAACAATAGCAATAATCTGGAATAGCCAGGCGCGGACCGCGGGATGAGAAAAGGATAGCGATCCTTTTACGGCTGAGCGGCGATGGGACATAAAGAAACCTCAGTAACCATGACTCTGGAGTGGGCACTGCATGAGCAGTGCCCGTTACAGCTATGACTTAACGTACTGGTGGCGCGTACTGAATACCGCCGTTGTTCCAGAGATTGTTCTGGCCGCGTTTGATCTTCAGCGGGCTTTCCGATCCTACGTTGCGTTCAAAGATCTCAGAGTAGTTGCCCACCTGTTTGATGATGTTGTAGGCCCACTTGTTATCCAGCTTCAGATCCTTGCCGAAATCGCCTTCTTTACCCAGCAGGTGCGCCATATCCGGGTTAGATGGGTTAGCCGCTTTCTCATCCACGTTTTTCGAGTTGATGCCCATCTCTTCTGCGTTCAGCATGGCAAACAGCGTCCAGCGAACAATAGAGAACCAGTCTTCATCGCCGCGACGAACGACAGGGCCGAGAGGTTCTTTGGAGATCACTTCAGGCAGGACAATCCACTCTGCCGGATTGCTCAGCTTAATGCGTAAGGCATACAGCTGTGACTGGTCAGAGGCCAGCGTGTCGCAACGGCCGGATTCCAGCGCTTTAGCCGACTCATCCGAGCGGTCAAATGTCACTGGCGTGTATTTCATGTTATTTGCTTTGAAATAATCGGCGACGTTCAGCTCGGTATCGGTGCCCGCCTGAATACAAACGGTCGCACCATCCAGCTCTTTGGCGCTTTTCAGGCCTGCTTTATTGTGGGTCAGGAAGCCGATCCCGTCATAATAGGTCACGCCCGTAAATGACATCCCCATACCCGCGTCGCGGGAGGAGGTCCAGGTGGTATTACGGGAGAGCATGTCAACCTCGCCGGACTGCAGTGCCGTAAAGCGTTCTTTCGCCGTCAGCGGGGTATATTTTACCTTGCTGTCATCGCCAAAAACGGCGGCGGCAACACCGCGGCAGACATCTACATCAATACCGGTAAATTTGCCGTTCGCATCGGCATAAGAGAAGCCAGGCAAACCGTCACTGATACCACATTGAACAAAACCTTTCTTTTTAACGGCATCCAGTGTCGTTCCCGCATGGGCTTGACCGGCTACGGCAAACATCATGCCTGCAGCGGCCAGGCTGGCTATCATCGTCTTTTTCATAATGCTTCCTGTGTGGCGAAATTTATCGTTATAGAGGCGTTTTTAAACGCTTTACCTGTCTGTGGCTTTGGCCAACGTTTATAAAGCAAACGTAATGCCAGTTTTGCGTTCGGCAAAATAAGAGATGAGTGAACGCTTAATGCTGAGTGTAGACAGGCTTAAATAAAACGAGCGCCCTGAAACGGTGCGAAATTACAACCTGTGCCACAAATTGGAGCAAAAGTTTTGAGGCGCGCCAGAAAAAAGAAGAGATAGTTTCCAGAGTGAATATTGGCAGGATATTCAATAATATTAATGTGTGAAAATCATCACAATAGAACAGGTAATTTAAAAAAGTGTACGAAAAAGATGTGACTGGCTTCAGGCTGAAGTGAAAGGTACGAATAAATACGGGGCTATTTTTTTACTTCTTTGAAAATAGTGCACTGATTAAAAGCAAAAGCGCGGCCAGAGCCGCGCTTTCTTAACTGATGTTACTTCGTCAGGGCAACAATACCCAGCGTCAAGCCCGCCACTGCGGCAGCGCCGCCAGCGATCGCACCTGCTGTTTCCCAGTTGTCCTGGGTGGTGCCTTTCATACAGGTATTGGTATGAACCAGTCGGCCCTGGTCGTCGTAAACCGGTACACATGGAGAGTCGTGCGCGCAACCAGCAAGCAGCGCAGCGAGTAGTGCAACGGAAATGAATCTTTTCATGATGTTACCTCAGTATTATTTCTCGTCCGCTATAAAGCCAGGAGGGCAATTAACGAACTGGAGGTTATTTTACCACCGGGGTAAGTCCGCGTTACACGAGGAATAATCTCAAATTATGTAGTTTGTAAAAATCGTGGAGAAAAATCGATTTCCGGATGAATTAATGGAGACATTATGAAGGGGTAAGAGAGTGTTTTTACTTAATGCAAATCACTGTATTTTTAACATGGCTTTTGCTTAATGCCTAATTCATTGTTTATGTTAAAAATAAAAAAGGCACCAGAGGTGCCTTTTTAGGGAAATGTTAATCTTTATGGCGGGTAAAGCGTCGACGAACAACCACAAAGAAGACGGGCACGAAGAAAATCGCCAGAAGCGTTGCGGAAAGCATTCCCCCCATCACACCCGTACCGACGGCGTTTTGCGCACCGCTCCCGGCTCCGGTACTGATCACCAGCGGCATGACGCCAAGGATAAAGGCCAGGGAGGTCATCAGGATCGGTCGAAGGCGCATCCTTGACGCTTCAAGCGTAGCTTCAATGATGCCTTTACCTTCTTTCTCCATCAGGTCTTTAGCAAATTCGACGATCAGGATGGCGTTTTTCGCCGACAGACCAATTGTGGTCAGCAGGCCGACCTGGAAATAGACGTCATTGTTTAACCCGCGCAGCGAGGCTGCGAGAAGGGCCCCGATGACCCCCAACGGCACAACCAGCATAACGGAGAACGGAATGGACCAGCTTTCATACAGCGCTGCCAGACACAGGAACACCACGATCAGTGAAATGGCGTACAGTGCAGGCGCCTGGTTACCTGAAAGTCGCTCCTGGTAAGACATTCCCGTCCAGTCATAACCGATGCCGGAAGGCAATTTTGCCGCGAGGCTTTCCATCATAGCCATGGCCTCACCGGTACTTTTACCCGGGGCTGATTCGCCGAGGATCTCCATCGAAGGCATTCCGTTGTAGCGCTCCAGACGGGGTGAACCATAAACCCAGTGAGCGTTGCTAAAGGCTGAGAACGGCACCATTTCCCCGTTCGCGCTGCGCACATAAAGGTTGTTAATATCCCCTGGCAACATACGGAATTTCGCGTCGGCCTGTACATAGACTTTTTTCACGCGGCCATGATCGATAAAGTCATTCACATAGGTGCCCCCTAAGGCCGTCGAAATCGTCTGGTTGACGTCAGAAAGACTGACGCCCAGCGCCTGTGCTTTCTCCTGATCGACATCCAGCTTAAACTGAGGCGTATCTTCAAGACCGTTAGGACGCACGCGCACCAGCAGATCAGGGTGCTCTTTCACCATGCCGAGCAGTTGGTTACGCGCCTGCGTCAGCTGGGTATGCCCCAGGTTTGCCTGATCGATAAGTTCAAAGTCGAAGCCCGTTGCGGTACCTAACTCAATAATAGCGGGCAGGTTAAACGGGAATACAAGGCCGTCTTTAATCTGACTGAAAGCTTTTGTCGCGCGACCCACAATGGCTTCAACGCCATTTTCCGGCCCAGGACGCTCTTCCCAGGGCTTCAGGCTGATGAAGGCAATACCGGAGTTCTGACCCTGGCCGCTAAAGCTAAAGCCGTTTACAGTAAAGACGGATTCAACATTTGCTTTCTCTTTGTTCAGGTAGTAGTCCTGAACCTGGTCGAGAACCTGCTGAGTACGCGTCTGGGTTGCCCCCGCCGGGAGCTGAACCATTGTCATAAACACCCCCTGATCCTCTTCGGGGAGGAAGGAGGTCGGTAAGCGCAGGAAGAGCACCGCCATTCCACCGACAATAATGACGTACACCAACAGATAGCGTCCGGTCTTGCGCAAGATACCGCTCACGCTGTTACTGTAGTGCTCAACGCTCTTATCAAAGAGCGCATTAAACCAGCCGAAGAAGCCACCTTTTTTCTCATGATGATCGGCTGAAACAGGCTTAAGCAACGTTGCACAGAGCGCTGGCGTCAGGATTAGCGCAACCAGTACTGACAATGCCATAGCGGAAACGATAGTTAGCGAGAACTGGCGATAGATCGCCCCCGTCGAGCCGCCAAAAAAGGCCATCGGGATAAAGACCGCCGAGAGCACCATGGCGATCCCCACCAGTGCCCCCTGGATCTGTCCCATCGATTTCTGCGTAGCCTCTTTCGGCGGCAGCTTGTCCTCGACCATGACGCGTTCAACGTTCTCAACGACCACGATAGCGTCATCAACCAGCAGACCTATCGCCAGCACCATGCCGAACATTGTCAGGGTATTGATGGAGAAACCGAACGCCGCCAGAACCGCGAAGGTACCCAGCAGAACGACCGGAACCGCGATAGTCGGGATGAGCGTTGCCCGCAGGTTTTGCAGGAACAGGTACATAACCAGGAAGACGAGAATAATCGCTTCAAACAGGGTCTTCACCACTTCGTGGATGGAGATTTTCACAAACGGTGTGGTGTCATAGGGGTAGACGACTTTTAGCCCCTGCGGGAAGAACGGCTGCAGTTGTGCCAGCTTGCTCTTGATAGCTGCCGCTGTATCCAGCGCATTTGCCCCTGTTGCCAGCTTAATCCCCAGGCCAGTTGCCGCCTGCCCGTTGATTTTTGTCACCATGTTGTAGTTTTCGCCACCCAGCTCAATGCGAGCCACATCCTTCAGATGCACCATCGAGCCGTCCTGGTTCACCTTGAGCGTCACACGGCCAAACTCTTCCGGTGATTTCAGGCGGGTTTGCGCGATGATCGAGGCATTCAGCTGCTGTCCTGGGATGGATGGCGTCCCGCCCAACTGGCCTGCCGCTATCTGGTCGTTCTGCGTTTTCAGCTGGTTGATAATATCCAGCGGCGTCAGCTGGTATTTGTTCATCGCATTGCTGTCGAGCCAGATACGCATCGCATATTGGGCACCGAACAGCTGCACGTCACCGACACCAGACGTTCGGCTGATGGCATCTTTGACGTTCGAGGCAACATAGTCGGAGATGTCATTCTGCGTGAGGTTTTTGTTGTCTGAAACAAAACCGGCGACCAGCAGGAAGCTACTGCTGGACTTCTCAACGCCAATCCCTTGCTGCTGCACCTCTTGCGGCAGCAGCGGCATGGCGAGCTGAAGCTTGTTCTGCACCTGCACCTGGGCGATGTCCGGATCGGTTCCGGACTCGAAGGTCAGGGTGATGGTGACGTTACCCGCTGAATCGCTGGTGGAGGACATATACATCAGGTTATCGATACCGTTCATGTTCTGCTCGATAACCTGGGTCACGGTATCCTGCACCGTTTGAGCATCTGCTCCCGGGTAGGTCGCGGATATCGCCACGGCGGGAGGCGCAATGGTCGGATACTGTGCGACGGGAAGTTTGAGAATGGCTAGCCCACCAGCAATCATCAAAATGATGGCAAGTACCCAGGCGAAAACCGGTCTCTGAATAAAGAAATTAGCCATGTCGTCGTCCCTTAACTGGCTGGAGCGGTGGTGGTATCAGGCGTGGCGACGACGGTTACGCCCGGTCTGACCTTTTGTAGCCCGCTAACAATCACGCGGTCACCGTTTTTCAGCCCTTCCGTCACCAGCCAGCGGTCGCCAATCGCCTGAGGCGCAACGACGGTGCGAGACTCAACCTGATTTTTATCGTTCACCACCATCACGGTGGCATCGCCTCGCGGCGTACGAGTCACGCCTTGCTGGGGAACCAGAATCGCATTCGGCTGCGTACCTTCATCAATCCGGGCGCGAACGAACATACCCGGTAACAGCAAATGTTGAGGATTCGGGAAAATGGCGCGCAGGGTAATTGAGCCGGTACTTTGATCCACCGTGACGTCTGAGAACTGCAATGTGCCCTTCAGCGGATAGGGCTGCCCGTTCTCCATCAGTAGCTCAACGCTGCTGGCGGTATCGCCTTTTTGCAGGCTCGTCTGCTTCAGGCGCAAAAAATCATTACTGGACTGGGTGACATCGACATACATCGGATCAAGCTGCTGAACCGTTGCCAGCGCCGCTGCCTGCCCGTTGGTGACCAGCGCCCCTTCCGTTACGCTGGATTTGCCGATGCGACCATCAACGGGCGATGTCACTTTGGTATAGGCAAGGTTGATGCGCGCGCTTTCAACGCCCGCTTTGGCGGCGACGACGCTGGCGTCTGCCTGCTGGGCGGTGGCCACGGCCTGGTCATACTCCTGCTTGCTGACATACTGTGTACCGACCAACGGGAGATAACGTTTCACCGTCAGGTGAGCGATATTGGCCGCCGCCTGGGCCTTCGCCAGCTCGCCTTTGGCGTTGTCGTAAGCCGCCTGATAGGTTGCAGGATCAATCTGGTAAAGCGAATCTCCAGCTTTTACATCGCTGCCCTCCGTGAAGTTGCGACGCAGGATAATACCGCTAACCTGCGGACGAACCTCTGCAACGCGGAACGCATCTGTTCTGCCCGGGAGTTCAGTGGTGACAGCCAGCGGTGCGCTTTTCACAATATGCACAGTGACCTGGGGAGCCTGCGGATGTTGTTGTTGGTTTTCCTGGCCATCGCATCCTGAGAGCAGCACAGCGCAGACAATGAAACCGGCTAAGGGTAAGCGTCTGAAATGATTCGTCATTACTGTTCCTTTAAATACCCGGTAACCGATATTTAGCGTGAATCGGTAGCAGGGGCAGCGGGATAAAAAAATAAAATGTAGCTGCGTATAATAATGAGGGTATTTAATGTTTTTTAATTTATAAGTGCGAATGGCAAGGTCTGAGCAGAAAAATCAGAATCAGACTCGGTTTATTTCTCGGTCTTCTTCCGGCAAGCTAATCAGTTAAATAGCGCTTAATGTGCCTCATTTATTCATGGCATGAATTTAAACTTAAATATGTATTTAGCTAAACTATAAATTAAGAAGATTGACTTTTTTTGTGCAAAACTAAAACGGGAATTGGTGAATACTTTCTTTCTCCTGACCTGTGTTACGTATAAACTTTGTGAGTAGCGAGTCGTTGTCTATGGCGCGGAAAAAGAAAGAAGAAGCTCAACAAACCCGGCAGCAGTTGATTGAGGCGGCTATCGGGCAGTTTGCGACGCGTGGCGTAGCCAACACCACGCTGACGGACATCGCGGATGCTGCAAATGTGACGCGCGGTGCAATCTATTGGCACTTCACCAGTAAAGCTGAAATATTTAATGCCATCTGGGAGCAGCAATTACCGCTTCGCGACATTATTCGCGACAGGCTTTCCCTTTCCGAAGGTGATGATCCATTGTTAATACTTCGTGAGCAATTTATTACTGCGTTGCAGTATATTGCGCGTGAGCCTCGACAATGTGCACTTTTACAAATTCTGTATCATAAATGTGAATTTAGCAGTGACATGATTTCAGAGAGAGACATCAGAAAACGGATTGGATTCAATTATGACACGCTGCGTGCCTCGCTGGAGGCCTGTATTTCACGGAACATCATTTCGCCAAAGGTAAATGTTGATCTGACCTTGATCGTATTCCACGGCTTTTTTAGCGGAATAATTAAAAACTGGTTAATGAATAACGAAAGTTTCAATCTTTATCAGCAGGCACCCGCCCTGGTCGATAGCATTCTGGCGACACTCCCTGTCATTCGCGTATCGCTTCATGATGATGCTTACAGCCCTGCGCCAGGTAGCATCTCCCCTCGCGCACAAAGCGCCTCTATGGTTTGCGCGCTGACGGGTTTACCTAACAGATAACCCTGAAGGGTGTTGCAGCCCAACTCGGTCAAAAAGGCCTGCTGTGCTTCGGTTTCTACGCCTTCAGCCACGACTTTCAGATTGAGTGTTTTGGCGAGGGCCACAATCGCGGAGACAATGGTGGCATCCTCGCTTTCTCCGCTGAGCTCTTTCACGAACGCCCTGTCGATTTTCAATTCACAGGCGGGTAAGCGCTTGAGGTACAGCAGGCTTGAATAGCCGGTGCCAAAATCATCAATGGAGGCCTTTACGCCCGCTTCCGTCAGCTCTGTCAGCACCCGTACACTTTCATCCGGGTTGCTCATTGCCGTGGTTTCCGTCACCTCCAGGATCAACATTTCTGGTGGCACATGATGAAGTGCCAGGCAGTTGAGAACCGTGTTGACCAGCGAAGGCTGTTCAAACTGCAGCGTCGACAGGTTTACCGCCATTGACCAGCTTTGATGTCCCTGAAGATGCCATTCACGCAGCTGGCGACAGGCTTCATTAATTACCCAGTTGCCGATAGGGATAATCAGCCCCGTTTTTTCCGCCAGCGGCAGGAAAAGGTCCGGGGTCAGTAACCCCTGCTTAGGATGCTGCCAGCGCAATAACGCCTCAAATCCAAGGAGAGGGCCGGCGGGGGCGTGAAATTTTGGCTGATACAGCAGGCGGAGCTCATTGCGATCGATCGCCATCCACAGATCGTTCATTAACTGAAGGTGGGTCTGCGCCAGCGTATTCATCGAGGGCTGGAAAAAGTGGTAACCGTTCCGGCCCATATGCTTGGTATGGTACATCGCCGCATCGGCGTTAAACATGAGCTCACGTTCGGTTTTGCCGTCGTGAGGATACAGCGCGATCCCAATGCTGAGGGTGACCATCAGTTCATAGTGGTCGAGGTTGAACGGGCTATCGATCGCGCGCACCAGCGAATTCGCCAGGGAGGCCGCATCGTCCGGGCCTTCCCCCTCAGCCAGCAGAACAAACTCATCACCGCCGATACGTGCCAGGGTGAACTGGCCCTTCAGGAGATGCAGCAGGCGCTCCGTTACGGCAATCAGCAGCTTGTCACCGACATCATGGCCGTAAGCGTCATTGATGGCTTTAAAGCCGTCGAGATCCATGAACATCAGGGCAAAATGGGTCGCCTCGCGATCGGCTTTGCTGATGGCCTGATCGAGTCGGTCTTCCAGCAGGATACGGTTGGGCAGACGCGTCAGGGTATCGTGCAGGGCCAGCTGTGCGAGTTCCCGGTTAGCTTCTGCAAGGGACGAGGCCAGGAGGGCGGTACGCGCCTGAAGGCGGGCGTCCAGCATTGATACCAACAGGGTAATCCCAAGAATAGAGAGCGCGACAACGCTCACCAGCACCGCCAGCCAGCTCCCGTTAATACCCTCATGGTGAACCATTGTGGACATCGGAAACTGTGCGGCTTTCATCCCGGCGTAGTGCATCCCGGCAATGGCTATGCCCATGGTGATGGCGGCACCCGTGCGCATCAGCACGACCTGCGCGGCGTCGTGACGCAGGCGGAAGGTCAGCCATAATGCCGCGAGTGAAGCGGCAAGCGCAATGGCGACCGAAATGGCCACCCAGACCTTATCCCAGATAATCCCGGGCATCACTTCCAGCGCAGCCATGCCGGTGTAATGCATGGCAACAATACCGCTTCCCATCGCCAGCGCACCGGGCAGCAGACGGCGCAAGCGTAATTGATCGCAGCTCACGAGCCAGAGCGCGAACAGTGACGACCCGACGGCGATGACCATGGATAACACCGTCAGGCTGGCGTTGTAGCTCATGCTCATGGAGAGATCCATCGCCAGCATGCCGATAAAATGCATGGCCCACACGCCGATGCCCATTGCAATACCGCCGCCAGCCAGCCAGACGCGGGCAGCGACACCCTCACTCCCGGCGACACGTGCCGCCATATTCAGTGCGGTATACGCCGCAAGGATGGCAACAACAAAGGAGAGGACAACAAGGATATGGTTGTATTGGCTGACCAGCATGGACGGTTCTACTCGAGTGTGGGGTTACGCTAGAGCGGTTGAGAAGGGCGAGACATTATCACCGTCGGGTAATGGCTCAAAGGGATTTAAATCCCCGTTTTTAGTGGGTAATCACGGGGAGTTTGCGCAATCAGGCGGCTAGTCGAGCTCTGAACAGTTTACGAGTTTCAGGGGATTCACGGAGTTCATATTGCGACACTTATCGGTTTCGGTGCTCATCAGTTCAATCCACTGCATCAGAAGTGCATCGAAAATCAGAACGGAGATTGCAAAGACAACCAGCCACCAGTATTTACGAATCATTGTGTCATTCCGCGAGAAGAGCGCCAGTAAAGTGGGGGAAATATACACCAAAAGCGGCGGTTTTAAAGCGGGATAAGTGAAGGTTTACAAAGCGTTGACGGAGTGAAGCAGGGAATAAAAAAGGCGCTTCCCCATGCCGAAGAGCGCCTTTTTAAACAAGCATTTAACTGATTAGTATCAGTTCATGCCGTATTTTTTCAGTTTCTTACGCAGAGTACCACGGTTGATACCCATCATCAGCGCAGCGCGGGTTTGGTTACCGCGGGTGTATTGCATCACCATGTCCAACAGTGGCTGTTCAACTTCAGCCAGTACCAGCTCATACAGGTCATTAACATCCTGACCGTTCAGTTGAGCAAAATAGTTCTTCAGTGCCTGTTTAACCGAGTCACGCAGGGGCTTTTGAGTTACCTGATCCTGAGAGTTAACGGTAGAAACGGTCAGTACGTCAGAATTTACGCGTTGTTCGAACATAGTTCTGTCAGCTCTTTATTTCATTACGCAAGATTTTCGAAGTATGCCTCCAACGCCTCCAGCTGTTCGCTGGCATCCTCAATGGCGTTGAATGTGCGCCGAAACTGGTCATCTGGAGCGTGCTCCTGGAGATACCAGGAAACGTGTTTACGCGCAATTCGGTACCCTTTCGCCTGACCGTAGTGGTCATGCAGTTCCCGAACATGCGAACAAAGCAAGCGCTTAACCTCTGCCAGAGGCAGGGGAGCAAGCAGCTCTCCAGTGTCCAGATAATGCTGGATTTCCCGAAAGATCCAGGGTCTTCCCTGAGCGGCGCGTCCTATCATCAGAGCATCAGCTCCCGTATAGTCGAGCACCGCTCTGGCTTTAAGCGGGTCAGTTATGTCGCCATTCGCGATAATCGGAATGGAAACTTTCTGCTTAACTGCCCGAATGCTGTCGTATTCAGCTTCACCGTTGAACAAACAGGCGCGCGTGCGTCCATGAATGGTCAGGGCCTGAATGCCACAGTCTTCGGCCAGTTGGGCAATCTCTACACAGTTACGGTGTTCCGGCGACCAACCCGTGCGAATCTTTAACGTAACAGGAACGTCCACTGCGCTGACAACCGCCGTCAGGATAGCTTTCACCTGGTCGGGGTATTGCAGAAGGGCTGAACCTGCAAGCTTGCGATTCACTTTTTTGGCCGGGCACCCCATATTGATATCAATAATCTGGGCACCACTTTCCACGTTGATACGCGCGGCATCTGCCATTTCTTCAGGCACGCTTCCGGCAATTTGCACGGTGCGAATACCGGGTTCATCAATGTGCACCATCCGAAGGCGGGATTTATCGCTTTCCCAAACCTGCGGGTTAGACGACATCATCTCGGATACGGTTAAACCGGCTCCCATCTCATAGCACAGCGTCCTGAACGGCCGGTCGGTAATACCTGCCATAGGGGCTGCGATCAGGCGATTTCTAAGCTGGTGGTGTCCGATGCGCATGAGTTAAGAAATGACCATACTGTGACTGCAAGGCGGCGTATATTACGCATTTTTTGCACGAGATGAAAGGCCAAACTTTGAACAATCCACTGTTGTAGATCAAGGAATCGCCGCGCAATCTTTCCGTTAAGAATTATTCACTATTTAAATCATTGTGTTAGGCAGGAATGGCTATTTTATGAGCGCTTACAATTTCCCGTAACTTCTCATCATTTCTGAATAAATGGCTTACCTGAGCGGGATAATCTGCTGTTTTTCGCAGCAGATTTTCCCTCTTCTTTGCGATCTACGTCGCATTTTAGAACATGATCTTAAGCCTCAGAATGGGCGTTATTCGACCACAACGCGCCCATGCAGAGACTGTACCGGACGGTTATTATCGTGATGCATGGTATGGGTAAATTTCTCAAGCTGTTCTGCTGAGACGGTTAACGGCTGTTTGAGCACGATCCAGATGACCCCTTCAGAACACGGTGGCGTGGTCAGAGATCCGCTAAAGCGCCAGTAGGTTTTCACCTTCGGCAGCAGCTTGTTCAGGTTGAGATCCTTCTCAATGGAGACGTTCTGTTCAGCCTGCTGCGGCATCACGCTCCACAGCTTATCCAGCTCCGGATTCGCAGCCCCTTTATCAAACATGACGGCTACCACGGTCAGCTCACCCGCGCTGTTTTTATGTACCAGATGCATCTCCATCGCGTACTTCTTGCCGTGCACGGTGTTTTCGCTTGGTGCATGGAAGTGGAACTGCTGGAGCGTCCAGGTTTGCTTGTCCAGAGTGATGGTGTCACGGGTGTCAGCCTGTTCGCTAGCCTGAATGGTATGGCCATTATTGGTCAGCGTTACAGGACCATCAATGTAGTGTGTTTGCAGCGGGGAGAGATGGGCGTTAGCGGTCGAATCAATATTTATCGGAGACTGGTTCATCCCGCTCTGGCAGGTCTTGTAGGCCTCGTCCAGTTCACCCCAGTGTTCCGGTGAACCTTCCCCTTCATAGCCCCAGTGTGATGCGAATGCTGAAGCCGAAACTATGCTCAGCGCAAACAGCGCTGCCTTGCCTGTAATGTGTTTCATCATATTCTTCCGGTGAATTTTTTAATACAAATCAACATGATTTGTGTGGTTATTTTACCGAAGAATGGCAGAGGGAGAGAGGATTATCAGTGGGAGAGAGGCGTGGTCAGAGGACCACGCCAAATGCTTATTTTTTACGACCGGTAATACGGCACCACTCTTCTTTCTCCACCACCGGGTCGAGAGCGAAAAGATCGGCGTAGGCTTCACACACGCTGTCTGCCTGGCTTGCCAGGATACCCGAAAGTCCCAGCAGACCGCCCTCAACGGGCAGCACGCTGATTAACGGAGCCAGTTCGCGCAGTGGGCCCGCCAGAATGTTTGCAACCACCACATCGGCTTTCATGGCTTCTGGCTGTGCATCCGGCAGATACAGCTCCAGTCGATCGGAAACGCCGTTGCGCTTGGCGTTGTCACGGCTGGCCTGAATCGCCTGTGGATCGATATCGATCCCGATAGCTTTTGCCGCGCCCAGTTTCAGGGCGGCAATCGCAAGGATCCCGGATCCACAGCCGAAGTCGATCACCGTCTTACCATCCAGATCGAGACCATCCAGCCACTGCAGGCACAGGGAGGTCGTTGGATGGGTGCCGGTACCAAACGCCAGACCCGGATCGAGCATGACGTTAACCGCGTTTTCATCAGGAACCTCGCGCCAGCTTGGGCAGATCCACAGACGTTTGCCGAACTGCATCGGGTGGAAGTTATCCATCCATTCGCGTTCCCAGTCTTTGTCTTCCAGCTGTTCGATTTTGTGCGCAAAGCCCGCGCCCAGCAGAGGGTGGTTTTCCAGAATCGCGACGACCTCTTTCATGTCGGTTTCAGCATCGAACAGGCCAATCACGTCGGTATCGCCCCACAGGCGGGTTTCGCCCGGCAGCGGTTCAAAGACCGGCGTGTCATGCGTGTCTTGGAAGGTGATAGAGACCGAGCCGGCCTCCATTAGCGCATCGCTCAGCTCTTCGGCGTTCGCGCCGGTTGTATTCAGTTTTAGTTGGATCCACGGCATGGCAAAACTCTTTATTTATCAGTAGAAATCATAGCGGGCTGTGGGACGGGCTGACCGAAACGGTTCCCCACCACAAACGCCAGTAAACTTAGCAGTAACGAAGGCACAATCGGATGGAAGCCCAGGTACTGAATCTTAAACGTTGCGAGGACGGCGTACAGCACGCCGCCAACAATCATCGCGCTCAGCGCACCGGCAGCATTTGCGCGTTCCCAGTAGAGCCCTAACACCAGCGGCCACAGGAATACCGCCTCAAGCCCACCAAATGCCAGCAGGTTCAGCCAGATGATCATCTCCGGCGGGCGCCATGCGGCTAACAGCAGCAACGCGCCTAGCACCAGCGTAATCACCGCCGACATATGCTTCAGGCGACGTTCATTTTCAACCTGCTCAGGGCGCAGGTTCAGATAGAGATCTTTAATGATCGTAGCGGAACTTTGCAGTAACTGAGCGTTGATGGTCGACATAATGGCGGCCATTGGCGCAGCGAGGAAAATCCCGGCGGCAAAGGGGGGCAGTACTTTGACCATCAGCGTCGGGATAACCAGATCCGGCACGGTAAGATCGGGGATTACCGCGCGCCCTAATGCCCCCGCCAGATGCATACCAAACATCAGGACCGCGACCACAATCGTCCCGATGATGATGCCCTTGTGAACGGCTTTGCTGTCTTTATAGGAGATACAGCGCACGGCGGTATGCGGCAGACCAATTACTCCGAAGCAGACTAACACCCAGAATGAGGTCATAAAGGTCGGAGAGAGGATATCATCTGCGCCCTGCGGCGAGACCAGTTTCGGGTCAATCGCTTCCAGGGTTTCCACCGCGTGAGTGAGTCCACCCGCCGCATGGACAATCCCCACCAGCAGAACGATCGTACCGATGAGCATCACCATTCCCTGCAGCGTATCGTTCAGCACGCTGGCGCGGAATCCGCCAAACGCAGTATAGAGCGCGATGCTTACCCCGAAGATGATGAGGCCTGTCTCGTAAGGGATGCCGGCCGCCGTTTCCAGCAGACGCGCACCGCCGATAAACTGTACGGTCATCGCACCGATAAACGCCACCAGCAGGCTCAAGCTCGCCAGCCACACCAGCAAGCGGCTCTGGTAACGGGCAAAGAGCATATCGTTGAGCGTCACGGCATTGTAACGGCGCGCCAGAATGGCAAATTTTTTACCCAGTATGCCCAACGAGAGCCAGACGGCAGGCAGCTGGATCATCGCCAGCAAAACCCAGCCTAACCCGTATTTGTAGGCCGCACCGGGGCCGCCAATAAACGAGCTGGCGCTGATATAGGTCGCGGTCAGCGTCATTGCCAGCACAACGCCGCCCATCGAACGGCTGCCGAGGAAATACTCGTTCAGAAAGGCACCGGTCGTTCTTTTGCGCATGGCGTAAATGGACAATCCAAATACGACCAGCAGGTAAGCGACAAGCGGCAGAATGACTTCAAGCTGCATCATCGTCCTCCAGCGGAATATCCCGGTAGATAAATTTCACCATTGCCCAGCACAGCAGGATAAACACCAGCGGAACCAGCAGGCAGGCCAGTTCGAACCAGTGCGGCAGGCCGGTGATGCCAATAGCAGAGTCTGGTAAGTGAGCGGTTACTAACCATGCGGCAAGATAGAGAAGGGTCAGCCACAGCGCCCAGCGCGCTTCTTTATGGGCCTGAACAAAACGTTTGTCCATTTTTTGTCCCTTGTGGATGAAGAAAGCGGGGATTGTACATGATGAGGCTTTCCAGGCCCCAGAAATAAAAAAGGCCGGATAATCCGGCCTTTTCACAACACAGGTCTCTTACTTCTCGTTCAGACCGAGTTTTTTCTCCAGATAGTGGATGTTGGTTCCACCATTCTGGAAGTGCTCGTCGCTCATGATGCGCATCTGCAGATCAACGTTGGTTTTGATTCCGTCGATGATCAGTTCCTGCAGGGCGTTCTTCATGCGGGCAATCGCCACGTCACGGTTTTCGCCGTAGCAGATGAGCTTGCCGATCATTGAGTCATAGTACGGCGGTACGGTGTAACCGGCGTAGATATGAGACTCCCAGCGCACGCCAAAGCCACCCGGCGCGTGGAAACGCGTGATTTTACCCGGGCTTGGCAGGAAGGTGTTCGGGTCTTCGGCGTTGATACGGCATTCTACCGCATGGCCTTTCACCACAACTTCTTCCTGCTTGATGGACAGCGGCTGACCGGCTGCGATACGCAGCTGCTCTTTAATCAGGTCAACGCCGGTGATCATTTCGGTAACCGGGTGTTCAACCTGAATACGGGTGTTCATCTCAATGAAGTAGAACTCGCCGTTTTCGAACAGGAACTCAAAGGTACCCGCTCCACGATAGCCGATATCGACACACGCTTTAGCGCAACGTTCGCCGATGTAGCGACGCAGTTCCGGAGTAATGCCCGGCGCTGGTGCTTCTTCGACCACCTTCTGGTGACGACGCTGCATGGAGCAGTCACGTTCAGCCAGATAGATCGCGTTACCCTGACCGTCAGCCAGCACCTGAATTTCGATGTGGCGTGGGTTTTCCAGGTATTTTTCCATGTACACCATATCATTGCTGAAAGCGGCTTTCGCTTCTGCTTTGGTCATGGAGATGGACTGCGCCAGTTCAGCATCGCTGCGCACAACGCGCATACCGCGACCGCCGCCGCCGCCGGACGCCTTGATGATAACCGGGTAGCCAATGCGTTTAGCATGAGCACGGTTAGCATCCATGTCGTCGGTCAGAGGGCCGTCAGAGCCTGGTACGGTTGGTACACCGGCTTTTTTCATCGCGGTGATCGCAGACACTTTGTCGCCCATCAGGCGGATGGTGTCGGCTTTCGGGCCGATGAAGATAAAGCCAGAGCGTTCAACCTGCTCAGCAAAGTTGGCGTTCTCAGAGAGGAAGCCGTAACCCGGATGAATTGCCACCGCGCCGGTGATTTCAGCGGCGCTGATGATAGCCGGGATGTTCAGATAGCTTTTTACGGACGGAGCCGGGCCAATACAGACCGTCTCATCCGCCAGCAATACGTGTTTTAAATCGCGATCCGCGCTTGAGTGCACAGCGACAGTCTTGATGCCCAGTTCTTTACAGGCACGAAGAATACGCAGTGCGATCTCGCCGCGGTTGGCGATAACAATTTTATCCAGCATGTACGCCTCGTTACTCGATGACGACCAGCGGCTCGTCAAATTCAACCGGCTGACCACTTTCGACCAGAATCGCTTTCACAGTACCTGATTTGTCTGCTTCGATCTGGTTCATCATTTTCATCGCTTCAACGATGCACAGGGTATCGCCTACGTTGACTTTCTGACCCACTTCGATGAACGCCTTCGCGTCCGGGCTCGGGGTGCGGTAGAAAGTACCAACCATTGGGGAACGTACGATGTGACCACTGATTTCTGCTGCAGCGGCAGGTGCGGCTTCAGCTGCTGCTGGTGCAACGGCTGCGGAGAGCGCAGGCTGCTGCACTGGCGCAGCGTAAGCTTGCTGCATTACCGGGAAGCTAGCGGCTGGGGCTGCACGGCTGATGCGTACAGACTCTTCGCCTTCAGAAATTTCCAGTTCGGAGATGCCTGATTCTTCAACCAGCTCGATCAGTTTTTTAATCTTACGAATATCCATGAGTGGGTTCCGTACTCTTGTTTAGTGTGATTGTGACAAGCGTTTTACCGCTGTCTGTAAAGCGTATGAATAGCCGTCTGCGCCCAGTCCACAGATAACGCCAGCAGCGATATCTGACAGATACGAATGGTGGCGGAACGGCTCTCGGGCGTGCACGTTACTCAGGTGGATCTCGATAAACGGGATACTCACCGCAAGCAGTGCGTCGCGGATAGCAACACTGGTGTGCGTAAACGCGGCCGGATTGATCAGGATATAGTCCACATTGTCTTTAGCCTGATGAATACGGTCGATGATTGCGTACTCCGCGTTTGACTGAAAATGATCCAAATCCACATTCAGCGACGCTGCTTCCGTGCTCAAACGGTTAACAATTTCGCTTAATGTCAGCGTGCCGTACTTCTCCGGCTCACGGGTGCCGAGCATGTTCAGGTTCGGTCCGTTCAAAACTAAGATCTGGAACTTATCAGTCATTATGCCGCTATCTCCTGCGATTTTCGGGTAAAAAACAAAATATACCGTCGAAGCGCAAATGTCACCTTTTCAGAGGCCAAAAACCACTGTCAGGCGAACCAAGGTCGCACATTATAACGATTTCGTAGCATTTGGCAGCTAAATACTGGTCTTATCAGGGAAGATTATCAACCGCAATCCAAAAAAGATTTGCGGTTGAGAGGCAATCTGCGGGAAAACGCACAGTTTCGCGAACTATCGCAACCACTGGCGGAACTTCTTGTAACGCCATGCTAAAAGCGCCACGACCGCCAGCGCGTAAAGGACCGGCTGCGGAGAGAGGATCTTCACCGACCACAGATAGTGAATGGGTGCGAGGATCGCGACAAGATAGACGAAGTTATGCAGCAACTGCCAGCGACGGCCCAGCTTTCGCTGCGCATATTGCGTGGATGTCAGCGCTAACGCCAGTAAAATCACCCAGCTCACAATACCCAGCGTCAGATAAGGGCGCGTCACCAGTTCGCGGCCAAGCAGTGTCAGATTGTTAATTCCCAGTTCCAGCAGGGCATAGCTGGTCAGATGCAGCGTGGCCCAGGCAAAACACCATAGCCCCAAAAGCCGACGGGTGCGTATCAATAGTGGCTGTTTAGCGTAGCGCGCCAGCGGCGAGACGAGCAAGGTGGCCAGTAAAAATTTCAGAGCCATCCGACCGGTAAAATGCTGGATATCCTTGGCCGGATCGGCGCTAAAAAGCCCCTGGCTGGCGGCCCAGAACAGCCAGAGAAAGGGGAGTATTCCGGCTAAATGCAGCAGCACTTTCAGCCAGGTAATCTGTTTTGCCGTTAAACGCACTCAGAAGTTCTCCCGTAAATTGAGGCCACGGTACAGCGAGGCCACTTCATCCGCATAACCGTTAAACAGCAGCGTTGGCTGGCGCTTCACGTCCAGCGCGCCGCCGGAACCGATAAAACGCTCGGTCGCCTGCGACCAGCGCGGATGATCCACGTGCGGATTCACGTTGGCGAAGAAACCGTATTCGTCCGGAGCCGCCAGATTCCAGGTGGTTGGCGGACGCTCGCGGGTGAGCTTAATGCTGACGATAGACTTAATTCCTTTGAAACCGTATTTCCACGGCACGGTTAAACGGATGGGCGCGCCGTTCTGCGGCGGAAGCGCCTTGCCGTAAACGCCGACGGTCAGCAGCGTAAGAGGGTGCATGGCTTCGTCAAGGCGTAACCCTTCAACGTAGGGATACTCCAGCCCGCCGCCAATGAACCGGTCTTTCTGGCCCGGCATCTCGTCCGGCGCATAGCGCGTCTGGAAAGCGACATATTTTGCGTTGCTGGTGGGCTCCACCATCGCCAGCAATTTATGCAGCGGGAAGCCGATCCAGGGCACCACCATCGACCAGGCTTCCACGCAGCGCATGCGGTAGATACGCTCTTCGAGCGGGAAACGGGTGGTCAGATCGTGGTGGTCCAGCGTCAGGGGTTTTGCCACTTCGCCGTCGATTTTCAGCGTCCACGGATCGGTTTTGAGACTACCGGCGTTGGCCGCAGGATCGGCCTTGTCGAGGCCAAATTCGTAGAAGTTGTTATAGCCCGTCACTTTATCTTCTGGCGTAAGCGTCAGTTTGTTCTGCCATTGGGCGGGTTTCGTAAAGGTGAGCGGGGCGCCGGAAGGGGCCTTCGGCCGATCGTTGCCTTTAAACCAGTCGAGCAGGTCAGCGTGAGCCGAAGGCGAGAGCGAGAGCGCGGTGGCGCTGATGCCAAGCATTTTCAGGATCTGGCGGCGCTGTAACATAAAGACAGACTCGGACGTTACGTCGGCTTCCGTCAGTTTTCGGTTTTTCATGGCATCCTCCGTCATGCGTTTTCCTAAGCATGACGGAGGAGAGTGATTCGCGCGAATATGTCACGAAAATTTGAAGATTAGGCGATTTTCACCAGCGCGCGACCGTGGAACTGGTTATCCATGATCTTACTGGCATAGTCCGGTGCCTGGCTGAGCGTAATCTCCGTGGCGCTTTGGGTGTAGAAAGATTCCGGCAAATCGCGCACCAGACGTTCCCATACCTCAGTACGACGAGCCGCAGGTGTCATCACGGAATCCACGCCCTGCAGGCGGACGTTACGCAGAATGAATGGCATCACGGTGGTTGGCAGGGCAAATCCGCCCGCCAGCCCACAGGCGGCCACGCAGCCGCCGTAGTTCATCTGCGCCAGGACTTTTGCCAGCACTTTATCACCGACGGTATCCACCGCGCCCGCCCAGACCTGTTTTTCCAGTGGACGGGTTTCGGCGAATTCGTCACGGCCGAGAATGCGGTTTGCACCGAGCTGGCGCAGGTAATCGTGGGTACTTTCCCGACCGGAAACCGCCGCAACCTGATAGCCCAGCTTGTGCAGTAGCGTCACTGCCGTGCTGCCCACGCCCCCGCTGGCACCGGTGACGACAACTTCCCCCGATTCAGGGCGGATGCCTGCGTCTTCCAGCGCCATCACGCACAGCATCGCGGTAAAGCCTGCCGTGCCGACGATCATCGCCTTGCGGCCATCCATACCTTTCGGCATCGGCACCAGCCAGTCGCCCTTCACGCGCGCCTGCGTGGCCAGCCCGCCCCAGTGATTTTCACCTACGCCCCAGCCGGTGAGCAGGACCTGCTGGCCCGGATGGAAGCGCGGATCCTCGCTGGTATGTACCCGGCCAGCGAAATCAATACCTGGCACCATAGGGAAATTTCGGATGATTTTACCCTTCCCGGTAATCGCCAGCGCATCTTTATAATTTAAACTGGACCAGTCGATGTCGACGGTTACTTCGCCTTCCGGCAGGCGACTCTCTTCTACCGCCTGCACTGAGGCAAGCGTTTTGCCGTCCTGCTGTTCTAAGATCAAAGCCTGCATACGGGGTCCTCTCGACTCATTTGATTGGAAAATAATTTCTGAAGACTATACTCGCTCAGGGAAACGCAGTGCCGATTTAACGCAATAAATTGCCAGATACACCCGATTTGGTAGTATGCCGCATTTGAAATGCAAGTTAGCGCTTACTCGCTACCCCATCAACCCACGGAGTAATCTCAAGGATGCGATTAACGACGAAGTTCTCAGCTTTTATCACCTTGCTGACGGGGCTTACCATTTTTGTCACCCTTCTGGGCTGCTCTCTGAGCTTTTACAACGCCATTCAGGACAAACTGGTTAACCGGGTACAGTCTGTCGCGTCGGTAATTGATACGCGTCTGCTGACGACGCCGCTACCGGCACTCTCCAGGGAGCTCGATGAGTTGATGGTACCTGTTGATATTGTTCAGATCGACATTCAGCAGGGCAAGCATCGTGTGTTAAGCCACGAACGCCCGGGAAGCTATCGGCCTTCGGGCGTGGTGAGCCAGTATCGGGAAGTGACCGTACATTCCCTTAAAAATCCGGGGATGACCATACGCATGGTCTATCTCGATCCGATGGCCAGCTATTTCCGTTCCATGATGACCACCGCGCCGCTCACCGTCGCGGTGGCATTTATCGTCCTGCTGATCTTTCTCGCGGTCCGCTGGCTGCGCCGCCAGCTCTCCGGCCAGGAGCTGCTGGAGATGCGCTCCGTGCGGATCCTTAACGGTGAACGCGGCCCGCAGGTCCGTGGTTCAGTCCACGAATGGCCGTCACGCGCCAGCAGCGCGCTGGATACGCTGCTCTCGGAAATCCAGTTTGCCAGCGACCAGCGCAGCCGTATGGATACGCTGATCCGCTCCTATGCCGCGCAGGATAATAAAACCGGCCTCAACAACCGCCTTTTCTTTGATAATCAGCTCGCCACGCTGCTCGACGATTCGGAAAAAGTGGGGACGCACGGGGTGGTGATGATGATTCGCCTGCCTGATTTCGATCTCCTGCGCGACACCTGGGGACAGCGGGCCGCGGAAGAAAATCTCTTTACGCTGATCAACCTGCTCTCCACCTTTATTATGCGCTACCCGGGCGCGCTGCTGGCCCGCTACCACCGCAGCGACTTTGCCGTGTTGCTGCCGCATCGGACGCTGAAGGAGTCGGAAAGCATCGCCAGCCAGCTGCTGAAGGCGGTTGATGCGCTGCCGCAGAGCAAAATGCTCGACAGGGACGATATGGTCCACATGGGGATCTGCGCCTGGCGTGGCGGACAATCGACAGAACAGGTGATGGAGCATGCGGAAGCGGCCACCCGCAACGCCGTGCTGCAGGGCGCGAACGGATGGGCGGTCTATGATGATTCGCTGCCGGAAAAAGGGCGCGGTAACGTGCGCTGGCGTACGTTGATTGAGCAAATGCTGAGTCGCGGCGGACCGCGTATTTATCAAAAACCCGCGGTCATGAAAAACGGCAACGTTCATCACCGTGAACTGATGTGTCGTATTTTTGACGGTACGGAAGAGGTTATTTCTGCGGAATATCTGCCAATGGTGCTGCAATTTGGGCTGTCCGAAGAGTATGACCGTCAGCAAATTAGCCGCTTGATTCCGTTTTTATCATTCTGGCCTGAAGAGAGCCTGGCGTTACAGGTCACCGTGGAGTCATTAATACGCCCGCGTTTTCAGCGCTGGCTGCGTGATACATTAATGCAATGCGAAAAATCGCAACGCAAACGCATTATTTTTGAACTTGCTGAGGCGGATGTAGGTCAACACATCAGCCGGTTACGTCCGGTGGTTCGTTTGATCAACGCGCTCGGCGCGCGCGTCGCGGTGACGCAGGCAGGTTTGACGCTGGTCAGCACCAACTGGATCAAGGAGCTGGATGTGGAGCTATTAAAGCTACATCCGGGGCTGGTAAGGAATATTGAAAAGCGCACGGAAAACCAGCTGCTGGTACAGAGCCTGGTTGAGGCGTGCAAAGGAACGCGAACACAGGTCTTTGCCGCGGGCGTGCGCGCCAGAGGCGAATGGCAAATGTTAACAGAGCGCGGTGTAATGGGTGGTCAGGGGGATTTTTTTGCTGCCTCTCAGCCGCTTGACACCAATGTGAAAAAATATTTGCAAAGATACTCGGTTTGACCTGCCGTTTACGCTGTTTTCACGTAGAATATCGCGCCTGTAGCTTTGAGTATGTCGAGCAAAAAGCCAGTGAACGACCTTTAACGGGTTACAAAGGTCAGTAAGGAGTGCTGCTGTTTACTCAGCCCTGAGGGAGTCAGGGGATGATTTTGTAACATCAGGAAACGTACTGCACAAATTTTCACCGTTGCAGATGATTTTTGCGCCTTGTCGCTGCTGCGTGTGGTTGGTAAAGTAAGCGGATTTTGTTTTCCGCCCCAGCTTTCAGGATTATCCCTTAGTATGTTGAAAAAATTTCGTGGCATGTTTTCCAATGACCTGTCCATTGACCTGGGTACTGCGAATACCCTTATTTATGTAAAAGGACAAGGCATCGTATTGAATGAGCCTTCCGTTGTGGCCATTCGTCAGGATCGTGCAGGCTCGCCGAAAAGCGTAGCCGCTGTGGGTCATGACGCGAAGCAGATGCTGGGTCGTACCCCTGGCAACATCGCCGCTATTCGCCCAATGAAAGACGGCGTTATCGCTGACTTCTTCGTGACTGAAAAAATGCTTCAGCACTTCATCAAGCAGGTTCACAGCAACAGCTTCATGCGTCCAAGCCCGCGTGTTCTGGTGTGTGTGCCGGTTGGCGCAACCCAGGTCGAGCGTCGCGCAATCCGTGAATCTGCTCAGGGTGCAGGTGCGCGTGAAGTGTTCCTGATTGAAGAGCCAATGGCGGCGGCAATCGGTGCAGGTCTGCCTGTGTCTGAAGCGACCGGTTCCATGGTGGTGGATATCGGTGGTGGTACCACTGAAGTGGCCGTTATCTCGCTGAACGGCGTGGTGTACTCCTCTTCCGTACGCATCGGTGGTGACCGCTTCGACGAAGCCATCATTAATTATGTGCGCCGTAACTACGGCTCTCTGATCGGTGAAGCCACCGCAGAGCGTATCAAACACGAAATCGGCTCTGCATATCCGGGCGATGAAGTGCGCGAGATCGAAGTACGTGGCCGCAACCTGGCTGAAGGTGTTCCACGCGGTTTCACCCTGAACTCCAACGAAATTCTGGAAGCACTGCAGGAGCCACTGACGGGTATCGTGAGTGCGGTAATGGTCGCGCTGGAACAGTGCCCACCAGAGCTGGCGTCCGATATCTCCGAGCGCGGTATGGTTCTGACCGGTGGTGGTGCGCTGCTGCGTAACCTCGACCGCCTGTTAATGGAAGAGACAGGTATTCCTGTCGTAGTTGCAGAAGATCCACTGACTTGCGTCGCCCGTGGTGGTGGCAAGGCGCTGGAAATGATCGACATGCACGGCGGCGATTTGTTCAGCGAAGAGTAGTCGAGTTTGAGAGGGTAGCAATTTGCTACCCTTTCTCTCTGACGCGAGAATACGCATAGCCTATGAAGCCAATTTTTAGCCGTGGCCCATCGCTACAGTTTCGCCTCATTCTGGCGGTTCTGGTTGCGCTTGGGGTCATTATTGCCGATAGCCGCCTCGGTACGTTCAGCCAGATCCGAACGTACATGGATACCGCCGTCAGTCCTTTCTACTTTATATCAAATGGTCCCCGTGAACTGCTCGACTCCGTTTCTCAAACGCTGTCTTCACGAGACCAGCTCGAACTTGAAAACCGGGCATTACGCCAGGAACTGCTGCTGAAAAACAGCGAACTTCTGATGCTGGGGCAATACAAGCAGGAAAACGCGCGTCTGCGTGAGCTGCTCGGCTCGCCGCTGCGTCAGGATGAGCAGAAGATGGTTACCCAGGTGATCTCCACCGTGAACGACCCTTACAGCGATCAGGTTGTGATCGACAAAGGGAGCGTCAACGGGGTGTATGAAGGCCAGCCCGTCATCAGTGATAAAGGCGTAGTAGGCCAGGTTGTTGCCGTCGCCAAACTGACCAGCCGCGTGCTGCTGATTTGCGACGCCACGCATGCGCTGCCGATCCAGGTCTTGCGCAACGACATCCGCGTGATTGCGGCCGGGAACGGCTGTACGGACGATCTGCAGC
Organism: Enterobacter sp. EC_50; assembly: GCF_019584525.1. Taxonomy (NCBI): domain Bacteria; kingdom Pseudomonadati; phylum Pseudomonadota; class Gammaproteobacteria; order Enterobacterales; family Enterobacteriaceae; genus Enterobacter; species Enterobacter sp. EC_50. Next base: position 172,571 of record NZ_VDAF01000006.1, on the reverse strand, counting down.
TGGAACACCTGCCGGCCAACACGGATATCCGCGTGGGCGACGTGCTGGTGACCTCCGGTCTGGGTGGCCGCTTCCCTGAAGGCTATCCGGTTGCGGTGGTCTCTTCGGTGAAGCTGGATACGCAGCGTGCCTATACCGTGATTCAGGCGCGTCCAACCGCCGGTTTACAGCGTCTGCGCTACCTGCTGCTGCTGTGGGGCGCCGATCGTAACGGTACTAACCCGATGACGCCTGAAGAGGTCCATCGTGTGGCAAATGAACGCCTGATGCAGATGATGCCGCAGGTTCTGCCGCCAGCGGACTCTATGGGGCCGCCTGCGCCAGTCCCGGCACCGGCAACGGGGTTAACGCAGCCGCTGCCGGATGCGCCGCCACCGCCTAAACTCTCTTCGGGAGGGCAGTAGTGGCAAGCTATCGTAGCCAGGGACGCTGGGTCATCTGGCTCTCGTTCCTCATTGCACTGTTGCTGCAGATTATGCCCTGGCCGGATAACATTCTCGTTTTCCGGCCAAACTGGGTCTTGCTCATTTTGCTCTACTGGATCCTTGCGCTGCCGCATCGCGTAAATGTCGGCACGGGTTTTGTGATGGGTGCCATACTGGATCTCATTAGTGGCTCTACGCTGGGCGTACGCGCCTTGTCCATGAGCATTATTGCGTACCTCGTCGCACTGAAATTCCAGCTCTTCCGTAACCTCGCGCTCTGGCAACAGGCCCTGGTCGTGATGCTGTTGTCGCTTGCTGCGGATATCGTTGTTTTCTGGGCAGAGTTTTTAGTGATCAACGTCTCTTTCCGACCGGAAGTGTTCTGGAGTAGTGTAGTAAACGGTGTGCTCTGGCCGTGGCTATTCCTGCTGATGCGTAAGGTTCGCCAGCAGTTTGCTGTGCAATAAAAGGTTTCTATGACGTCTTTGTATCTCGCTTCCGGCTCCCCGCGCCGTCAGGAACTCCTGACGCAGCTTGGGGTCTCTTTTGAACGCATCGTGACCGGCATTGAAGAAATACGTGCTGAGGGCGAAAGTGCTCAACAGTACGTGTCACGTCTGGCGCGCGAGAAAGCGCAGGCGGGCGTGGCCTGCGTGCCGCGCGATCTGCCCGTGCTGGGAGCTGATACCATCGTTATCCTTAACGGTGAAGTGCTGGAGAAACCGCATGACGCCGAACACGCGGCGCGCATGCTGCGCAAAATGTCCGGGCAAACGCATCAGGTGATGACAGCCGTCGCGCTGGCGGACCGCCAGCACGTGCTGGATTGCCTGGTGGTGACGGATGTCACGTTCAGAGTACTTACCGACGACGAGATCGCCGCTTATATTGCCAGCGGTGAACCGATGGATAAAGCAGGTGCATACGGTATTCAGGGGCTGGGTGGCTGTTTTGTCAGGAAGATTCATGGCAGCTATCACGCCGTAGTCGGCTTACCGCTGGTGGAAACGTATGAGTTGCTGAGCAATTTTAACTCACTGCGTGAGGGAAGGGATAATTATGACGGCTGAATTGTTGGTAAACGTAACGCCATCGGAAACCCGTGTGGCCTATATTGACGGTGGCATTCTTCAGGAAATTCATATTGAGCGTGAAGCGCGGCGCGGAATAGTAGGCAATATCTACAAAGGTCGTGTCAGTCGTGTACTGCCGGGTATGCAGGCGGCTTTTGTAGATATTGGACTGGATAAGGCGGCATTTTTACATGCCTCCGACATCATGCCGCACACCGAGTGCGTCGCGGGCGAAGAGCAAAAGCAGTTTGCCGTGCGCGACATTTCTGAACTGGTGCGTCAGGGGCAGGACTTAATGGTGCAGGTGGTGAAAGATCCTCTTGGTACCAAAGGCGCCCGTCTGACCACCGATATCACCTTACCTTCCCGCTATCTGGTCTTTATGCCCGGCGCGTCGCACGTGGGCGTTTCGCAGCGTATTGAGAGCGAAAGCGAGCGCGAGCGCCTGAAGAAAGTCGTCAGCGCCTACTGCGATGAACAGGGCGGATTTATCATCCGCACCGCCGCGGAAGGGATCAGCGAGGAAGACCTGGCGTCAGATGCGGCTTACCTGAAGCGCGTCTGGACAAAAGTGATGGAGCGTAAAAAACGCAACCAGACCCGCTATCAGCTCTATGGTGAGCTGGCGCTGGCGCAGCGCGTGCTGCGTGACTTTGCCGACGCGCAGCTCGACCGCATTCGCGTGGATTCCCGCCTGACGTATGAAGCGCTGCTGGAGTTTACCGCTGAATATATCCCGGAGATGCCTGGCCTGCTGGAGCACTACACCGGGCGTCAGCCGATCTTCGATCTCTATGATGTCGAAAACGAGATCCAGCGTGCCCTGGAGCGTAAGGTTGAACTGAAGTCCGGCGGCTATCTGATCATCGATCAGACCGAAGCGATGACCACCGTCGATATCAACACCGGCGCGTTTGTCGGTCATCGTAATCTGGACGACACCATCTTCAACACCAACATCGAAGCCACGCAGGCGATTGCGCGCCAGCTTCGTCTGCGCAATCTGGGCGGCATTATCATCATCGACTTCATCGATATGAGTAATGAAGACCATCGCCGCCGCGTGCTGCACTCGCTTGAGCAGGCCCTGAGTAAAGATCGCGTGAAAACCAGCATCAACGGCTTCTCACAGCTGGGGCTGGTGGAAATGACGCGTAAGCGTACCCGCGAGAGCGTGGAGCATGTGCTGTGTAATGAATGCCCGACCTGCCATGGACGCGGAACGGTAAAGACGGTTGAGACCGTCTGCTACGAGATCATGCGTGAAATTGTGCGAGTGCATCATGCCTACGACTCCGATCGTTTTCTGGTCTATGCTTCCCCTGCGGTGGCTGAAGCGCTGAAAGGCGAAGAGTCACACGCGCTGGCGGAAGTGGAAATCTTTGTCGGCAAACAGGTAAAAGTACAAATTGAACCGCTCTATAACCAGGAGCAGTTTGACGTCGTGATGATGTAAGCGCAGTACGCTGCGTGACCAAAGCTGACAAGGAGAGATGCGTGAGGCGATTGCCGGGGATTTTATTGCTTACAGGGGCAACGCTGGTCGTGATTGTCGCGTTGCTCGTGAGCGGGCTACGCCTCGTTTTACCGCATCTGGACAGCTGGCGTCCGCAGCTGCTGGCAAAAATCGAATCCACCACCGGCGTGCCGGTGAACGTCAGCCAGGTAAGCGCCAGCTGGCAGAATTTTGGCCCGACGCTCGATGTGCGGGATATCAACGCCAGCCTGAAAGATGGCGGCCACCTCAAAATCAAACGCGTGACCCTGGCGCTGGACGTCTGGCAAAGCCTGCTGCATCTGCGCTGGCAGTTTCGCGATCTTACCTTTTATCAGCTCCAGTTTCTGACCAATACGCCCATCTCGGGCGGCGACAGCAGCCAGGGGCTTGAGGCCAACCGTTTTAGCGATCTTTTCCTGCGCCAGTTCGATCATTTCGATCTGCGCGACAGCGAAGTGAGCTTTATTACCCTTTCCGGCCAGCGCGCGGAACTGGCGATCCCCCAGCTGACCTGGCTCAACGGCAGGAACCGGCACCGCGCTGAGGGGCAGGTGAGTCTCTCCAGCCTGAACGGTCAGCACGGCGTGATGCAGGTGCGCATGGATCTGCGTGACGATGACGGCCTGCTAAATAACGGCAAAGTCTGGCTGCAGGCCGACGATGTGGACGTCAAACCGTGGCTGGGCGACTGGCTCCAGCAGAATATGCAGCTGGAAACGGCCCGATTCAGCCTTGAAGGCTGGCTGACCCTGACGAAAGGCGAATTTGCCAGCGGTGATATCTGGCTCAAGCAGGGGGGCGCGAGCTGGAAAGGCGAAAAACAACAGCATCAGCTTTCCGTCGATAACCTCACCGCCCACGTGACGCAGGAGAAAGAGGGCTGGCAGTTTGCCATTCCCGATACGCGGATCGCGATGGACGGCAAGCCGTGGCCGCGCGGTGCGCTGACGCTGGCCTGGATGCCGGAGCAGGACGTTGGCGGCACGGCCAGTAAACGCAGCGACGAGCTGCGCATCCGCGCCAGCAACCTGGATTTGGCCGCCATTGAAGGGCTGCGCTCAATGGTGGCAAAGCTCTCTCCAGACCTGGGCGAGATCTGGCTGGCTACGCAGCCGAGCGGAAAGATCGATTCTCTGGCGCTGGATATCCCGCTTCAGGCGACGGAAAAAACCCGTTTCCAGGCAACATGGAAAGATCTTGCCTGGAAGCAGTGGAAGCTGCTGCCGGGTGCGGAGCACTTTAGCGGCAAGCTGGAAGGCAGCGTGGAGAACGGCAGGCTGACGGTTGATATGCACGACGCCAGAATGCCGTACGAGACGGTCTTCCGCGCACCGCTGGAAATCGAACAGGGCAACGCAGTGCTTAACTGGCTCCGTAACGATAAGGGCTTCCAGCTCGATGGTCGCCATATCGACGTCAAAGCCAAAGCGGTACACGCGCGGGGTGACTTCCGCTATCTGCAACCGCAGGGGGACGAGCCGTGGCTGGGTATTCTGGCCGGAATCAGTACCGATGATGGCTCGCAGGCCTGGCGCTATTTCCCGGAAAACCTGATGGGTAAAGCGCTGGTCGACTATCTGAGCGGCGCAATTCAGGGCGGTCAGGCGGAAAACGCCACGCTGGTCTACGGCGGTAACCCCCATCTGTTCCCGTACAAACATAATGAAGGTCAGTTCCAGGTGCTGGTGCCGCTGCATGACGCCACCTTCGCGTTCCTGCCGGGCTGGCCCGCGCTGAAAAACCTGGATATCGAACTTAACTTCCTCAATGACGGCCTGTGGATGAAGTCCGACAGCGTGGCGCTGGGCGGCGTGACGGCCAGCAACCTGACGGCCAACATTCCAGACTACTCAAAAGAGAAGCTGCTGATTGATGCCGACATCAACGGTCCCGGCAAGGCGGTGGGACCGTACTTTGAGGAGACCCCCCTGAAAGAGTCGCTGGCGGCGACGCTTCAGCAGCTGCAGCTTGATGGCGATGTGAATGCTCGCTTACATCTTGATATCCCGCTGGACGGTGAGATGACCACCGCGAAAGGCGACGTCCGTCTGAAGAACAACAGTCTGTACATTAAACCCCTTGAGAGCACCCTGAAAAATCTCAGCGGGCAGTTCAGCTTTGAGAACGGTAACCTGAAGAGCGAGCCGCTGACCGCCAGCTGGTTTAATCAGCCCGTGAATATCGACTTCACGACCACAGAGGGTGAAAAGGCGTATCAGGTGGCCGTCAATCTGGACGGTAACTGGCAGCCAGCGCGAATGGATGTCCTGCCGAAGCCGATTGAGGCGTCGGTGGAGGGGGCGGTCGCCTGGCAGGGTAAAGTGGCAATCGACCTGCCTTATCACGCGGGTGCCCAGTACAAGGTCGACATCACGGGGGATCTGAAGAATCTTCGAAGCCAGCTGCCTGCGCCGCTGGATAAACAGGCCGGACAGCCGCTGCCGGTGAAGCTGAACGTCGAGGGCAACCTGAACAGCTTCGCGCTGACCGGAAACGCGGGCGGGACGAACCACTTCAACAGCCGCTGGCTGCTTAACCGCAAGCTCACTCTCGACAGGGCCATCTGGACGACGGATAGCCGCTCCACGCCGCCGCTGCCAGAGCAGACGGGCGTTGAGCTGAATCTGCCGCCGATGGACGGTGCAGAGTGGCTGGCGTTGTTCCAGAAAGGCGTTGGGCAAAACGTTGATGAAACCGCCCAGTTCCCGCAAACCATTACCGTACGCACGCCGTCGCTGATGCTGGGTGGGCAGCAGTGGAACAACCTGAGTATTGTCTCGCAGCCCGCTGCTAACGGTACGAAAGTGGAGGCCCAGGGCCGGGAGATCAACGGCACGCTGACCATGCGCAATCACGCGCCGTGGCAGGCGGCGATCCGCTATCTCTACTACAACCCGGCCGCCGCGAGTAAAGATAAACCGGCGGATACCTCGCCGCTGAGTCAAACCTCCCGCGTCGATTTTAGCGGCTGGCCCGATCTCCAGCTGCGCTGCGCGGAGTGCTGGCTGTGGGGACAGAAATATGGCCGTATCGACGGTGATTTTGCCATTCAGGGAAATACGCTTACGCTCACCGGAGGATTGATCGACACTGGCTTTGGCCGCATGACGGCAGGCGGGGAATGGGTGAATAATCCGGGCGAGCAGCGAACGTCCCTCAAGGGCGACATTAAAGGCAACAAACTGGATGCGGCAGCCAATTTCTTTGGCATCAGCACGCCGCTGCGCGGTTCGTCATTTGACGTCGATTACGATCTTCACTGGCGCGACGCCCCGTGGAAGCCGGATGAGGCCTCTCTGAACGGCATTCTGAAAACCCGCTTCGGCAAAGGTGAAATCGCCGACGTGAGCACGGGGCGCGCCGGGCAGATCCTGCGCCTGCTGAGTTTTGATGCGCTGCTGCGCAAGCTGCGCTTCGATTTCAGCGATACCTTCAGCGAAGGGTTCTACTACGATTCCATCCGCAGTACGGCGTGGATCAAGGACGGCGTTCTGCATACGGACGATACGCTGGTGGATGGCCTGGAAGCGGATATCGCCATGAAAGGCTCGGTCAACCTCGTGCGCCGCGAGCTGGATATGGAAGCCGTGGTGGCGCCGGAAATTTCCGCGAGCGTGGGCGTTGCGGCGGCCTTCGTGGTGAACCCGATTGTCGGTGCGGCGGTGTTTGCCGCCAGCAAAGTGCTGGGGCCGCTGTGGAGCAAGGTCTCCATTCTGCGCTACCGCATTACCGGTCCGGTCGATAAACCGCAGATTAATGAGGTGCTGCGCCAGCCGCGCAAAGATGCACAGCAATGATTTGACGTGGGCAGGTAATTGCCTCACTCTCAATAAATACGATCTTTATACCGCCACGGGCGGCAACGAACGAGTAGCAATACGATGAGTCTGAACCTGGTAAGTGAACATTTGCTCGCAGCGAACGGCCTGAATCATCAGGACCTGTTCTCCATTCTTGGCCAACTGACCGAACGCCGTCTCGACTACGGCGACCTTTATTTCCAGTCGAGCTATCACGAATCCTGGGTTTTAGAAGACAGCATCATTAAAGATGGCTCTTATAACATCGACCAGGGCGTTGGCGTCCGCGCCGTCAGCGGGGAGAAAACCGGTTTTGCTTATGCCGATCAGATTAGCCTCGCCGCACTTGAGCAGAGCGCGCAGGCCGCGCGCACCATTGTGCGTGATACCGGCGATGGTCGCGTGAAAACCCTGGGAGAAGTGCAGCACTCTGCGCTCTATACCAGCATCGATCCGCTCCAGAGCATGAGCCGTGAAGAGAAGCTGGATATCCTGCGCCGCGTGGACAAAGTGGCGCGCGCGGCAGATAAACGCGTGCAGGAAGTTTCAGCCAGCCTGAGCGGTGTGTATGAACTGATTCTGGTGGCGGCAACGGACGGTACCCTGGCGGCAGATGTCCGTCCGCTGGTGCGTCTCTCTATCAGCGTGCAGGTTGATGAGGACGGCAAACGCGAGCGCGGTTCAAGCGGCGGCGGCGGTCGTTTTGGCTATGACTGGTTCCTGGGCGACGTTGACGGTGAAGCGCGCGCTGACGCGTGGGCAAAAGAAGCCGTGCGCATGGCGCTGGTGAATCTGAATGCCGTCGCGGCGCCGGCGGGTTCATTCCCGGTGGTGCTGGGTGCCGGCTGGCCGGGCGTGCTGCTGCATGAGGCGGTGGGCCATGGTCTGGAAGGCGACTTTAACCGTCGCGGAACGTCGGTATTCAGCGGTCAGATTGGTCAACTTGTCTCCTCTGAACTGTGCACCGTGGTGGATGATGGCACCATGCGCGATCGTCGCGGCTCGGTCGCTATCGACGATGAAGGTACGCCCGGCCAGTACAACGTGCTGATCGAAAACGGCGTGCTGAAAGGCTACATGCAGGACAAACTCAACGCGCGCCTGATGGGCGTTGCGCCAACGGGTAACGGCCGTCGTGAGTCCTACGCGCACCTGCCGATGCCGCGCATGACCAATACCTACATGCTGCCGGGCAAATCCACGCCGCAGGAGATTATCGAATCCGTTGATTACGGTATCTTTGCGCCTAACTTTGGCGGCGGCCAGGTGGATATCACCTCCGGTAAGTTTGTCTTCTCAACCTCAGAAGCGTACCTGATCGAGAAGGGCAAAGTGACCAAAGCGGTGAAAGGTGCAACGCTGATCGGCTCCGGTATTGAAGCCATGCAGCAGATCTCCATGGTCGGTAACGATCTGAAGCTGGATAACGGCGTGGGCGTCTGCGGTAAAGAGGGCCAGAGCCTGCCGGTGGGCGTGGGCCAGCCAACGCTGAAAGTAGACAACCTGACGGTGGGCGGCACAGCCTGACCTGAGCAAACATAAAAAAAGGCGCTACAGATGTAGCGCCTTTTTTTTAACGTAAGTTACCCAGCGTAATCTCCGGATCCGGCTCGTGAGTGATGCGGTTACGCAAGTCACGACGAATAATTTCGATCGACCAGAACCAGACCAGATGGCCCACGATCTCTGACACGTGTTCATACCACGGCAGCTCAAACAGCGGTGGCGTCAACCCCATCAGCGGGAAGGAGATCATATGCACAAAGAGCTGAGCTAACGCACCTGCCAGCAAACCCTGCCAGAGTTTAATTTTCGGGAAGACTTCAGCCACGACACAATAGCCAACAGCGAAGACGATGGAGAAAATAATATGCGTTACGCCGACCCAGTTAAATATATGTCCGGCAAATGTATAAACTGCTGCGTTAGGATCGACAACGCCAAGCCAGTCACGTAAAAATACATAGGGAGGGTTTAAAAAATTGCGGGAGCAGTCGATCTGACCTGCGGCTCTTATTAAGTGCTCAGGTCCGCATGCGCCGGTGAATAAGTCGGCAGGGCTGCGTGGCGGAAGCGGCACTTCGGCTCCCCATTTGACAAAAGCGGAGACGATCCCTGCAATTAAACCGATGAACGCGGCGAGTCCATAGCGCCTGCGTGAAGGCGGTGTTTGTTCAAATAGATTCATTTCTTTTCCTTGTTTAACGTCATCCTGCGAAATACATTTTATTATTCATATCAGCAACAAATTAATAACAGTCTGACGAGCAGACTGCATATAAAGTAATGGGCTGATGGCGGTAGTGTCAATTAGCTATTCCTGATAGTGGCGAAGGAATATTCCTGAATGAATACGGGATTCATCCTGGGAATATTCATCGGTCCTATACGTTCTGGAATAAATGGATTATTCCTTTCGTCTTCCCCGCATCCCCTGAAACAGCTCCGCCACGTCCACAAAATACTCGGTCAGATAGTTAATACACACCTGGACTTTCAGCGGGAGCTTGTCTTTTTCGGTATACAGGGCGTACACCGGACGCGGATCGGATTGGTAACGCGGGAAGAGGATCTCCAGCACGCCGCTGTTGATTTCGTTGATCACCCACATCAGCGGTACGTAGGCGATCCCGGCGCCAGCCACCAGCCAGCGCGAAATGGTCATGGGGTCGTTAGTGACAAACCGCCCCTCCGGCAGCAGTTTGGTGGAGATCCCTTCCGGGGCAATCAGCTCAAATTCATTGTCGGGCCGCACGCTGTACTCCAGCCACGAGTGGTTGGTGAGATCGGCGGGTTTCTCCGGCACACCGTACTGGGCCAGATAGCTCTTCGAAGCGCAGACGACCATCGGCATGCTGCCCAGCCGACGCGAGAATAGGCTGGAATCCTGAAGCGCGCCGACGCGGATCACCACGTCCAGGCCGTCGGCAATCAGATCCGGCGCCGGGATACCCGTCACCAGATTGACGGTAAGCCCGGGGTACTCTTTCAGCATATCCGCCGTCATGGCAGCGAGAACATTTTGTGCCATAGTTGAAGAACATCCGATGCGCAGCGTGCCGATGGGGGTGTTGTTGAAGGCGTAGAGCTGTTCGTGAACATCCCGCACTTCCAGAAGCATGCGACGACAGCCCTGATAGTAAATTTTACCCGCTTCCGTCAGACCAATGCTGCGGGTACTGCGGTTGAGCAGCTTGACCTGAAGCTCATCTTCCAGTTTGGACACCGTCTGGCTGATAGAGGAGACGCTCATCTGAAGCTGGCGTGCAGCGGCGGTAAAGGAGCCCAGTTCAACCACTTTGGCGAAGACTGACATGCGTTTTAAACGTTCCATTGTTCACTCTGGCTTAAAAGTGATTTAGATCACATATTATAGATAACAGCATAACAGTTACGTTAATATATTATTAATTACATAACGGCTGCGCCATTCTCGCCCGGCGTTTCTTGCTCTCCTGCGGTGGCGTGCGCTAAAAAATTCTGAAGCCTGCACTCTCTCTTATCAAGGTCAACATGAGTCTGTTTCCCGTTATCGTGGTGTTCGGTCTGTCGTTCCCACCGATATTTTTCGAGCTTCTTTTATCACTGGCGATCTTCTGGCTGGTGCGCAAGGTGCTGGTCCCTACCGGGATCTACGATTTCGTCTGGCACCCTGCATTGTTCAATACCGCGCTGTATTGCTGCCTGTTTTACCTGATATCGCGCATGTTTGTCTGAGGTTGATGTGAAAACGCTAACAAGAAAAATCTCCCGCACTGCCATCACCATGGCGCTGGTTATCCTCGCCTTCATTGCCATTTTCCGCGCCTGGGTCTATTACACCGAATCACCGTGGACGCGTGATGCACGCTTCAGCGCCGATGTGGTGGCCATCGCCCCTGACGTGGCCGGTCTTATCACGGCGGTTAACGTTCACGATAACCAGCTGGTGAAAAAAGATCAGGTTCTGTTCACCATCGACCAGCCTCGTTACCAGAAAGCGCTGGAAGAGGCGGAAGCGGACGTGGCCTATTACCAGGCGCTGGCTGCGGAGAAACGCCGTGAGGCGGGCCGCCGTAATCAGCTTGGCGTTCAGGCAATGTCCCGTGAAGAGATTGACCAGTCCAACAACGTGCTGCAAACCGTGCTGCACCAGCTGGCGAAAGCAGAAGCAACGCGCGATCTGGCGAAGCTCGATCTGGAGCGTACCGTGATCCGCGCGCCGTCTGATGGCTGGGTGACCAACCTTAACGTCTATGCCGGGGAATTCATTACCCGTGGCTCAACCGCCGTGGCGCTGGTGAAACAGAACTCTTTCTATGTACTCGCCTATATGGAAGAGACCAAGCTGGAAGGCGTACGTCCCGGCTATCGGGCAGAAATCACGCCGCTGGGCAGCAACCGCGTCTTTAAAGGTACCGTCGACAGCGTCGCCGCAGGGGTCACCAACTCCAGCAGTTCGCGTGATGCAAAAGGGATGGCAACGGTGGATTCCAACCTCGAGTGGGTGCGTCTGGCCCAGCGCGTGCCGGTCCGTATCCACCTGGATGAACAGCAGGGCAATCTGTGGCCTGCGGGTACCACGGCGACGGTGGTGATTACCGGTGAGAAAGATCGGGATGCCAGCCAGGACTCGTTCTTCCGTAAAATCGCCCATCGTCTGCGCGAGTTTGGTTAATCGCTATGGGCATCTTTTCCATCGCCAGCCAGCACATTCGCTTCGCCGTGAAGCTGGCGTGTGCCATTGTGCTGGCGCTGTTTGTTGGCTTTCACTTCCAGCTTGAAACCCCGCGCTGGGCAGTGCTGACGGCCGCGATTGTCGCGGCGGGTCCCGCCTTTGCCGCGGGTGGGGAACCCTATTCAGGCGCGATCCGCTATCGCGGAATGCTGCGTATCATCGGGACGTTCATCGGCTGTATCGCGGCGCTCACCATTATTATCCTGATGATCCGCACGCCGCTGCTGATGCTGATGGTGTGCTGTATCTGGGCGGGCTTCTGCACCTGGATCTCATCCCTGGTGAAAGTGGAGAACTCCTATGCCTGGGGTCTGGCGGGCTATACCGCGCTGATTATTATCATCACCATCCAGTCCGAGCCGCTGCTGGCTCCGCAGTTTGCGGTGGAGCGATGCAGTGAGATTGTCATTGGTATCGTGAGTGCAATTGTCGCGGACCTGCTGTTCTCCCCGCGCTCCATCAAGCAGGAAGTCGACCGTGAGCTTGATGCGCTGATTGTCGCCCAGTACCAGCTGATGCAGCTCTGCATTAAACACGGCGACAGCGAAGAGGTGGATAAAGCCTGGAGCGGGCTGGTTCGCCGCACGCAGGCGCTGGAAGGGATGCGCAGCAATCTCAATATGGAGTCGTCACGCTGGGCTCGCGCTAACCGTCGTCTGAAAGCCCTTAATACGGTCTCGTTAACGCTGATTACCCAGGCATGTGAAACCTACCTGATTCAGAACACGCGCCCGGAAGTGGTCACCGATACGTTCCGCGAACTGTTCGCTGAGCCAGTGGAAACGGTGCAGGACGTGCACAAGCAGCTTAAGCGTATGCGCAGGGTTATTGCCTGGACAGGGGAACGTGACACGCCGGTAACGATCTACACCTGGGTCGGCGCCGCGACGCGCTACCTGCTGCTGAAACGCGGCGTGATCGGGAATACCAAAATCAGCGCGGCGGAAGAAGAGGTACTGCAGGGCGAAGTGGTGATCAAGCCGGAATCCGCCGAGCGCCATCACGCGATGGTCAACTTCTGGCGTACGACGCTTGCCTGTATGCTCGGCACGCTGTTCTGGCTGTGGACGGGCTGGACGTCCGGCAGCGGCGCGATGGTGATGATTGCCGTCGTGACCGCACTGGCGATGCGTCTGCCTAACCCGCGTATGGTCGCCATCGATTTCCTGTACGGCACCCTTGCCGCCCTGCCGATCGGCGCGCTCTATTTTCTGGTCATCATCCCGTCGACGCAGCAGAGCATGCTGCTGCTCTGTATTAGCCTGGCAGTGATGGCGTTCTTTATCGGTATAGAAGTGCAAAAGCGGCGTCTGGGATCGCTGGGGGCGTTGGCGAGTACGATTAACATCATCGTGCTGGATAACCCGATGACCTTCCATTTCAGCCAGTTCCTCGACAGCGCGTTAGGTCAGCTGGTGGGCTGTTTCCTGGCGATGATGGTGATTCTGCTGGTCCGCGATAATTCGCAGGCAAGAACGGGCCGCGTGCTGTTGAACCAGTTTGTGTCGGCCGCCGTGTCGTCGATGACAACCAACACCGCGCGCCGTAAAGAGAACCACCTGCCCGCGCTCTACCAGCAGCTGTTTTTACTGCTGAACAAGTTCCCGGGCGACATTGCGAAGTTCCGCCTGGCGCTGACCATGATCATTGCACACCAGCGTCTGCGCAATGCGCCGGTGCCGATCAACGACGATCTGTCGGCCTGGCACCGCCAGCTGCGTCGTACCGCGGACCACGTGCTTTCTGCCAGCAGTGATGACAAACGACGTCGCTACTTTACGCAGCTGCTTGCAGAGCTTGATATCTACCAGGAGAAGCTTAAAACCTGGGAAGCGCCGCCTCAGGTGACCGAGCCGGTAGGACGGCTGGTGTTGATGCTGCATCGCTACCAGAATGCCCTCACTGATAGCTGACTGAAGTAAAAAAACCGACGCCAAAAGCGTCGGTTTTTTTGTGGCTATACTTATTCCAGCACGTTCTTACATTTCAGGAAGGGAGGACACATGACGACCCAGGCGCTTCAGGATCACATCCTTTTTCAGACTGGTTATCTGGTCAACGGGATCTGGAAAACGCTGGACACGACCTTCGATGTGCTTAACCCCGCTACCGGGGAAGTCATCGCGAAAGTCGCGAAAGCGGGTAAAGCACAAACCGAAGAGGCTATCGCAGCGGCCACCAAAGCCTTCCCGGCCTGGCGTGCCAAAACCGCGAAAGAGCGCTCGGCGATTCTTTATCGCTGGTACGAACTGATTATTGAGAATAAAAGCTGGCTCGGGCAGTTAATGACCACCGAGCAGGGCAAGCCGCTGAAAGAAGCGGAAGGTGAGGTGGAGTACGCTGCCAGCTTTATCCAGTGGTTTGCCGAAGAGGCCAAGCGCGCCAACGGTGAAATTATTCCGCCGATCAAACCCGGCTCGCGCATTCTGGCGACCCGCGAACCCATAGGCGTGGTGGCGGCGATAACGCCGTGGAACTTCCCAATGGCCATGCTCACCCGCAAATTAGGCCCGGCGCTGGCTGCGGGGTGCACCGGAGTGATCAAACCGGCCAATAACACGCCGCTCAGTGCCTTTGCGCTGCTCACCCTGGCAAAACAGGCCGGCGTACCCGACGGCGTGCTCAACGCCGTGGCCGGGAATACCCATGAAATCAGCGATGCGATTATGGCAAGCCGAGACGTGCGTAAAATCTCCTTTACCGGCTCGACCTCCGTCGGCAAAACGCTGGTGCGTAATGCTGCCGAAACCATGAAAAAAGTCTCGATGGAGCTGGGGGGAAATGCCCCGTATATCGTTTTTGAGGATGCAGATATCGACGCGGCGGTGAAGGGGGCGATTGCCAACAAGTTCCGCAATGCCGGGCAGGTCTGCGTCAGCGTGAACCGTTTTTATATTCAGGAAACCGTCTACGACAAGTTTGTGAATAAACTTGCCGATGCCGTGAAGGCGCTCAAGGTGGGGAATGGCCTTGACGAGGGCGTTGTTGTCGGGCCGCTGATTGAATCTGCTGCGGTCGACAAGGTGCGTGAGCATGTCGACGATGCCGTCTCACGGGGGGCAACCGTACTGGCAGGGGGTAAGCCCCATCCGCTTGGCGGGAATTTCTGGATGCCAACCGTGCTGGGCGACTGCCATGAAGGCATGAAGCTGGCAGAGGAGGAGACGTTTGGCCCGGTTGCGGCGTGTTTCCGTTTCACCTCGGAAGATGAAGTTATCCAGCGTGCCAACAATACGCCCTACGGGCTGGCGGCTTACTTCTATACCCAGAATCTCTCACGTGTTTTCCGCGTTTCGCAGGCGATCGAGAGCGGGATGATTGGTATTAACGAGTGTGCCGTCTCCACGGAACTGGGGCCCTTTGGTGGCGTGAAGGAGTCAGGCCTGGGTCGTGAGGGCTCCGTGCTGGGCCTGGAAGAGTATCTGGAAGTGAAAACCCTTCACATTGGGGGATTATAATAGACAGGGCGGCATCTGCCGCTCGCCTGGACTGGGTGGCTGGCAATGAAAACCTATACCTTTGATTTTGACGAGATCGACAGTCAGGAAGACTTCTACCGCGAATTTATCCGGGTGTTTGATCTTGAACGGGAAAGCGTGACGAATCTGGATACGCTGTGGGACGTGGTGACCGGGAGTCTCCTGCCGCTACCGCTGGAAATTGAGTTCATCCATTTGCCCGATAAGCTGCGCAGACGCTTTGGCGCACTGATATTACTGTTCGATGAAGCGGAAGAAGAGCTGGAAGGGCAGCTGCGTTTTAACGCGCGGCACTGAATGAAAAAAGCCCCTGGCCATCAGGCCAGGGGCAAGTCGTATGATGAGATACGACGAGGGTTTATTTATACAGTTCTGCAGTTGCATGCCAGTGGTCACCCTGATTCAGTTCGGTGACGCGATAGCTGCTGGCACCTGCTTTTTCAGCTTTGGCAGCCAGTTCATGACGGATATCCATCGGAGAGCCGGTAACAGACGTCACGGAGATGCTGCCCATAGGCTGCAGATTTTGTGCCTGGTCGGCATTCACCTGCTGTACGGCTGCGCTTGCGCCGAAAGAGAGAACAGATGCCAGACCGAGGGTTGCGATGATCAATTTGGTTTTCATAGTCTTTACTCCTGAATAGGGTTTTTGCTCAACGGCGAGAAGGGTTGAACCGCTATTTTTATGCCTGGTGCCGTTGAGTGGAGATTTACGTGTTCAGTTATTACTAAAACTTATTTGTACAGCTCAGCGGTGGCGTGCCAGTGTGCGCCAGAGCGCGCTTCGATGATGCGATAGGATGACGCACCCTTTTCTTCCGCTTTTTTGTTCAGCATCTCATGCATGTCCATTGGCGATGTGCCGACCGCGCCGACAGAAACCGTACCGATGGCCTGGCGGGATTGCGCCTGGTCAGCATTGATAGCGTCAGCCGCGAAGGCACCGAATGACAGGACAGACAGGACGCTCAGCGCCGCTACAGTTGATTTGATTTTCATGATTCTTACCTCGTCGAATTTTTAGTGGGGTCTTGTTTCGTGACCCTCATCACAAAATCAAGTATACACTAATAACGGAAAAAATTAATACCAGACTAATGGTTTCTATTGTTATTACGTGTTAACCAGTCTTTTTTTTTATAACCAAATTGCATAATATTGGGTGTTTTTTGCACATTTTAGTTGGTTATATCTAATGAAATCATATGGATATCAGCTTTTGATTTTTTGTGCGATTTTTTGATTTAGCATTCACCAGGTGAATGTTAATGGGTGGTAAAAAGCACTATTTGTCAAAGGCAGAGGCAGTGAAAAAGAGGGGGAAACGGTGTGGAAGCAGAACGTTCCCCGCAGCGGCGCCACGGGGAAAGGGGATTAGAGTTCCTGTTCGAACAGAACCAGAATCGCTTCGTGGAGATCTTTAACGGAGAAACCGCTGGCTGGCGTGGTAAAGATGGTGTCATCACCGGCGATAGTCCCGAGGATACCTTCCGTTTTACCCAATGAGTCCAGCATGCGGGCAATCAGCTGTGCGGCACCTGGGCTTGTGTGGATCACCACAACGGCATCGTTGTAGTCGATATCTAGAACCAGATTCTTGAGCGGGCTGGAGGTGGTCGGCACGCCAAGTTCAGCCGGCAGGCAATAGACCATCTCCATCTTGGCGTTACGGGTACGTACCGCGCCAAATTTCGTTAACATGCGGGAGACCTTCGACTGATTGATGTTGTCGAAGCCCTGTTCCTGCAGCGCCTGAACAATTTCTCCCTGAGAACTGAATTTCTCTTCTTTAAGCAGCGCTTTAAACGCCTTTACTAATTCTTCTTGCTTAGACGAGCTTCGCATAAGTCACCCGGAATATGACGATAGAAACAACATTATTATGCATGTGGATGAATTTTTATGCAAATTATCTACTCAGCGCGAGGCTGAAATAATGTTATGAAAGGGAGTGATTTTATCAGAATTCGTTATCAGAAAACATGCCTGGGTCACGCCGCGCAAATAAGCTTAAAAGTAAATTAAATGTTATCAAAATGATGTTGTTTTGGTGGCGGGGCAGGGTGTATTGTAACCACCTCTTAATTCGTTGCCGTCTGTCGTCAGATAGCCTTCTGAAGAGAGATAAAGTCGCGCGACCTCAAATTCTTTAGCTACGAAAATTGTAATTAAACACTTGCTGAATTATGGTCGCCGCAACGGATTTACAGATACTTAAGTTAACCATAATAAGGAGTTTAGGATGAAAGTCGCAGTCCTCGGCGCTGCTGGTGGTATCGGCCAGGCGCTTGCCCTACTACTGAAAACCCAACTGCCTTCAGGCTCAGAACTCTCCCTGTACGATATTGCTCCGGTAACCCCAGGTGTGGCGGTTGACCTGAGCCACATCCCAACTGCTGTAAAAATCAAAGGCTTCTCCGGTGAAGATGCGCGTCCTGCTCTGCAGGGTGCCGACGTGGTGCTGATTTCTGCAGGCGTGGCGCGTAAGCCAGGCATGGATCGTTCAGACCTGTTCAACGTCAACGCGGGCATCGTGAAAAACCTGGTGCAGCAGATTGCTGAAGTGTGCCCGAAAGCGTGCATCGGTATCATCACTAACCCGGTGAACACCACCGTTGCTATCGCGGCAGAAGTGCTGAAGAAAGCAGGTGTTTACGACAAAAACAAACTGTTCGGCGTAACCACGCTGGATATTATTCGCTCCAACACCTTTGTTGCTGAGCTGAAGGGCAAACAGCCAACAGAAGTGGAAGTGCCGGTCATCGGCGGTCACTCTGGCGTTACCATCCTGCCTCTGCTGTCGCAGATCCCAGGCGTGAGCTTCACCGAGCAGGAAGTGGCTGACCTGACTAAACGCATCCAGAACGCGGGCACCGAAGTGGTGGAAGCGAAGGCGGGTGGCGGTTCTGCAACCCTGTCTATGGGCCAGGCGGCTGCACGTTTCGGTCTGTCGCTGGTTCGCGCCCTGCAGGGCGAGAAAGGCGTTGTTGAATGCGCTTACGTTGAAGGCGATGGCGAACACGCTCGCTTCTTCTCTCAGCCGCTGCTGCTGGGCAAAAATGGTATCGAAGAGCGTAAATCCATTGGTACGCTGAGCGCGTTTGAACAACACGCGATGGAAGGCATGCTGGATACGCTGAAGAAAGATATCACCCTGGGTGAAGAGTTCGTTAACAAGTAATACGAACCGTCTCCCGGCAAAAAAACGGAGCTTATCGCTCCGTTTTTTTATGCCTGTCAGTTCGTTGCCGGGTATTCCTGAATGGTGACCTGCAGCGTCAGTTTCTTATCGTTGCGCATGACTTCAACAGGGATGATAGAGCCCGGGCGAATTTCTGCCACCTGGTCCATCGTCTCCAGCGCAGAAACCGCCGGCGTGCCGTTAACCGACACAATGACGTCATTGACCTGAATCCCCGCGTTGGCCGCCGGACCCCCTGGCGCCACCTCGTTCACCACGATGCCCTGGATCTGATCGATCCCGCCACCCTGGGTATGCATCGGCGCAATTTCACGGCCACCGATACCGATATAGCCGCGGATCACGCGTCCGTCGCGGATCAGCTTATCCATAATTTTGGTCGCCAGCTGGAACGGAATGGCAAAGCCGATGCCTTCCGGCGTCTCGCCGTCGTTACTCTTATCGAACGAGAGGGTGTTGATGCCCATCAGTTCGCCCAGCGAGTTGACCAGCGCACCGCCGGAGTTACCGTGGTTGATGGAGGCATCGGTTTGCAGGAAGTTCTGCCGCCCGGATGGGTTGAGGCCAATACGCCCGGTCGCGCTGATAATCCCCTGGGTGATGGTCTGGCCCAGGTTGTAAGGGTTACCAATCGCCAGGACGACGTCACCAATATGCGGGGTACGTTTACGGTTGATCGGGATGACCGGCAAACCGCCCGTGGCGTTAATCTTCAGGACGGCGAGGTCAGTCAGGCTGTCAGAGCCAACGAGTAATGCCTCAAACACGCGGCCATCCTGTAGGGCGACGATGATCTGGTCGGCATCGTTTATCACGTGCTTGTTGGTAATAATGTAGCCGCGCTCGTCCATGATTACCCCGGAGCCGAGAGTGCGGATCTCCAGCTGGTTATGGGCTGAGGTATTCAGGCCACGGTTATAGACGTTAACTACGGCAGGTGCGGCACGGCGAACGGCCTGGTTATAGGTGGCCGGCGTTTCATCCGTGCTATCGAACTGAGGGGCCGACAGTTTATTGAACTGACGTAAAGACGGCAGCGCCAGCAGCAGCAGGCCAGCGACAATCAAACCGATGACAATAGAACGTAAGAGCTTTAAAAGCATGATGCGCGTGTCGTTAAAAAAGGAACGATTTGCAGCATAACATGAGTTATCCGGACATCACACGCAGCGGTGATGTCCGGGTCGCAAATGCTTAGCGCAACAGAATATAGATAGACTCATTGCCGCGCATGACCTGCAGGGCAATAACCGCCGGTTTACTCTCCAGCACCTTGCGCAGTTCGGCAATGGACTGCACGCGATTGCGGTTTACCCCAATGATCACATCTTCCTGATGCAATCCGGCCTGTGCGGCAGGGCTGCTCTTCTCAACGGTGTCGATGCGAATGCCTTTCGTACCGTCTTTCAGCTGTCCATCGCTCAGCGCCGCACCCTGCAGCGCCGGGGCGATCAGCTCCGCACTGGCAGAGGAGGAGGTGCTCTTATCCAGCGTCACTTCAACGTCCAGCGGCTTACCGTCACGGATCAGACCCAGCTTCACTTTGGCGCCGGGTTCGGTGGTCGCTATCCGCGAGCGCAGCTCGGCAAAGCTGCTCAGCGGCTTGTCGTTGAGGCTGACGATCACATCGCCCGATTTGATACCTGCTTTTGCCGAGCCGGAGTTAGGCAGCACTTCACTGACAAACGCCCCGCGCTGTACGTTGATGTTGAACGCTTTGGCGATATCGGCGCTCATCTCCATACCTTTAATACCCAGCAGCCCGCGTTTGATTTCGCCGAACTGAATGAGCTGCTGCGCCAGGGTTTTGGCCATATTGCTGGGAATCGCAAAACCGATCCCGATGCTGCCGCCACCCGGGGCCAGAATGGCTGTGTTGATCCCAATCAGCTCACCGTTAAGGTTAAGTAACGCCCCGCCGGAGTTCCCGCGGTTGATTGAGGCATCGGTCTGGATAAAGTTTTCCAGCCCTTCCAGATTGAGGCCGCTGCGTCCCAGCGCGGAGACGATCCCGGAAGTGGCGGTTTGCCCTAAGCCAAAGGGGTTACCCACGGCGACGGCAAAATCACCGACGCGCAGTTTGTCGGAGTCCGCGATGGCAATCTGGGTCAGGTTACTCGGGTTTTGTACCTGCAACAGCGCAATGTCGCTCTGGTCATCACCGCCAATCAGTTTGGCATCAAATTCGCGGCCATCGTTTAGCTGGACGCTGATTTTATCGGCCTGGCTGATGACATGATTGTTAGTCAGAATGTAGCCTTTTGCCGCATCAATAATGACGCCGGAACCCAGACCTTCAAAAGGCTGGGCCTGCTGGTCGGGAGACTCATCGCCAAAATATTTTTTCAGTTCTTCAGGGACGCGTTGGCTTTGTACCGCCGTGCCCTCAACCTGAACGCTGACCACCGCAGGCAACACTTTTTCCAGCATGGGTGCGAGGCTTGGAATGGCCGCCTGGCCAGGCACCTGGGAGGGAAGGGCGGCAAATACAGGGACGGACGCCGAGAGAGATAACCCGACACTTAACGCGATAGCGCTCAACAGCTGGTTTTTTTTCTTCATCGATGTTGACTCTCGTAACCTGGAATAAAGGAAAAACGGCCCCAAAAACACGTTGATGTTATTGAATTTTAAACCGCTGAACAATGAGGTGTTTAACTAAATGATAGCTGGGGTCAGGAAGAAAGGACGGGCGCAATCGCTGCGCCCGTAAAATAAATTCAGGTTGTGCGATTAATCGCGTTTTACACCGCCGCGCAGCAGGCCGGACGCGCCGTCTGAATAGTCGCGAGGCATCTGAACAGGCGCCTGGTCGTTACCGGCTTCAGAGTCTGCCAGACGGTTGCGGAACGGATTGGTTTCCGCCGTCATTTCCGGCAGCAGGCTGCTGGAGCTTTTTGCCATATGCTGATACAGCTGACGATAGTCGGTCGCCATGTTGTCCAGCAGCTCGGCGCTACGGGCAAAATGGCTGACCAGCTCTTCACGATACTCTTCCAGCTCGGCTTTGTTCTTTTCCAGTTCGTACTGCAGTGACTGCTGCTGACGCAATTTGCGATTACCGAAACGCATGGCCACAGCACCGATGACGATGCCGACGACTAAACCGATTAGCGCATATTCCCAGGTCATGAACTTCTCCCGTTGTCTTGTTGTTCCGTAGGGTGTTGGCTCGGCTCCTGCCTGTGCCTGATAATGCCACTATAACCGCTATTTCCGTAGAAGTGGAATCCTGACGTATCATCGCGTAGTGTAGAACGGCCTTTTTTTCATCAGTCACGTCTGCTGGTGAGCGTTAATTGAAGGAATAACAATAAGATTATGCAAAACCTGTCCCCTGCATCGCGATATCAACTGGCCCTAAACGAGGGCACTCATCAGCCGGATGACGTACAGCGTGAGGCGGTAAGTCGTCTGGAGATGATTTATCAGGAACTCACGGCCAAACCCGCTGAAACCGAACAGAATGGCGGGCTAAAGGCGGCATTTGGACGGTTGCTTGGAAAAAAAACGCCACAGGCCCACGCGCCGGTGCGCGGTCTATATATGTGGGGCGGGGTCGGTCGCGGAAAAACCTGGCTGATGGACATGTTCTACCAGAGCCTGCCGGGGGCGCGTAAACAGCGTCTGCACTTCCACCGCTTTATGCTGCGTGTGCATGAAGAGCTGACTGCGCTGCAGGGTAAAAGCGATCCGCTGGAGATTGTGGCCGACAGGTTCAAGGCGGAAACGGACGTGCTCTGCTTCGATGAATTTTTTGTGTCTGACATCACCGATGCCATGCTGTTAGGTGGCCTGATGAAAGCGCTTTTTGCCCGCGGGATCACGCTGGTGGCCACGTCGAATATTCCGCCGGATGAGCTTTACCACAACGGCCTGCAGCGGGCACGCTTCCTGCCTGCCATCGACGCCATTAAGCAGCATTGTGACATTATGAACGTTGATGCCGGTGTCGATTATCGCCTGCGCACCTTAACCCAGGCGCACCTGTGGCTCTCGCCGTTAAATGCAGAGACCACCCGCGAGATGGATAAACTCTGGCTGGCGCTGGCGGGGGCAAAACGCGAGCACGCCCCGGAACTCGAGATTAACCATCGCCCGCTGCCAACGCTCGGCGTTGAAAACCAAACGCTGGCGGTCTCCTTTACGACGCTGTGCGTTGATGCCCGCAGCCAGCACGACTACATTGCGCTTTCACGTCTGTTCCACACCGTGATGGTGCTGGATGTGCCGGTGATGACGCGACTGATGGAGAGCGAGGCGCGGCGCTTCATCGCGATGGTGGACGAGTTTTACGAGCGCCACGTTAAGCTGGTGATTAGCGCCGAGGTTCCTTTATATGAGATCTACCAGGGGGAGCGGCTAAAGTTTGAGTTCCAGCGCTGCCTGTCTCGCCTGCAGGAGATGCAGAGCGAGGAATACCTGAAGCTGGAGCATATGCCATAAACGCCACCCTCTCCCTGTGAAGGGGGACTTGTAGGCCGGGTGAGGCGCAGCCGCCATCCGGCATTTTCCACCGCCTCGAAAAACCCAATTTGAATCACATTTAAGGGTCGATCTTTGACCTCAACTTCTCTATAATCTTGCGACCCCACGTTACGAGAAGGTTTTTTTCCCGAAACTTTCTATGTGTCGGCATGTGCTATTCGAAGGGGTAGGTTTGCCGGACTTTGTCGTGTGAACCTCAACTGACTAAACGTTTGGGTGTTCACCAACGTGTAACTTATTATTTGGGTAAGCTTTTAATGAAAACTTTTACAGCTAAACCAGAAACCGTACAGCGCGACTGGTATGTTGTTGACGCGACCGGTAAAACTCTGGGCCGT
This sequence comes from Enterobacter sp. EC_50, assembly GCF_019584525.1. NCBI lineage: Bacteria > Pseudomonadati > Pseudomonadota > Gammaproteobacteria > Enterobacterales > Enterobacteriaceae > Enterobacter > Enterobacter sp. EC_50. The sequence continues at coordinate 149,551 of NZ_VDAF01000006.1, read as the reverse complement.
CTGGCTACTGAACTGGCTCGTCGCCTGCGCGGTAAGCACAAAGCGGAATACACTCCGCACGTTGATACCGGTGATTACATCATCGTTCTGAACGCTGACAAAGTTGCTGTTACCGGCAACAAGCGTACTGACAAAATGTACTACCACCACACCGGCCACATCGGTGGTATCAAAGAAGCGACCTTTGAAGAGATGATTGCTCGCCGTCCTGAGCGTGTGATTGAAATCGCGGTTAAAGGCATGCTGCCAAAAGGCCCGCTGGGTCGTGCTATGTTCCGTAAACTGAAAGTTTACGCAGGCAACGAGCACAACCACGCGGCACAGCAACCGCAAGTTCTTGACATCTAATCGGGATTATAGGCAATGGCTGAAAATCAATACTACGGCACTGGTCGCCGCAAAAGTTCCGCAGCTCGCGTTTTCATCAAACCGGGCAGTGGTAAAATCGTAATCAACCAGCGTTCTCTGGAACAGTACTTCGGTCGCGAAACTGCCCGCATGGTAGTTCGCCAGCCGCTGGAACTGGTTGATATGGTAGAAAAACTGGATCTGTACATCACCGTTAAAGGTGGTGGTATCTCCGGTCAGGCAGGTGCGATCCGTCACGGTATCACCCGCGCTCTGATGGAGTACGACGAATCCCTGCGTTCTGAACTGCGTAAAGCTGGCTTCGTTACTCGTGACGCGCGTCAGGTTGAACGTAAGAAAGTGGGTCTGCGTAAAGCACGTCGTCGTCCACAGTTCTCCAAACGTTAATCCATTCTGCTTACGCAGAACGATTGGCGAAAAACCCGCTTCGGCGGGTTTTTTTATGGATAATGCGCAGGTTATCCACAATATCCATGCATATATCTTCTCTTTTTCCACATTTCCAGAATCCCCTCACCACAAAGCCATCAAAATCTGGTAAACTATCATCCAATTTTCTGCCCAAATATCGGTGAATACTCGATTTTTGTTCGATTCTTGAACAATGTGTCTTCTCTGGGATGGGCGATACAACATCTGGCTGGCCCCTGTTGGGCTGGTAGCAGTAAAAATTCTGAATATACCTGGAGGTTTTCATGGCTGTCGCTGCCAACAAACGTTCGGTAATGACGCTGTTTTCTGGTCCTACTGACATTTATAGCCATCAGGTTCGTATCGTGCTGGCCGAGAAGGGTGTCAGTTTTGAGATCGAGCATGTGGAAAAGGATAACCCGCCTCAGGATCTGATCGATCTCAACCCGAGCCAAAGCGTACCGACGCTGGTGGATCGCGAGCTGACCCTGTGGGAATCCCGTATCATTATGGAATACCTGGATGAGCGTTTCCCGCATCCGCCGCTGATGCCTGTTTACCCTGTTGCGCGTGGTGAAAGCCGCCTGTACATGCAGCGTATCGAAAAAGACTGGTATTCGCTGATGAACGTGATCACCAGCGGATCCGCTGCGGAAGCCGACGCTGCGCGTAAGCAACTGCGTGAAGAGCTGCTGGCAATCGCCCCGGTGTTTGGTCAGAAACCGTTCTTCCTGAGCGATGAGTTCAGCCTCGTGGATTGCTACCTGGCACCGCTGCTGTGGCGTCTGCCAATCCTGGGCGTAGAGTTCAGCGGTCCTGGCGCGAAAGAGCTGAAGGGCTATATGACTCGCGTCTTTGAGCGCGACTCTTTCCTGGCATCTTTAACTGAACCGGAACGTGAAATGCGTCTCGGCCGAGGCTAATGACTGTGGAAATGTCACAACTTACCCCACGCCGTCCGTATCTGCTGCGCGCCTTCTATGAATGGCTGCTGGATAACCAGCTCACGCCGCACCTGGTTGTGGATGTGACGTTGCCGGGCGTGCTGGTTCCAATGGAATACGCACGTGACGGACAGATCGTACTGAACATCGCCCCGCGCGCGGTGGGCAACCTGGAGCTGGCGAACGATGAGGTGCGCTTCAACGCGCGTTTCGGCGGCGTACCGCGCCAGGTTTCCGTACCGCTGGCTGCTGTGCTGGCTATCTACGCGCGTGAAAACGGTGCGGGTACCATGTTCGAGCCGGAAGCGGCATATGATGAAGACGTTGCCAGCCTGAATGATGACAACGCATCTGATGAGCGTGAAAGCGACACGGTGATGTCAATTATCGATGGCGACAAACCCGATCATCAAGATGACAATGACCCTGATGACGATCCGCCTCCGCGCGGTGGTCGCCCGGCACTCCGTGTCGTCAAATAAGCTTCGTAAAGCATAATCTTTTTTCCGAACCTGCACTATTGTGCAGGTTTTTTATTTTCTGTATAAAATTCTTCTTTAAAAATCTTGTGTCTTTGCAAAAGAGCACGGTCTATTAATTGGCATAAGATTATCCTTGTGAAAAATAGGTATCCCCTAGTCTATTCATTTTATCTTCAATAACGTTTTACTTTAATTTGATTGTGTCCGATGTCACCCTATGAAAATATATATATGCATTAACAAAAACGGATTTTCTTTTAAGGACAAATTATGAACGTTACATTTAGAAAAGTATTTTCATCTGCTGCTATTTGTGCAGCCCTCGCTATGTCAAATGCACACGCTGCAAATGATGTGACATTGAAAGTTGTTGGTAATATTGTTCCTGGTTCCTGCGTACCATCACTGCCAAACGGTGGGGTGGTAGATTATGGCACAATGCCAGCTTCTACCATCAATCCAACCGGCACGGCAAATTCACTGGTTCAGTTGGGGGCTAAAAGTATCACTCTCACTATTACCTGTGACAGCGATACCAGCGTTGGGGTGACTTCTACGGATAACCGCCATGATACTCGCGTGGGTCTGGGCAGCACCGCTTATATCGAAAATGGATTTTACGGTAATGTTAACGCTACCGCTACAGGAAACTCATTTGGCTTGGGTAAAACGAGTGCGGGTGTGAGTATTGGCGATTACGTAATTGCAGCAGATCCCGTTAATATTACAGTTGATGGTGTTGCCGCTGATCTGATTGGAGCCACAACTACCGGTACGTCAAATTATACATGGGGTAAATCCACCTCGGGTGCTTTTGCACCAATTAACAGTGGCACAGGGCAGATCCGTGTCTTTACGGCTGCTGCTTCAGGAACCACTACACCAAAAGCTTTTAAAGTTATGAATATGCCGTTACGCATAACGACTGCGCTTCAGGACAACACGGTATTGGGTACAGGCGATACTATCACGCTTGATGGTAATGCCACGCTGAGCATTGTTTATCTCTGATATTCGCTTTTGCTCAATGCTGTAGAAAATAAAACGGGAAATGAAAATAATGGAATTTAAAAAAGCACTCTCGGCAGCAACCGTCGCCGTAGCCTTCGGTTTATCCGCTTTTGCCGCCCAGGCCGCTAACGATGTTACGCTGAAAGTTGTTGGTACGATTAACCCGGCTGCATGTACGCCGACCCTTCCTGATGGCGGCGTTGTCGATTATGGAACGGTACTGAACCAAAATATCGCGCCAACCGGTGCGACAAACAAGTTGGTACAATTGGGCCAGAAAAGCATCACGCTAAATATCAGTTGCGAAAGCAACATGAGCGTTGCTTTTACCTCCACCGATAACCGCCTGGACAGTCGCGTTAACCTCTCTTCAACCGCGTTTATCGCAGGTAGCGGTACGGATAACTCAGATTTCAGCAACACTTATGGTGCCTTTGGTCTGGGTAAAACCACCGCTGGCGTGAACATAGGTGCTTACACCGTCGCTATCAATACTGCAGCGGTGACAGCGGATGGCGCGAACGTTGACACACTGGTAACAGAGAGTATCGTTGAAGGTCAGCGAGTCTGGGAGAAAGTTGCGCCAGGCCTGGGCTACCTTTGCTCGCTTAATGGCTGCACGGGCTACCAAAAAGCGAATACCGTAGCAACAACCGGTACTACGGTGCCAAAAGCCTTCAAACAGCTTAGCGTACCGTTGCTGGTTACATCGGCAGTTCAGGATAACTCGGTATTAGGTACAACTGACGTTATTACGCTGGACGGTAACGCAACCATTAGTCTGGTATATCTGTAATAATTTAACGCTTAATTAACGTGGCAATGGCTTAGATTATTTAAAAGCTATTGTCACGCATTTTTTGCATGAAAATAGCTTTCTCTGCCGCAAGAATAATAAAAATAATGCCGGTATGATTTTTATTTATTTATGTGAGTGGAAAGTCATGAAGAAAATTCTATATCTTGCGTTGTTGGCAGTAGCGACAAAGTGTTTTGCTACCGGCATGGTTCCAGAAACATCGGTCTTATTAGTCGATGCACAAAAAGGCGAAGCCAGTATGAATGTTAAAAATACGGATTCGCAGCCTGCATTGCTCTATACAAACATTGTAGATTTACCTGATAGCGATAAATCAATTCGTTTAATCGTTTCTCAACCTGTAGTCCGTGTCGACGCAGGGGAAACACAGCGAATGCGTTTTCTGCTGCAAACCAGCAAACCTATAAAGTATGAAGAACTTAAACGCGTCACGTTTGAAGGTATTCCTCCAAAGGAGAAAGGAAAAGATAAAGTTGCGTTGACCATCGGCCAGGATCTTCCCGTAGTAATTCATCCTGCAGGCCTGCCTGAGGAGACACAGCCATGGAAATTTCTTACATGGAACAAAAAGGATGATGGCTTGGTTATCAACAATCCCAGCGATTACGTTGTTCGTATAACAGCATCCTTTAAAACATTACCCTCAGGAAAATCGGGTGTGCTGGATAAGACCTACATACTTCCTCACACCTCGATAAAAACAATATTACCAAATTTCTCTGATAATAAAGTTGAATTCTATCCGGCAAGTCGTTACGGCTATAAAGGGGATCGCTTTACTACAGATTTGAAGTAAACCTCTATAAGGACAGCAAAGGATATGCAGCAAAAAACGTTACTCGCCTGTCTCATTGGCCTGGTCTGTTCTGGCCAGGCGGTGGCTCAGCAGATGGAGACTGCTGCCATCAATTTTGATCAGGACACACTTCGTTCACTGGGGATAAACCCGGATGTTTCAAATTATTTCTCTCACAAGACGAAGTATTTACCGGGTAGCGTTTCCGTCGCCCTGAAGGTGAATGGTGATAATAAAGGCAACGTTATTGCTCGTTTCGACAACAACGGCGATCTCTGTTTCGACAAACCTTTTATGGAGCAGGCAGGATTAAAAATACCCTCTGACTATGAGTCCGGCTGCTACGATTATGCTGGTCATAACCCGAGCGCTATTGTGGAGGCTTCGCCTGCGCAAGAGTCTTTAAATCTGGTTGTACCGGCGGATCAGGTAGCAAACAGCGAATCGGATATCGGGGCTTATACTTCTGGCGGCACTGCTGCACTGTTGAATTATTCTCTTCTCTCCTCACGCAATGAGTTTGGTGACGGGCACTCTGACTATTCACAGGCCATGCTGGACGGCGGGGTCAATTTCAACGACTGGATCTTACGTACACAGCAACTGCTGAGCCGGAGCGACGGAGAATTTGAAAGTAATAACTCATCGACCTATTTGCAGCATACCTTTGTCCCCCTGAAAAGTACCCTGCGGGCGGGCGAGGTCAATATCAATAACTCCCTACTTCAGGGAACGGGGATCTATGGTATAGAGCTTTCACCCGAGAGCGCCTTACAGCGGGGCGGAAGCGGAGTGAGCGTGTCCGGTATCGCCAATACGCCTCAGGCCCGTGTTGAAGTGCGTCAGCAAAATGTACTGGTGTACAGCACGCTAGTGCCGGTCGGGCCGTTTAATCTCACCGATGTGCCGGTACGTAACGGCGTCAGCGATCTGAACGTGACGGTAGTGGAAACCGATGGCAGCCAGCACAGCTATGTAGTACCTGCAGCGCTGTATAACCAGAGCGCAGGGACGCCTTCAGGATATCACTTCGCGTTGGGGCGAGTGAGCGATAGCTATAGTGAAACACCATGGGTAGCCAGCCTTTCTGGAGGCTGGAAACTTAGCGAACAAGTGAATGTCAACGCAGGCTCAATCGTTGGTGAAGGTTACCAGGCTGTCGCCACCAGCCTTGATACGGTGCCGTTACCGGCATGGCTTGTTTCACTCCAGGCGAACCAGTCCAACGATTCGAAAGATTCACTGGAAGGGCAGAAGTACACGCTATCGGCAACGTGGAGTTCTGACCCCGCGTTTGGCATGGGGGCTAACGCCTCAGTTACGCATAAATCGCAAGACTATCGCGAACTTTTTGAAGCGCTGGATGATGATTTCGACAGCGGTAATAAAAATGAATATTCCGCCGGGCTGACCTGGAGCGTGCCTTATTTAGGAACACTTAGCACCAGCTACTACCAAACGCAGGGTTATGATAAGTCTGATGATTCTCGTTTTATCTCTGCGGGTTGGAACAAGTCATTTAAGTACGCCACGATTTCTATGAACTGGCAACATCAGTTGAGTGCTGATGAGGAGAATGAGGATGATGGCGATTTGTTCTACGTCAACCTCAGTATTCCTTTTGGTGCAAGCAATAGCGTTAGCCTGTACAGCCGACATGACGACCATAAAACGCGCTATGGCGCCTCTGCGCTTGGCGTTGCAAGTGATACCACATCCTGGTCGCTGGGAGCAGAACACGATCAGGCTACGGATCGCGATAACATTAACGGTGGGATAACCAGCAACCTTCACTATACGCAGCTTGGCCTGAGCGCCAGTTCGGATAACGAAAATAGCCGCAGCTATTCAGGATCGCTACAGGGGGGCATCGCCGTTCATGGGCAAGGCGTTACGTTCTCGCCATGGGCGATCCGAGACACGTTTGCGATCGCTGCTCTGGATAAACCCGTCTCCGGTGTGAGGATCGACACTCCTCAGGGGCCGGTATGGACCGACTTCCGTGGTCAGGCAGTGGTACCGTCAGTGGGGGCCTGGCGCCCATCCCGTGTAGAAGTGGATACGGAAACATTGCCGAAAAATATGGATATCGGGAATGGAACGCGTGTCGTCACGCTTGGCAAAGGAGCGGTAGGGCATCTCGATTTTGCCGCGTTAACCCAGCGACGTGCATTGGTGAACGTTACCCTGGCAAACGGTAAAAAGCTGCCGAAAGGGATCGCCCTTGAGGATTCGCACGGAAATTATCTTACGACCTCAGTGGATGACGGCGTGGTATTTTTTAACGATGTTGAACCTGCTCAACAGGTGGTGGCAAAACTGGATAACGGCACCTGTGCATTTGGTCTGAAGCTTCCGAAAGAGGCAAATACCGATACATTCTATGAAACTGTCAATGAGGTGTGTAAATGAAGGCGCTTTTTTTAGCCGTGTGCGCAATGGCGTTTTCTCTGCATGCTATGGCTGACTGCCAGTTAGTATCAAGCCAGCAAAAACTCAGCTATGGCCGTATGAGTGCCGCAGAGCGCCAGGCGGAGGGGAACACATTGATTGAGATGCCGGAGAAACAGATTGTTCTCAACGTGATATGCGATGAACCGTCGCGTATTCGTCTCTTTCTGGGCAGTAACGTACCGAAAGGGCATGAATTTGGATTTGGCGATAACGGCGTCATGCGCGTTACTGCGGCGCAGGCAACGGTGGACGATCATACGGTCAATCTGGCTGCTATCCATGCCGGCGACCCGTGGGTTACCAACGGCGGCGTAAGAGAGATCGCGCCAGCGCTTAACGAAGGGATTGCGTTTATCAACGGTCAGGAGCTGCGGGGAAAAACGGCGTCTGTCACGCTTACCATCAAACCGCGCTTCAAAAGTAACGCCATTACGGACAGGGAAGTGTGGCGCGGAAATTTACGCGTAAGGATGGATGTACAATGAAAAAGCGTATAGCGCTATTACTCTGCGGAATGTCTGCCGCTTCAGCGGCATGGGCAACTGATACGGCCAATATTGATGTGGATGTCACCGTTGACGCTGCCGCCTGTACACCGGCGTTGAGCAATGGCGGTGTGGCAGATTTCGGCACACGCTATGCGGGGTCGCTCTCCTCCAACGCATTAACACAGCTAGGCACTCGCGACCTTATGCTCTCAGTGACGTGTGAATCCTCTACGGGAGTCGCGATTACCGCGCGCGATACCCGCGCCAGTTCCGTGGTCGTTGGCAAAGATAAATCCGGGCAAGAAGGGGTAAAATTCCAGATTAATAACGGCGCCTATGTGAGGGATACGACTCGCCTGTTTGGTTTAGGGTTGACCAGCGAGCAGAAACCGATTGGCAGTTACGGGGTGCAAATTAACGCCGCAGGCGTGACCGCAGCCGACGAAAGTGCCGCCGTTCAGGTGGAGATCGCTGGGGCCGCGACCAAAAATGGTCCATGGGCGCGCACGACGCTATTGCCTTTGCCGACCCAGCAGGACTATTTCTATACGTTTGTGCAAAAGGGAACAGATACCCCACAGCCGATTTCATCTGCGGTCATTCCGCTGCAGGTGAGTGTAGCTGTCGCAAATGGTCTGGGTAGTGGTCAGGAAATTAAACTGGACGGTGAGGCAGTGATTACGCTGGTCTATTTATAACCTTTTACTGATATCCTTTTCTGCGGTGCCACAGGGCGTATTCTGGCGTCCTTTGGTGCGGCTTAGCTCCCTCAGAAATCCTGTGTTGTGATGAACTGCTACCCTTTTGGTACCGGGCCACCACGATATCAGGAAAAAGTTATCTTTATGAATGTTATCATTTTTTCTCAGATTCCGGAGCAGGGAAAGGTAGCGTTGCACGCCCAGTATATTGACATCCAACTTCTGCTCGCCGCATAAAAAAGCCGGATGGTCATTCCATCCGGCTCGTTCATTACACTTCCAGGTAGTTCAGTATCCCGTCAGCCGCTTTGCGCCCTTCGGCAATCGCCGTCACCACCAGGTCGGAACCGCGAACGATATCGCCACCGGCGAAGATTTTCGGGTTGCTGGTCTGGAAGGCATTATCGCTGCCTTCTGGCGCAATAATACGGCCCTGCGAGTCCAGCTCAACGCTGTGCTTCGCCAGCCATTCCATGCTGTGAGGGCGGAAACCGAACGCCATCACCACGGCGTCAGCGGGGATCACGTGCTCGGAGCCTGCCACGATTTCCGCGCGACGACGGCCTTTCGCATCCGGTGCGCCCATCTCAGTGCGCGCCATCTTCACGCCGCTCACTTTACCGTTGGCATTCACTTCAATACCCAGAGGCTGGATGTTGAACTGGAATTCCACGCCCTCTTCACGCGCGTTTTTCACTTCGCGCTTAGAGCCCGGCATGTTCTCTTCGTCACGACGGTAGGCACAGATCACGTGCGCCGCATTCTGACGAATGGAGGTTCGCACGCAGTCCATCGCGGTATCACCGCCGCCCAGCACCACCACGCGTTTTCCTTCCATGCTGACGAACGGCTCATCAGCGGTTTCGCCGTAACCCATAATCTGCTTGGTGTTGGCAATCAGGAACGGCAGCGCGTCATAAACGCCCGGCGCGTCTTCGTTTTCCAGACCACCGCGCATGGACTGATAGGTACCCACGCCCAGGAACACGGCGTCGTAATCCTTCAGCAGATCGTCGAGCTGTACGTCGCGGCCCACTTCTGTGTTCAGTTTGAACTCAATGCCCATGCCGGTGAAGATTTCACGGCGACGGGTCATGACCTCTTTTTCCAGCTTGAAGGCCGGGATCCCGAAGGTCAGCAGGCCGCCAATCTCCGGATGGCGGTCAAAGACCACCGCCTTCACGCCGTTGCGGGTCAGCACGTCCGCACAGGCCAGGCCCGCCGGGCCCGCGCCGATGATCGCCACGCGCTTGTTGGTTTGCTTCACGCCGGTCATGTCCGGACGCCAGCCCATCTCAAACGCTTTATCGTTGATATAGCGCTCGATGTTGCCGATGGTCACCGCGCCAAACTCGTCGTTTAGCGTACAGGAACCTTCGCACAGACGATCCTGAGGACACACGCGGCCGCACACTTCCGGCAGGGTGTTTGTCTGGTGAGAGAGTTCGGCGGCTTCAAAAATACGTCCTTCGTTGGCCAGCTTCAGCCAGTTCGGGATGTAGTTGTGTACCGGACATTTCCATTCGCAGTAAGGGTTACCGCAGGACAGGCAGCGGTCTGCCTGTGCTTTGGCCTGGCCTTCTGAAAACGGCTCGTAGATTTCAACAAATTCAATTTTGCGGATCTTCAGCGGTTTCTTTGGCGGATCAACACGCTGCAGGTCGATAAACTGGTATACGTTCTGGCTCATCTGAATTCCTTACTGCGCCTGCACGCGCAGCTCTGCTGCGCTACGACTACGGTGACCCAACAGGGCTTTAACATCGCTGGACTTCGGCTTAACCAGCGCGAATTTCGCAGAGAACGCCGGCCAGTTCGCCAGGATCTCTTCGCCGCGCGAAGAACCGGTATGCTGCACGTGTTCGGTAATCAAACCGCGCAGGTGTTCTTCGTGAATGGCCAGCGTGTCAACGTCCAGCACTTCTACCAGTTCAGGGTTCACGCGTTTACGGAACTCACCGTCTTCATCCAGGACGTAGGCAAAACCGCCCGTCATGCCTGCGCCGAAGTTCACGCCGGTTTTACCCAGAACGCAAACAATCCCGCCCGTCATGTATTCACAACCGTTATCGCCAATGCCTTCCACCACGGTGATAGCACCGGAGTTACGCACCGCAAAACGCTCGCCCGCACGGCCCGCGGCAAAAAGACGACCGCCGGTCGCGCCGTACAGGCAGGTGTTACCGATAATGCTGGCTTCATGGCTGCGGAAGGCTGAGCCGACCGGAGGACGTACCGCCAGAAGACCGCCCGCCATGCCTTTGCCGACGTAGTCGTTGGCATCGCCGGTCAGGTACAGCTCAACGCCGCCTGCGTTCCACACGCCGAAGCTCTGACCCGCAGTACCGCTGAAGTGTGCGGTAATCGGATCGGCTGCCAGCCCCTGGTCACCGTGCGTCTGCGCGATGTAGCCGGAGAGGGAGGCACCCACGGAACGGTCGGTGTTGCGGATATCAAACCAGAACGTTTTGCTCTGCTTGTCGTCCACATACGGTTTCGCCTGCTGCAGCAGCTGCGCGTTCAGCACGCCGTTGTCGAACGGCGGGTTGTTCTCGGTGCAGTAGACCGCTTTGCCAGGATGCGGCTGCGCGGTTTCCAGCAGCTTAGACAGCTCCAGCTTCTGCTGCTTGGCGGTGAAGCCTTCCAGCTCTTTCAGCAGGTCGGTACGGCCAATCAGGTCCACCAGGCGCTTCACGCCCAGCTGCGCCATCAGCTCGCGGGTTTCACGGGCGATGAAGTCAAAGTAGTTGGTCACTTTGAACGGCAGACCGTGATAGTGATTCTTACGCAGCTTCTCGTCCTGGGTCGCAACACCGGTTGCGCAGTTGTTCAGGTGGCAAATACGCAGGTATTTACAGCCGAGCGCAACCATTGGGCCGGTACCGAAGCCGAAGCTTTCCGCACCCAGAATCGCCGCCTTGATGATGTCGAGGCCGGTTTTCAGGCCACCGTCCACCTGCAGACGGATCTTGTGACGCAGACCGTTAGCGACCAGCGCCTGCTGGGTTTCCACCAGGCCAAGTTCCCACGGGCAGCCCGCATATTTCACGGAGGAGAGCGGGCTTGCGCCGGTACCGCCGTCATAACCGGCGATGGTGATAAGGTCCGCATAGGCCTTCGCCACGCCGGTGGCAATGGTGCCGACGCCCGGTTCGGAAACCAGCTTCACGGAGATCATCGCTTTCGGGTTGACCTGCTTCAGGTCGAAAATCAGCTGCGCCAGATCCTCGATAGAGTAGATATCGTGGTGCGGCGGCGGGGAGATCAGCGTCACGCCCGGTACCGAGTAGCGCAGTTTGGCGATGTACGGGGTAACTTTATCACCCGGCAGCTGACCGCCTTCGCCCGGTTTCGCACCCTGAGCGACTTTAATCTGAATCACGTCGGCGTTGACCAGGTACGCTGGCGTCACGCCAAAGCGGCCGGATGCCACCTGCTTGATACGGGACACTTTGTTGGTGCCGTAACGGGCAGGATCTTCACCGCCTTCGCCGGAGTTAGAGTTGCCACCGATGCTGTTCATGGCTTCCGCCAGCGCCTCGTGGGCTTCCGGGCTCAGCGCGCCGATGGACATCGCCGCGGTATCGAAGCGTTTGAACAGTTCGGATGCCGGTTCGACTTCGTCAATGCTGACCGCTTCATCACCCGGATTCAGGGCTATGAGGTCGCGCAGCGTCGCCGCCGGACGGTTGTTCACCAGTTCAGCGTACTGCTGATAATCACGGTATTCGCCGCTCTGAACCGCCTGCTGCAGCGTGCGCACCACGTCAGGGTTGTAGGCATGATACTCGCCGCCGTGAACGTATTTCAGCAGACCGCCCTGATCCAGCGGCTTACGTGCCAGCCAGGCGCGCTTGGACAGGTTCACCAGATCCTGCTGGAAGTCAGCAAAACCGGCGCCGCCGATGCGGCTGACCACGCCCTGGAAGCAAAGGTTGGCGACCTCATCGTGCAGGCCGACCGCTTCAAACAGCTTCGAGCAGCGGTAGGAGGCAATGGTCGAGATGCCCATTTTGGACATGATCTTGTACAGACCTTTGTTGATGCCGTTACGGTAGTTCAGCATCACCGCGCGGTAATCTTTGTCGATCGCGCGGGTATCCACCAGACGGGCCAGCGTTTCATAGGCCAGGTACGGATAGATCGCCGTCGCGCCAAAGCCTAACAGCACGGCAAAGTGGTGCGGGTCGCGCGCGCTGGCGGTTTCAACAATGATGTTGGCGTCGCAGCGCAGGCTCTTATCCACCAGACGCGTCTGGATAGCGCCCACCGCCATTGGTGCAGGCACCGGCAGACGGTTTTTCGCGATGTTGCGGTCGGACAATACCAGCAGCACGGTACCGTTACGCACCATCTGTTCGGCTTTGTCGCACAGCGCATTCACCGTCTCTTCGAGGCTCGCGTCGTTCACGTCGAAGGTAATATCGAGCGTGTCGGCGCGATAGTGCTCCTCTTTCATGGTGGTGAGCTGTTTGAAATCGGAGTACAGCAGGATCGGCGATTTAAAGGTCAGACGGTGCGCCTGGCCTTCGGCCTCGCAGAAGACGTTCATCTCGCGACCGATGCTGGTGGCCAGCGACATCACGTGGGCTTCACGCAGCGGGTCGATTGGCGGGTTGGTGACCTGCGCAAACTGCTGGCGGAAGTAGTCGTAAATGATGCGCGGCTGGCTGGAGAGCACGGCAAACGGAGTATCATCACCCATAGAGCCGACCGCTTCCTGGCCGTTCTCACCGAGCACGCGGATGACGGAGTCCAGTTCTTCCGCGCTGTAGTTAAACTGCTTCTGGTAGCTCGCGAGGGTGTCATCGTCCAGCTCGCGGCTGCCCACTTCTTCATCCGACAGATCTTCAAACGGCACCAGACGACGCACGTTTTTCTCCATCCACTCTTTGTACGGATGGCGGCTCTTCAGATCGTTGTCGGTTTCGGCGGAGTGCAGGATGCGTCCACTGCGGGTGTCGATCACCATCAGCTCGCCCGGACCGACGCGGCCTTTCTCGACCACTTCGTCAGGCTGGTAATCCCAGATGCCGACTTCAGAGGCGCAGGTGATGAGCTTATCTTTGGTGATGACGTAGCGCGCCGGACGCAGGCCGTTACGGTCCAGGTTACACGCAGCGAAACGACCGTCGGACATGACGATGCCCGCCGGGCCGTCCCACGGCTCCATGTGCATGGAGTTAAAGTCGAAGAACGCGCGAAGCTCAGGGTCCATATCCGGGTTGTTCTGCCAGGCCGGCGGCACGAGCAGACGCATGGCGCGCACGATATCCATCCCGCCCGCCAGCAGCAGTTCCAGCATGTTATCCATCGAGCTGGAGTCCGAGCCGGTTTCGTTCACGAACGGCGCGGCATCATGCAGGTCAGGGATCAGTGGCGTCTGGAACTTGTAGGTACGGGCGCGGGCCCACTGGCGGTTACCGGTAATGGTGTTGATCTCGCCGTTATGCGCCAGGTAGCGGAACGGCTGAGCCAGCGGCCAGCGTGGAACGGTGTTGGTGGAGAAGCGCTGGTGGAACAGGCAAATGGCCGATTCCAGACGCAGGTCCGCCAGGTCCAGGTAGAAGCGCGGCAGGTCAGCCGGCATACACAGACCTTTATAGATGTTCACCAGGTTAGAGAGGCTACAGACGTAGAACTCTTTATCGTCCTGGAGACGTTTTTCAATGCGGCGGCGGGCAATAAACAGACGGCGTTCCATATCACGCGGACGCCAGCCCGCAGGCGCGTTGACGAAAATCTGTTCAATACGAGGCAGCGAGGAGAGGGCGATTTCACCGAGCACCCCTTCGTTGGTTGGCACATCGCGCCAGCCGACAATCGACAGGGTTTCACGCTGAAGTTCTTCTTCGACGATGCGGCGTGAGGCGGCAGCTTTTTCAGGATCCTGGTTCAGGAACAGCATGCCGACAGCGTAGTTTTTGGCTAAACGCCAGCCGCGCTCTTCCGCCACGATGCGGAAGAAACGATCCGGTTTTTGCAGCAGCAGGCCGCAACCGTCGCCAGTTTTACCATCGGCAAGAATGGCGCCACGGTGCTGCATACGGGCCAGTGCGTGAATAGCGGTACGCACCACCTTGTGGCTAGGTTCGCCTTCTATGTGGGCGATCAGGCCGAAACCACAGTTATCCTTCTCAAGGGATTTATCGTACAACATATCAGTGAACCTCCCCAGGCTCGTCGGGCTTCCCACTGAACTTTACCGTGGCGCACAGGCACAGAAAGAGCATGGCGACGGGGTTTGCGTTTCATACGCGGACCTCGCATTCGCCCTCTTTTTCATCCTTTCGCGCAGGTAAACAAGTTTGAGGACTTGCTTCAGAGGGAATCTCAATTACTGCATAAATATGATGAGCAGGCCGCTCATCCAGAAAGCTTCCAGCGGATTTCCAACTTATCGGGAATTGGTACACAGGTCAAATGGCAATCTTATTTATACAAAAATGTGCTAAAGAGAGTTTATCTACCTGTATTTAAAGGATATTTAACTAATTTTACATTGATTGATTGCCCTGAGAGCGCGCAGCGGAGTGTGATCTGACTCACTATATGAAAGCGGTATTATCCATGTAGCGTGCTGAATAGCGGTTTTATAGCAGAACAATAATCTGGCATTGGCCGCAAACCCGCATAAACACACTGTTTTTCAGTGATGGCGCTATAAATGAAAAAAACAATCAGAACATAAGGAAAAGTAATCACATGCGGCGTGAATGAAATTGCAGTAATCCTGAGTATTTATTCATATAGATAAAGGCCGTCCAGGGCGATTGATCCAGGTCATCGCCGACAGAGGCTAAAAATGGCAGGCTTGTCCCCTTTCTCCGGGACGGTCTATCAGATTATGCAGTTACAGAAATTAGTCAATATGTTTGGTGGGGATCTTTTGCAGCGCTACGGGCAAAAGGTTCATAAGCTGACGCTGCACGGCGGGTTTAGCTGCCCGAATCGCGACGGCACCATCGGGCGCGGGGGCTGCACCTTCTGTAACGTTGCGTCGTTTGCCGATGAAGCGCAGCAACATAACTCTATCGCTGAACAGCTTGCTCATCAGGCCAGCCTGGTGAACCGTGCGAAGCAGTATCTGGCCTATTTTCAGGCTTACACCAGCACGTGGGCGGAGGTGCAGGTATTGCGATCGATGTATCAGCAGGCCGTCAGCCAGGCCAACATCGTTGGGCTGTGCGTGGGAACCCGCCCGGACTGCGTACCGGACGCGGTGCTGGACCTGCTCAGCGAGTACAAAGAACAAGGCTACGAGATCTGGCTGGAGCTGGGCTTGCAAACGGCACATGATAAAACACTGCACCGTATCAACCGTGGCCATGATTTCGCCTGCTACCAGCGCACCACGCGGCTGGCACGCGAGCGCGGGCTGAAGGTCTGTTCACATCTGATTGTCGGTCTGCCCGGCGAAGGTCAACAGCATGCCCTTGAAACGCTGGAAAAAGTCGTTGAAACCGGCGTGGACGGCATCAAGCTTCATCCGCTGCATATCGTGAAGGGCAGCATTATGGCGAAAGCCTGGGAGGCCGGGCGGTTAAGCGGTATCGAGCTTGAGGACTATACGGTGACGGCGGGGGAGATGATTCGCCACACGCCACCGGAGATTGTCTACCACCGCATCTCGGCCAGCGCCCGCCGTCCAACGCTTCTGGCACCGCTGTGGTGTGAGAACCGCTGGAGGGGGATGGTGGAAATTGACCGCTACCTGCAGGAGAACGGCGTACAGGGTTCGGCGCTGGGCCGCCCGTGGATTCCGCGTCTAGCGGCGACGGCCGCCTAACAAACTCCCCAGCATGCCGCGCACGATCTGATTGGTGACCTGTCGCGCGGCGCTTTTCGCCATAGTCTGCACTACGCCGTCGCGTTTGCCGCCGCGCGGCCCGGTGCTGCCGAACAGGATGTCTTTGAGTCCACCAAGAATGCCGTCATCCACGGCGACAGACTGCCCTTTAGCGGCAGGCGCATCCTGCGATTCCGTTGTCGCCTGGACTCCTTTTTGCAGCATCTCGAAAGCAGATTCGCGATCCACCTCGTCTTCGTACTTCCCGTAAACCGGTGAGTGGTTAATCAGGCTGTTGCGTTCATCGTCGGTCACCGGCCCCATGCGCGAGCAAGGCGCAATGACCATGGCGCGTTCCACCACGGACGGGCTGCCCTTCGCATCCAAGAACGAGATCAGCGCTTCACCGGTGCCCAGCGCCTGAATGGCGGCTTCGGTATCAAAGGCCGGATTGGCGCGCATGGTTTGCGCGGCGGCTTTTACCGCTTTTTGATCTTTCGGCGTGAAGGCGCGCAGGGCGTGCTGTACGCGGTTACCGAGTTGTCCCAGTACGTTATCGGGGATATCCGACGGGTTTTGCGAGACATACCAGACGCCGACCCCTTTGGAGCGGATCAGGCGAATGACCTGCTCGATTTTATCCAGCAGGACCTGCGGCGCATCGTTAAACAGCAGGTGCGCTTCGTCAAAGAAGAAGACCAGTTTGGGTTTTTCCAGATCGCCCGCTTCGGGCAATTGTTCGTAAAGTTCAGAGAGCATCCACAGCAGGCTGGCGGCGTAGAGTTTCGGCATCTGGTAGAGCTTCTCTGAGCTCAGGATGTTAATAATCCCTTTGCCGCTGCTGTCGGTGCGCATCCAGTCTTTGATATCCAGCATCGGCTCGCCGAAGAAGTGCTCGGCACCCTGTTGCTCCAGCGTCAGTAGGCCACGCTGAATTGCGCCCACTGAGGCGCTGCTGATGTTGCCGTACTGGTTCTGGAAGGATTTGGCGTTATCGCCGATGTATTGCGTAATGGCGCGCAGATCTTTGAAATCAAGCAGCAGCAACCCCTGGTCATCGGCAATACGGAAGATGATATTCAACACGCCGGACTGCACGTCGTTGAGGTTAAGCAAACGGGCCAGCAGCAAGGGACCGAGATCGGAGACGGTGGCGCGCACCGGGTGGCCTTTTTCACCGAAGATGTCCCACACCACCACCGGGTTACCGTGCGGCGTCCAGTCCGTGATGCCGATATTTTTCAGCCGTTCGAGCAGTTTTTCAGAGGCGGTACCCTCCTGAGCCACACCGGTTAAATCGCCTTTTACGTCAGCCATAAAGACCGGTACGCCAATCTCTGAAAGCGACTCCGCCAGCTTTTGCAGGGTGACCGTTTTCCCCGTCCCGGTCGCACCGGTGATCAGACCGTGGCGGTTCGCCATCGCGGGCAGTAAATAGAGCTCTTTTTCCAGCGTCCGGGCAATTAACAATGGTGTACTCATGATGCGCTTCCTCTCGTAGTCCTGGGTGGAGTATAGGCAACCTGACGGTAAAACGGCTGAGTAAATTGCTGACTTTGCGGCGCATTATCCAACGCGGACTATGCTTTTGCATACGGTTCACAAAATAGTGGGAAACTATGTCCAGATTCTTCTTTAACGATCGCAAACAGCTGGTCAACGATGCCATTGAAGGCATACTGCTTTCTGCGCCGCATGGCAATCTCGTCAAGCTTGATATCGATCCGGCCATCAGGATCGTCGCGCGCGGCGACTGGGATAAAAGCCGCGTGGCGGTGATCTCCGGCGGCGGCTCCGGCCACGAACCCGCGCACGCCGGATTTGTCGGCAAAGGGATGCTGACGGCGGCCGTGTGCGGCGATCTGTTTGCCTCGCCGAGCGTGGATGCGGTACTGAATGCCATCGTCGCGGTCACGGGCGATCGCGGCTGTCTGCTGATCGTCAAAAACTACACCGGCGACCGCCTGAACTTTGGCCTGGCGGCTGAAAAAGCCAAACGCTACGGCCTGAAGGTAGAGATGGTGATTGTGGCAGACGATATCGCGCTGCCGGATAACAAGCAGCCGCGCGGTATTGCCGGAACGGCACTGGTGCACAAGATTGCGGGTTATGCGGCGGAACAGGGGAAGTCGCTGAGCGAGGTGCGGGATATTGCGCAACAGGCCTGCGATAACCTCTGGAGCCTGGGCGTGGCGATGCAAACGTGCAACCTGCCGGGCAGCGATGATGAAGAGGGGCGAATTAAACAAGGCCATGTCGAGCTGGGCCTGGGCATTCACGGCGAGCCGGGAGCTTCCGTGGTGGATACGCAAAACAGCAAAGCCATTATCGACACGCTGGTGACGCCGTTAAGCGCGCAGGCGGGTGAGGGGCGTTTTGCGGTGCTGATTAACAATCTGGGCGGCGTATCGGCGCTGGAGATGGCGCTGCTGACCAAAGAGCTGGCGCACTCGGCGCTGAAAGAGAATATCGCGTACCTGATTGGCCCTGCGCCGCTGGTCAGCGCGCTGGACATGAAAGGCTTTTCGCTGACGCTGCTGAAGCTCACTGATTTCTTCGAAAAGGCGATTCACGCCGACGTCGAGACGCTGGGATGGCAGAAGCCCGTCGCGTTTGCGCCACTGCGCACCGTGGCGCATAGCGCCATTCATGACCGTGTGGAGTACACTCCGTCTGACAATCCACAGGTGCGTGCGTTTGTCTCCTCCGTGTCGACAACGCTGATCCAGCTGGAAAACCGCCTGAACGCGCTGGATGCTAAAGTGGGGGATGGCGATACCGGCTCTACCTTTGCGCAAGGGGCGCGGGATATTGCGCAGCGCCTGGAGGAGAACGCGCTCCCGCTTAATGACGTGCCTAAGCTGCTGCTGCTGGTTGGCGAGCGGCTGGCTACGGTGATGGGCGGGTCGAGCGGGGTGCTGATGTCGATCTTCTTTACCGCGGCCGGGCAAAAGCTTCACGATGGTCAGACGCTCCCGGAGGCCTTGCTCAGTGGACTTGCGCAGATGAAGCAGTACGGCGGGGCAGATCTCGGCGATCGCACGCTGATCGATGCGCTGCAACCGGCGCTGGAGGCGTTACAGAAAGGCAATATTCAGGCGGCAGCGCAGGCCGCGCAGCAGGGCGCAGAAGCAACGTCGAAGATGGCGAAAGCCGGCGCGGGACGCTCGTCGTATGTCAATAAAGATAACCTGGATGGGGTGATGGATCCGGGAGCGGTCGCGGTAGCGGAAGTATTTAACGTATTGGCGCAGCAGTGAAAGTAGGCCGGGTAAGGCGAAGCCGCCACCCGGCAAACTCACATCAGAAATCTGCTTTCAGCACCACGCGGTAGCGGGCTTTGCCGTCGCGCACGTGCTGGATCGCTTCGTTGATTTTTGACATCGGATACAGTTCGGTGGTCGGCGCCACTTTGGTGCGTCCGGCGAATTTCATCAGTTTGCGCAGCTCGTACGGCGTACCGGTTGCAGAACCGGAGATGCTGCGATCCCCGCCGATCAGGGTAAACGCCCTAACCGGCAGCGGCTTCATTACCGCACCCACGGTGTGGAAGTTACCGCCGTAGGCCAGCGCTTCAAAGTACGGCTGCCAGTCGAGATCGACGTTCACGGTGTTGATGATCAGGTCAAACTGGCCCGCCAGCGCGTTCAGCGCCTGCGGATCGCGGCTGTTCACCACTTTATCCGCCCCCATCGCCAGCACTTCTTTCTCTTTCGCCGGGTTCGAGCTGAACGCCGTGACTTCACAGCCCATCGCGTGCAGCAGCTTAATGGCAATATGCCCAAGTCCGCCGATACCGATGACGCCGACGCGGCTGGTGGCGGTGATATGGTGCATCAGCAGCGGCTTGAAGACGGTGATGCCGCCACACAGCAGCGGACCGGCGGATTCGATATCAATGCTGTCCGGTAGCGGGATAACCCATTGCCAGTCGGCGCGCAGTTTATCGGCAAAACCACCTTTGTTGAGAATGGTGGGAACGGCGCCTTCGAGGCAGTTGATTTGATTGCCGCTGATACAGGCATCGCAGTGACCACAGCTGCGTGCCGTCCAGCCAATGCCCACGCGCTGGCCCACTTTGAGCCCTTTGTCCTGCGCGGCGCTACCGAGCGCCACGACGCGGCCAATAACTTCGTGCCCGGCAACCAGCGGATAGCTGGAGAAGCCCCATTCGTTGTCGATCATCGAGAGATCCGAGTGGCAGATCCCGCAGTAATCAACCTGTACTTCGACGTCTTCTGCTTTTAGTTCGCCCGCATCGTACTCGTACAGCTCAAGTTCTGCACCCGCCTGCGGTGCGGCGTAGCTTTTTATCTTCGACATCGTGTTTCCCCCGTTGTGGTGTGAACTGAGAGTGTAGAGCATTCAGTTTACAGCCGCTTAACAGAAGAGGGCAGGAACGAAAGTTACAGACTTTTCAGCATCCTGACTTCGCAATCAACGTGGCCGGTACAGCCCAGCGGCGCATCGATATGCTCAAAGCCCAGATGTTCATACAGGCCGATGGCCTCTTTGAGGAAGGCGGTCGTTTCAAGGTAGCAGCGGGTAAAACCCTGCTTGCGCGCGTGATCCAGCGCCATCAGCGCCAGCTTTTTTGCCAGTCCTTGTCCGCGTGCCGTTGGCAGGAAATACATTTTCTGCAGTTCGCAGATATCCGGCTCGCTGCAGCTGAGGGGCGCCACGCCGCCGCCGCCCACGACCTGGCCGTTCTGCTCGATGACCCAGTAGGCATGACCAGGCTGGCTGTAGAGCTGGAAAAGCGCGTCCAGATTCGGGTCGGCAACCGTGTAGCCCTTGTCAGCCGTCAGTCCATATTCGGCAGAAACGGTGCGAATAACGGCGGCGATAGCCGGGTTATCCTGCTCAGCGATCCGGCGCATCGTCGTCGCGACGGGGGTAATCACGCTCATAGCATTACTCATTACAAAAATTGACACATAACTGCTGTTAATAGCACCGCAGAAAGGGGAGTGCAAGCGAGGAGTTTTCAGGAAGGTTACCCCTTACGCCCTGAAGCGTAAGGGGTAAAAGCATTACAGGGCAGCGATAACCGCCTGCTGCTCAATCAGCTTGGTCTTCGCATCGGCGAAGGCAACCAGACGCTCACGCTCTTTCGCGATGACCGCTTCCGGCGCGCGGGCAACAAAGCCTTCGTTCGCCAGCTTGCTTTCGATTTTGCCAATTTCCACGTCGACTTTCGCCACTTCTTTCGCCAGACGAGCCAGCTCAGCGTCTTTGTCGATCAGACCCGCCATCGGGATCAGCAGCTCGGCGCCGTCGATGATTTTGGTCACGGAAACCGGACCTTTGTCATCAGCAGGCAGCACGGTGATGCTTTCCAGACGCGCCATGGTTTTCAGGAAGGTGTTGTTCTCGGTGACGCGACGAACGGCCGCTTCGCTACAGCCGCGCAGCAGCAGCTCCAGCGGTTTGCCCGGCGCGATGTTCATTTCAGCACGAATGTTACGTACCGCCACGATCGCCTGCTTCAGCCACTCGGTATCCGCAGACGCCGCTTCATCAACCTTAGCCGCATCGAACGCCGGGAACGGCTGCAGCATGATGGTGTCGGCGTTGATGCCTGCAATCACCTCCACGCGCTGCCAGATGGTCTCGGTGATGAATGGAATAACCGGATGCGCCAGGCGCAGCAGGCCTTCCAGAACGGTAATCAGCGTGTTGCGCGTGCCGCGCAGTTCCGCCTCAGTGCCGCCGTTCATGACCGGCTTCGCCAGCTCCAGATACCAGTCACAGAACTGGTTCCAGGTGAATTCATACAGAATGCCCGCCGCGATGTCGAAGCGGTAGCTGTCCAGCGCCTCGCGGAACGCTTTCACTGTCTGGTTGAACTCCGCCAGGATCCAGCGGTCGGCCAGGGAGAGAGTCATCTCGCCGCCGTTGAAGCCGCAATCCTGATCTTCGGTGTTCATCAGCACGAAGCGGCTGGCGTTCCACAGCTTGTTACAGAAGTTACGGTAACCTTCCAGACGCTTCATGTCCCAGTTGATGTCACGGCCGGTCGAGGCCAGCGCCGCCAGGGTGAAACGCAGGGCGTCGGTACCGTGAGCCTCAATCCCGTTCGGGAACTGCTTCTCGGTGCGCTTGCGGATTTTCTCCGCCAGCTGCGGCTGCATCATGTTGCCGGTGCGTTTTTCCAGCAGCTCTTCCAGAGAGATACCATCAACCATATCCAGCGGGTCGATGACGTTACCCTTGGATTTGGACATCTTCTGGCCTTCGTCGTCGCGGATCAGACCGGTCATGTAGACGGTATGGAACGGAACCTGCGGCTTGCCGTCTTCATCTTTGATGAAGTGCATGGTCATCATGATCATGCGGGCAATCCAGAAGAAGATAATGTCGAAGCCGGACACCATCACGCTGGTTGGGTGGAACTGACGCAGCGCGTCGGTGTTTTCTGGCCAGCCGAGGGTGGAGAAGGTCCACAGCGCGGAGGAGAACCAGGTATCCAGCACGTCTTCGTCCTGACGCAGGGCAACGTCAGCGCTCAGGTTGTTTTCCTGACGCACTTCATCTTCGCTGCGGCCAACGTACACGTTGCCTTCGTTGTCGTACCATGCCGGGATACGGTGACCCCACCACAGCTGACGGGAGATACACCAGTCCTGAATATCGCGCATCCAGGAGAAGTACATGTTTTCGTACTGCTTCGGTACGAACTGAATGCTGCCGTTTTCAACCGCTTCCACAGCCGGTTTCGCCAGCACGTCGGCACGCACGTACCACTGGTCGGTCAGCATTGGCTCGATAACCACGCCGCCACGGTCGCCGTATGGCACGGTCAGGTCGTGAGGCTTGATCTCTTCCAGCAGGCCGAGTGCGTCAACGGCAGCCACAATCTCTTTACGCGCGGCAAAGCGTTCCAGCTTCTGGAACTCGGCCGGGATGTCGCTGGAATAAACGTCGGATTCGTTGCCTTTGGTGTCGTACACTTCTGCGCTTTCGCGGATATCGCCGTCGAAGGTCAGAATGTTGATCATCGGCAGGGCGTGACGACGACCCACTTCATAGTCGTTGAAGTCGTGCGCCGGGGTGATTTTCACGCAGCCGGTGCCTTTTTCCATGTCGGCGTGTTCGTCGCCCACAATCGGAATACGGCGGTTTACCAGCGGCAGCACCACGAATTTGCCAATCAGATCTTTATAACGCGGATCTTCCGGGTTAACGGCCACGCCGGTATCGCCCAGCAGGGTTTCCGGACGGGTGGTCGCGACCACCAGGTAATCTTTACCGTCAGCGGTTTTTGCGCCGTCGGCCAGCGGATAGCGGATGTGCCACATGGAGCCCTTGGACTCGCGGTTCTCCACTTCCAGATCGGAAATCGCGGTGCGCAGTTTTGGATCCCAGTTAACCAGGCGCTTGCCGCGGTAAATCAGGTCTTCTTTGTACAGGCGGACGAAGACTTCTTTCACGGCGTTGGAAAGGCCTTCATCCATGGTGAAGCGCTCGCGCTCCCAGTCCACGGAGTTGCCGAGGCGGCGCATCTGACGGGTAATCGTGCCGCCGGATTCCGCTTTCCACTGCCAGATTTTGTCGATGAACGCGTCGCGACCGTAGTCGTGGCGGGTTTTCCCTTCTTCAGCGGCAATTTTACGCTCAACCACCATCTGGGTCGCGATACCCGCGTGGTCAGTCCCCGCCTGCCACAGGGTGTTTTTGCCCTGCATGCGCTGGTAGCGGATCATGGTGTCCATGATGGTCTGCTGGAAAGCATGACCCATATGCAAACTGCCGGTGACGTTCGGCGGCGGGATCATGATGCAGAAGGACTCTTTGCTTTCGTCGCCGTTAGGCTTGAAATAGCCCTGCTGTTCCCAGTGCTCGTAAAGCGGCTGTTCGATATCGCGTGGGTTATATGTCTTTTCCATTATTTCCAGGTTGCCGTATTCAGGTTAAAACCAGCCAGGCGGTACGCTTTATAGCGTTCGCGCGCCAGTTGTTTCAAGGATTCTTCGTAAGGGACAAAGTCTACCACTTCTGTGAAAGCGGTGGCAAAATCTGCAAAATCTATCCGCAGGCTAATCAGAATGTCGCGCGCGCTGCTGTTGCGCTTTTGCGGCCAGGCAATTTCCACCGGCGCCCCGCCGCGTGGCCCTTCGCCTGACAGGTTATGCGGAACAAAGCTCTCCGGCGGGCGGGCCCACAGCGCTTCATCGAGACGAATCGCCTGCTGCTCATCTTCACAGGCTATCAACACGCGTTTGCCTGCGCGCCAACGTTCTGCGGCAATTTCACACACCAGCTGTTCGACGGCGCTGAGTCCATCCTGATGGGTGTCGTTGTCCAGAAGGTAGAACGTTGCATTCTTCATATATGGGGCTTCTTGTCGTGGATTTAAATGCAAAGCCGGGTGGCGCTTCGCTTACCCGGCCTACGGTTGAGTGGCGTGTAGGCCGGGTAAGGCGAAGCCGCCACCCGGCACTTTGTATCACTCGTCGCCGTTAAAACCCGCACGATTGAGCAGGAACTGCGACAGCAGCGCCACCGGACGACCGGTTGCGCCTTTGGCCTTACCGGAGCGCCATGCGGTGCCCGCGATATCCAGGTGCGCCCAGTTGTACTTGCGGGTGAAGCGCGCCAGGAAGCATCCCGCGGTGATCGCCCCGCCAGGACGTCCGCCAATGTTCGCCATATCCGCGAAGTTAGACTCCAGCTGCTCCTGATATTCATCACCCAGCGGCAGACGCCATGCGCGGTCACCGGCCTGCTCCGAGGCGCTAATCAGCTCGTGCGCCAGCGGATTATGGTTAGACATCAGGCCGGTAATGTGGTGGCCAAGGGCAATCACACAGGCGCCGGTCAGGGTGGCGACGTCAATGACCGCTTCTGGCTCGAAGCGCTCAACGTAGGTCAACACGTCACAGAGTACCAGACGGCCTTCGGCGTCGGTGTTCAGCACTTCTACCGTCTGGCCAGACATGGTGGTCAGGACGTCACCCGGGCGATACGCGCGACCGCCGGGCATGTTTTCGCAGCCCGCCAGGACGCCGATCACGTTGATCGGCAGCTGAAGCTCCGCGACCATGCGCATCACGCCGTAAACCGCCGCCGCGCCGCACATGTCGTATTTCATCTCATCCATGCCTTCGGCAGGCTTGATGGAGATACCGCCGGAATCGAAGGTCAGGCCTTTACCGACCAGCACGACAGGGCGCGCGTCTTCGGCCGGGTTGCCCTTGTACTCGATAACCGACATCAGGGATTCGTTCTGCGAGCCGTTACCGACCGCCAGGTAAGAGTGCATTCCCAGCTCTTTCATCTGCTGTTCGCCGATGACGCGGGTAATCACGTTTTTGCTGTAGGCGTCGGCCAGCTGGCGCGCCTGAGAGGCGAGGTAAGCGGCGTTACAGATGTTCGGCGGCATGTTGCCGAGATCTTTTGCCGCTTTAATACCGGCGGCAATCGCCAGACCGTGCTGGATCGCGCGCTCGCCGCTGGTCAGCTCGCGACGGGTTGGCACGTTAAAGACCATTTTACGCAGCGGACGACGCGGCTCGCTTTTATTGGTCTTCAGCTGATCGAAGCTGTACAGGCTCTCTTTTGCCGTTTCGACTGCCTGACGCACTTTCCAGTAGGTGTTACGCCCTTTAACGTGCAGCTCGGTCAGGAAGCATACCGCTTCCATTGAACCGGTATCATTCAGCGTATTGATGGTTTTCTGAATCACCTGCTTGTACTGACGTTCATCCAGCTCGCGTTCTTTGCCGCAGCCAATCAGCAGAATGCGCTCTGACAGTACGTTCGGAACATGGTGCAGTAACAGCGTCTGCCCAGGTTTGCCTTCCAGTTCGCCACGGCGCAGCAGGGCGCTAATATAGCCGTCACTGATTTTATCGAGTTGTTCGGCGATCGGGGAGAGTCGGCGTGGTTCAAAGACGCCCACAACGATGCAGGCACTCCGCTGTTTCTCCGGGCTACCGCTTTTTACACTGAACTCCATGCACTACGCTCCTGAATCTTAAAGACAACGGCGGCGGCTACGGATAGAATTGAAACCTTTCGTAACTCATGTCCGCTGTTGTGGTGACTTCGTGTTAATCTTACGTTACTACGGTTTCGACACGTCAGAAAAAGTCCTGAAGCGTGAATCCGCCGGATGTTTTAATCTTAGCGATGATTTCGACGACTCAAGAGAATAAATGACGTTTAAGCCATGAAACAAGCGATTTTCCAGCAAAGAGACGGGTTTTTACGGGCGTATTTAAAGTGATAATCATAAGATATCTGGTGCGGGAGACGCTCAAAAGCCAACTGGCGATCCTCTTCATCCTGCTGCTGATTTTTTTCTGTCAGAAGCTAGTTAAGATCCTCGGTGCGGCCGTTGACGGCGAAATTCCAACAAATCTGGTGCTTTCCCTGCTTGGTTTAGGGATCCCGGAAATGGCGCAGCTTATCCTGCCGCTAAGTCTTTTCCTTGGCCTGCTCATGACGCTTGGGAAACTCTACACCGAGAGTGAAATCACGGTGATGCATGCCTGTGGCCTGAGCAAAGCGGTGCTGGTCAAAGCCGCCATGATACTGGCGCTGTTCACGGGTATCGTTGCGGCGGTGAATGTGATGTGGGCGGGTCCTCTGTCTTCCCGCCATCAGGACGAAGTGCTGGCCGAAGCGAAAGCCAACCCCGGCATGGCGGCGTTAGCCCAGGGGCAGTTCCAGCAGGCAACCGACGGGAACTCCGTGCTGTTTATTGAGAGCGTTGACGGCAGCAAATTCAACGATGTCTTCCTGGCTCAGCTGCGTCCTAAAGGTAACGCGCGTCCTTCTGTGGTGGTTGCCGACTCCGGTCAGCTTGCTCAGCGCAAAGATGGTTCTCAGGTCGTGACGCTGAACAAAGGCACCCGTTTCGAAGGCACCGCGATGCTGCGTGACTTCCGCATTACGGATTTCCAGAACTATCAGGCCATTATCGGTCATCAGACCGTGGCGCTCGATCCAACGGATACCGAGCAAATGGACATGCGTACCCTCTGGAATACCGATACCAACCGAGCGCGTGCTGAGTTCCACTGGCGTATTACGCTTGTCTTCACCGTGTTCATGATGGCGCTGATTGTCGTTCCGCTGAGCGTGGTGAACCCGCGTCAGGGACGCGTGCTCTCTATGCTGCCAGCGATGCTGCTTTACCTGATCTATTTCCTGCTGCAAACCTCGATTCGTTCCAACGGCGCGAAGGGTAAGCTGGACCCTATGGTCTGGACATGGTTCGTTAACAGCCTGTATATCTTACTGGCGCTGGGGTTAAACCTGTGGGATACGGTGCCTGTGCGCCGCATACGTGCCCGATTCTCGCGTAAAGGAGCCATCTAATGCAGGCGTTTGGCGTTCTTGATCGCTATATCGGTAAAACCATTTTTACCACCATCATGATGACGTTGTTCATGCTGGTGTCCCTCTCCGGCATTATCAAATTTGTCGATCAGCTGAAAAAAGCCGGGCAGGGGAGCTATGACGCGCTGGGCGCGGGGATGTATACCCTGCTCAGCGTGCCGAAAGATGTGCAGATCTTCTTCCCGATGGCGGCCCTGCTGGGGGCGCTGCTGGGGCTGGGGATGCTGGCGCAGCGCAGTGAGCTGGTCGTTATGCAGGCTTCGGGTTTTACCCGTATGCAGGTCGCGCTGTCGGTAATGAAAACCGCCATCCCCCTGGTGCTGTTGACCATGGCGATTGGCGAGTGGGTCGCGCCGCAGGGCGAACAGATGGCGCGTAACTACCGTGCTCAGGCCATGTACGGCGGCTCACTGCTCTCGACTCAGCAAGGTTTATGGGCGAAAGATGGTAAAAACTTCGTCTACATCGAACGGGTGAAGGGGAATGATGAGCTGGGCGGGGTGAGCATCTATGCTTTTGATGACCAGCGCCGTCTGCAGTCCGTTCGACACGCCTCTTCGGCGAAGTTTGACGCCGAACATAAACAGTGGCGGTTGTCCCAGGTTGATGAATCTGACCTGACCGATCCGAAACAGATTACGGGTTCTCAGACGGTAACCGGTACGTGGAAAACCAACCTGACGCCCGATAAGCTCGGCGTCGTGGCGCTGGATCCTGACGCGCTCTCCATCAGCGGTTTACACAACTATGTGAAATACCTGAAGTCGAGCGGACAGGATGCGGGACGCTATCAGCTCAACATGTGGAGCAAAATCTTCCAGCCGATGTCCGTGGCGGTAATGATGCTGATGGCGCTGTCGTTTATCTTCGGCCCGTTGCGCAGCGTGCCGATGGGGGTCCGCGTCGTGACCGGCATCAGCTTCGGCTTTGTGTTCTACGTGCTCGATCAGATCTTCGGTCCGCTGACGCTGGTTTATGGCATTCCGCCGATTATCGGTGCGCTGCTGCCAAGCGCCAGCTTCCTCCTGATCAGTCTCTGGCTGCTGTTGAAACGCTCCTGATTGACTTCTCCTCGCTTCCGGTTACCCGGGAGCGAGGCTAATCTCCTGTTTCACCCCGCACTTTTTCTCACAACCTTCAACGTCCCGCCGCGAATTTGAGTATTATTGAGCGATAACGTCGTGAAGGGATCCTCTATGAAGCAAATTCGAATGCTTGCCCAGTATTACGTCGACCTGATGATGAAGCTTGGGCTGGTGCGTTTTTCCATGCTGCTTGCGCTGGCGCTGGTCGTTCTGGCCATTGTCGTGCAAATGGCGGTTACCATGGTTCTGCATGGTCAGGTCGAGAGTATCGACGTCATCCGCTCCATCTTCTTTGGCTTGCTTATTACTCCCTGGGCGGTCTATTTCCTTTCCGTGGTGGTTGAACAGCTGGAAGAGTCCCGCCAGCGTTTGTCTAAGCTGGTGGATAAGCTGGAAGAGATGCGCGAGCGTGACCTGAAGCTCAACGTCCAGCTCAAAGACAACATTGCGCAGCTGAATCAGGAGATTTCAGATCGTGAGAAAGCGGAGGCCGAGCGTCAGGCCACCCTGGAGCAGCTGAAAATCGAAATGAAAGAGCGCGAGGTCACTCAGATCCAGCTTGAGCAGCAATCTTCTTTCCTGCGATCGTTCCTGGATGCGTCGCCGGATCTGGTGTTCTACCGTAATGAAGATAAAGAGTTTTCCGGCTGTAACCGGGCGATGGAGTTGCTCACCGGGAAAAGCGAGAAGCAGCTGATACACCTGAAGCCGCAGGACGTTTACTCTGAAGAGGCGGCGGCCAAGGTCATGGAGACCGACGAAAAAGTCTTCCGTCATAACGTCTCGCTGACCTATGAACAGTGGCTGGATTACCCGGACGGGCGCAAAGCCTGCTTTGAGATCCGTAAGGTGCCCTACTATGACCGCGTGGGGAAACGCCACGGCCTGATGGGCTTTGGCCGCGATATTACCGAGCGTAAGCGCTATCAGGATGCCCTGGAGCGCGCCAGCCGCGACAAGACCACCTTTATCTCCACCATCAGCCACGAGCTGCGTACGCCGCTTAACGGCATCGTCGGGTTGAGCCGTATTCTGCTGGATACCGACCTGACCGCAGAGCAGGAAAAATACCTCAAGACTATCCATGTTTCAGCGGTCACGCTGGGTAATATCTTCAACGATATTATTGATATGGATAAGATGGAGCGCCGTAAAGTTCAGCTTGATAACCAGCCTGTGGATTTCACCAGCTTCCTTGCCGATCTGGAAAACCTGTCTGGCCTGCAGGCGCAGCAGAAGGGACTGAGCTTTGTCATGGAGCCAACCCTGCCGCTGCCGCATAAAGTGGTGACGGACGGCACGCGACTGCGCCAGATCCTGTGGAACCTGATCAGCAACGCGGTGAAATTTACCCAGAAAGGAAAGGTGGCGGTGCGTATCCGCTATGACGAAGGTGACATGCTGCACTTCGAGGTGGAAGACTCCGGGATGGGTATTCCGCTGGAGGAGCAGGACAAAATCTTCGCCATGTACTATCAGGTGAAGGACAGCAACGGTGGGAAACCGGCCACCGGTACGGGCATTGGCCTGGCGGTCTCTAAACGTCTGGCGAAGAGTATGGGCGGCGATATCACCGTTGCCAGCCAACCGGGCAAAGGGTCAACCTTCACGCTGACGGTCCATGCCCCTGCGGTGGCGGAAGAGGTAGAGGATACCTTTGAAAATGACGATATGCCGCTGCCTGCCCTGCACGTCCTGCTGGTGGAAGATATTGAGCTGAACGTAATTGTGGCGCGCTCTGTACTGGAAAAACTGGGCAACAGCGTGGATGTCGCGATGACCGGTAAAGCCGCGCTGGAGATGTTTAAACCAGGCGAATACGATCTTGTTCTGCTGGATATTCAATTACCGGATATGACCGGGCTGGATATCTCGCGCGAGTTGACGCGTCAGTACGCGGCCGACGAACTGCCGCCGCTGGTTGCCCTGACGGCGAACGTGCTGAAAGATAAAAAAGAGTATCTCGACGCCGGTATGGACGATGTACTCAGCAAGCCGCTGGCGGTGCCTGCTCTGACCGCTATGATCAAAAAGTTCTGGGATACCCATGATGAAGAGGAGAGCACCATGACGTCTGTTGATAGCGCAAAAGCCCAAACGATACTCGATACCGCGATGCTGGAGCAGTACATCGATCTGGTGGGGCCGAAACTGATTACCGACGGTCTGGCGGTGTTCGAAAAAATGATGCCGGGCTATCTGAGCGTGCTGGAATCCAACCTGACGGCCCGTGACCAGAAAGGGATCGTGGAAGAAGGACATAAAATCAAAGGTGCCGCCGGCTCGGTTGGCTTACGCCATCTGCAGCAGCTAGGGCAACAGATTCAGTCGCCTGATTTACCTGCATGGGAAGATAACGTGGGTGATTGGGTTGAAGAGATGAAACAGGAATGGCAAAACGATGTGGCGGTGCTAAAAACCTGGGTTGACGCCAGAAAAAAATGACCCCGGATTAACCGGGGTGCGCGAATACTGCGCCAACACCAGGGAAATCGTGGCTGCGCCTGTTTTTAAACGTTATTTTTGAAAGGGCGCTGCCTGAAAAATTTAGGCCGCACGCAGATAAGATAGCAAATCTTAAATGGTTTGTTACATGAATCAGTGAAATGTGTGAAGCATAGCGTTTTAATCAAAATTATTAATGTGCTTCAGCAAGTTGCAGAAAAGGATTGTCATGATGAAAAAGATTGGTGTCGTGCTAAGCGGATGCGGTGTTTACGATGGCTCTGAGATACACGAAGCCGTCATCACGCTGCTGGCCCTGGCTAAGCAGGGAGCCGAGGTGATTTGTTTTGCACCGGACAAAAATCAGGCGGATGTGATTAACCATCTGACCGGTGAGCCGATGGCGGAAACCCGTAACGTGCTGATTGAAGCCGCGCGCATTGCGCGAGGTGACATCCATCCTCTTATTCAGGCAGACCCTGCAGAGCTTGATGCGCTCATTGTGCCGGGTGGGTTTGGCGCAGCCAAAAATCTCAGTACCTTTGCCGCGCAGGGCGCGGAGTGTCAGATCGATCCTCATCTCAAAGCGCTGTCGCAGGCCATGCATGCGGCAGGAAAACCGCTGGGCTTTATCTGTATCGCACCGGCGATGTTGCCTAAAATTTTTGATTTCCCGCTGCGCCTGACCATCGGGACGGATATTGATACCGCAGAGATTGTCGAAGAAATGGGGGGCGAACACGTTCCGTGCCCGGTGGATGACATTGTGGTTGATGAAGATAACAAGATTGTCACCACGCCTGCGTATATGCTGGCGAAGAATATCGCGGAAGCCGCCGTGGGCATTGAAAAACTGGTCGCCCGCGTGCTGGTGCTGACGGAATGAGGCGTCCGTTTTCCGCAGGCGCATGGGTGAAACGCCTTCTTCTACGCATCGTTCTCGTCATGGCGGTGTTCTGGGGAGGCGGGTTGGCCGTGTTCAGCATTATGCCGGTCCCGTTCTCTGCCGTGATGGTTGAGCGTCAGCTCGGCGCGTGGCTCAGCGGCGATTTCGGCTATGTTGCCCATTCTGACTGGGTAAGCATGGACGAGATCTCTCCTTTCATGGGGCTGGCGGTCATCGCAGCGGAGGATCAGAAATTCCCTGAGCACTGGGGGTTCGACGTTGCGGCCATTGAGAAGGCGCTGGCCCATAACGAACGCCATGAAAACCGCGTGCGCGGCGCGTCAACGTTGTCGCAGCAGACGGCCAAAAATCTGTTTCTGTGGGACGGCCGCAGCTGGGTGCGAAAGGGGCTGGAAGCGGGGCTTACCCTGGGCATGGAAACGGTCTGGAGCAAAAAGCGCATTCTGACCGTGTATCTCAACGTTGCCGAGTTTGGCGACGGGGTATTTGGTGTCGAAGCTGCATCACAACGCTATTTTAATAAACCCGCCAGCAAGCTGAGCATGTCTGAGGCGGCGCTGCTCGCGGCTGTTCTGCCTAATCCCCTCCGCTTTAAAGCCAGTGCCCCCTCAGGGTACGTGCGAAGCCGTCAGGCGTGGATTATGCGCCAGATGCGTCAGTTGGGAGGAGAAGGGTTTATGGAGAGCAACAAACTTATGTAGGGCGGGTAAGCGCAGCGCCACCCGCCTGAAGGGCAGAGACCTTAATCTTCGTCGAACCCTGCGTTAAACAGCGCAATCACCGCCGCCAGCGCTTCCTCTTCCTGGGGGCCGGTGGCTTCGACTTCAATCTGACGCCCTTTGGCGGAATCCAGCATCAGCAGCGCAATCACGCTGTTCGCCTCCGCTTCGGTACCTTCGTCATTCCGCAGCAGAACTTCTGCATCGAAACCCTGCATCAGCTCAAACAGCTTCATCGCCGGGCGCGCATGCATGCCCAGCTTATTGGTGATCTCAACGGTCTGTTTTACGGTCATGTTTTACGTTTTTCCAGCGTGCGATGACGGGACTGAACGTTCTTTCCGCGCGAGCGGAAGTAGTCGGCCAGCTGTTCGGCGATGTAGACCGAACGATGTTTACCGCCGGTACAGCCAATCGCTACCGTCAGGTAGCTGCGATTGTTTGTCTCCAGCATAGGTAACCATAGCTCAAGGTAGCTTCGCGTCTGGTAGATAAAATTGTGAACTTCTGTGTGCCTGTCGAGGAAGGCCGCGACGGGTTTATCCAGACCGGTCATAGGACGCAGTTTCGGATCCCAGTGCGGGTTCGGCAGGAAGCGCACGTCGAAAACATAATCCGCATCAATCGGGATACCGTGCTTGAAGCCAAAGGATTCGAACACCATCGTCAGTTCGCGCTCGCGTTTACCCAACAACCGGGTACGCAGCATTTCCGCCAGCTCGTGAACGGACATCTCAGAGGTGTCGACAATCAGGTCGGCGCGAGAACGCAGCGGCTCCAGCAGATCGCTCTCTTCATCGATTGCGCTCTCCAGGGAGAGGTTCTTACTGGAAAGCGGGTGCAAACGACGGGTGTCGCTGTAGCGGCGGATCAGGGTATTCCGGTCTGCATCGAGGAACAGCAGCTGAGGCGAGAACGTGTCAGGCAGGTTACTCATTGCCTGCTCGAAGATCTCTGGCGATTCCGGCATGTTACGAACGTCGATACTGACGGCAGCCGAGGTCTGTCTCTCGGCAAGCGTACGGGCCAGGTCGGGCAACAACACGACCGGAAGGTTATCGACGCAGTAAAAACCCATGTCTTCCAGCGCGCGCAGAGCCACGGATTTCCCCGACCCTGAACGACCGCTGACAATCATCAGCACCATGTTCCGTTTCTCCTCAGGACAACAGATGTGAAGGCCATCTCCTGGTTATGCATCATCCTGATTGCCTTCTGCTTCGGTGATAATTTGATAAAGCTCTTCATCACTTTGAGCCGAGCGCAGTCGACGGCAAATGGTTTTATCAGCCAGACGTTTGGCGACCAGCGACAGCGTATGCAGATGGGTTTTCGTCTGGTCAGCAGGCACCAGCAGCGCGAAGAGGAGATCGACGGGCTGGTTATCAATGGCATCAAAGGCGATCGGTGTTTCAAGCTGCACAAACACACCGACGGCACGCAGGGTATCCTCTTCCAGCTTGCCGTGCGGGATTGCGATGCCGTTGCCGATACCGGTACTGCCCATCTTTTCACGAGTCAGAATCGCTTCGAACACCACCTGCGGCGGCAGGCCCAGCTGTTTTGCGGCCAGTTCACTGATGATTTCCAGCGCACGTTTTTTGCTCTGGCAGTGAACCGCACTGCGGGTACATTCCTGGTTAAGGACATTGCTCAGTTGAAGAGCGGAATCGTTGTTCATCATAATTTCACCTAAGCGCTAACTGTACAAATGGCCTGTTGTGTTTCACAACAGGCCGTCCTGCACCCGTTAACTGCCCGGACAATTAGTGTTGTTTCAGTTTATCTTTATGTTTATTGAGCTGTCGCGCAAGCTTATCAATCAAGCCGTCGATAGCAGCGTACATGTCTTGCCCTTCCGCACTGGCATGCAGTTCCCCCCCGTTAACATGCAGGGTGGCATCCGAGATATGAGTCACTTTCTCCACTTTCAACACAATGTAGACCTGATTGATTCTTTCGAAATACTGCTCGAGTTTTGCAAACTTCGCGTTCACAAAGTCGCGTAAAGCCTCAGTAATTTCGACGTTTTGTCCAGTGATGTTGAGCTGCATAGTGTCTTCCTTATCGGTTGTGTCAGACCAGCTGTTTACGCTGGTTGGACGGCGGAATGGATAAAGACTCTCGATACTTCGCAACAGTACGACGTGCCACCATAATACCCTGATCGGACAGCATGGTGGTTAACTTACTGTCGCTTAGTGGCTTCGCGGGATTCTCCGCGGCGATCAACTTCTTCACCAGAGCACGAATGGCCGTGGACGACGCTTCGCCGCCGCCCTCGGTATTCACATGGCTGGAGAAGAAATACTTAAGCTCAAAAATACCGCGTGGACTGTGCAGATACTTCTGCGTGGTGACACGGGAAATGGTTGATTCATGCATCTCGACGGCCTGGGCGATATCCGCCAGCACCATCGGTTTCATATACTCTTCGCCCTGCTCAAAGAACGCCTGCTGCTGTTCGACAATACAGCGGCTGACGCGTAGCAGCGTATCATTTCGGCTCTCCAGACTTTTGATCAGCCATCGCGCTTCCTGCAAATTGCTACGAATATATTGATTGTCGGCGTCGTTACGCACGCTGGTGCACATGGAGGCATACTGCTGGTTGATTTGCAGGCGAGGGATGCTGTCTGAATTCAGTTCAACGACCCAGCGGCCGTTGTGTTTTCTGACCAGCACATCCGGGATCACGTACTCGGGCTCGCTGGTCTGGATCGACTGACCGGGGCGCGGATCGAGCGACTGGATCAGATTCACCGCTTCTTTCAGCACCTCTTCCTTCAGGCGCGTGACGCGCATCAGGGTGCGGAAATCGTGGTTCGCCAGCAGATCCAGATGATCGCTGATGATCGCGCGCGCCTCCTCGAGCCATGGCGTCTCTTTACTGAACTGAGAAAGCTGGATCAGCAGGCAGTCGCGCAGATCTTTTGCGGCCACGCCTACCGGATCGAAACGCTGGATGCGCTTCAGAACGGCTTCGACTTCCTCAAGCTCAATCTCGTCGTCGCCCATGCTTTCCAGTATATCGTCGAGGGTGACGGTCAAATAGCCGGTGTCGTCAACGGCATCGACAATCGACGTGGCAATCGCGCGGTCGGTATCGGAGAAGGGGGTGAGTTCCACCTGCCACATCAGGTAATCCTGCAGCGACTGGGTGGTTTCGCCCTGATAGACCGGTAGCTCATCGTCCTGGTAGTCTGCACGCGTACCGGAAGGCGTTCCGGCGGTGTAGATTTCATCCCAGCTGGCATCAAGCGGAAGCTCGTCGGGCATCTCTTTTTGTTCGAGTGCATCCGCGGTATCGAGCGCTTCAGTATCCTGCGATTGCTGGGTATCTACCTCGTCATGAAGATCGGTTTGTTCCAGCAGGGGGTTACTGTCCAGCGCCTGCTGAAGCTCCTGCTGAAGTTCTAACGTGGACAGTTGCAACAGGCGAATTGCCTGCTGTAGCTGCGGCGTCATCGCCAGTTGTTGGCTGAGCCTTAATTGCAAACCTTGCTTCATGTTCAGAGCATTTTTCTCCGGTTCGGCGTTACGTTACCTCTACCCTATCAGAGTCTGAAGTCTTCCCCAAGATAGACGCGCTTAACATGATCGTCTTCGAGGATCTGCTGTGGCGTACCGTGGGCGATCAGATTGCCCTGGCTGACAATATAGGCGCGTTCACACACGGCCAGCGTTTCACGCACGTTGTGGTCGGTGATCAGTACGCCAAGCCCGCTGTCGCGCAGGTGCTCAATGATACGTTTAATGTCGATAACGGAGATGGGGTCAACGCCCGCAAACGGTTCATCCAGAAGGATAAATTTCGGGTTTGCGGCCAGCGCACGCGCAATCTCAACGCGACGGCGTTCGCCCCCGGAGAGTGCCTGACCGAGGCTGTCGCGCAGATGCTCAATGTGGAACTCTTCCATCAGCTCGTTAGCACGATCCTGACGCTGTTCGTTGGTCAGGTCGTTACGAATTTGCAGGACCGCCATCAGGTTGTCGTAAACGCTGAGACGACGGAAAATGGAGGCTTCCTGCGGCAGATAGCCGATCCCGCGACGCGCGCGCGCGTGCAGCGGCAGAAGACTGATGTCTTCATCGTCAATGATAATGTTGCCGGCATCGCGCGGCACAATACCCACGACCATGTAGAAGGTGGTCGTTTTACCCGCACCGTTCGGGCCAAGCAGCCCCACGATTTCGCCGGAGTTGACGGTCAGACTGACATCTTCTACGACACGGCGGCCCTTATAGGCCTTCGCGAGGTTTTTTGCAGTTAATGTTGCCATAACGAATTAGTTACTCTTCTTCTGTGCCGGGGCCTGGCCCTTGCCTTTGTCCTGCAGCTGCGACGGAACCAGTACGGTGGTCACGCGTTTGCCTTTCTCGCTGGAGGCCTGCATTTTTTGCTCTTTAACCAGATAGGTAATCTGGTCGCCGGTAATGTTGCTGTCCAGCTGTTCCAGATACGCATTCCCGGTCAGGATGACCAGATCCTTCGCCAGCTCATAGTGCATGTGCGTAGCGCGGCCTTTCACCGGCTTGCCGTTGTCCTGCATCTGGTAGAAGGTCGCCGGATTACCATAGCCATCGATAATCTCTTTGCCCTGCTCGCCACCCGGACGGGTCACGACCACTTTGTCGGCGTTGATTTTGATGGTGCCCTGGGTCATGACGACGTTACCCGTGAAGGTGACGACGTTACCCTGCATATCGAGAGACTGGGTGTCGGACTCAATATGGATCGGCTGGTCGGTATCGCCCGTTACAGCAAGCGCGGGGAGACTGGCCGCCAGCATCGCGCTGGCGATAATTACTTTAAGGCTGAGTTTGTTTGTTTTGAATTTCATAGGAGGTTCTAACCTTTTCAATCAGCTCGGCGTTCTTGCTGCGTAAGTTCCCGCGCATTCTTAAACCGCTGGAATTAAATGTTGTGCCATACAGTGTGACCAGATCCTGCGACGTCACGTCCTGGGTTACCAGGTTGATCTGGGCATTATCCGTCGTAATTTTTCGCAGTTGCGAGTCAGCGGTCAGGGCGTTGACTTCAACGTGGCCATACAGATAAAGCATACGGTCATTTGTCAGTTTGGCCCGATCTGACTTAATTGACCACGTCGGCACTTTGTCTTTATCAAATGTGGTCATCACAGGTTGGGTAAACCATGAAACGCCATCATCGGAAAAATATTCAACATGCTGGGCAATCAGGCGATAGTTCAGCGCGCCTTCCGGGCTATAGACCACGGTGTCGCTGTGATCGCTTTTATAGGTTGGATCGGTATTGTTGATCACTTCCGTTTGCGTATCGTCGCGATCGGCAAGGTTCACGCCAATCAATACCAGTGCGACAAGCGAAAGCAAAATGATAATCCAACGTCTGGTTTTACTCATATCGATTGCCCTTTGGCCTCATCAAGCTTGCCCTGCGCCAGCAGAAGCAGATCGCAGACTTCACGGACAGCGCCGCGGCCACCGTTGATGTGGGTAACGTAGTCGGCGCGCGGGATCAGCAGCGGATGCGCATCGGCAACGGCGATGCTCAGCCCAACTTCAGCCATCACCGGCCAGTCAATCAGGTCGTCCCCGACGTAGGCCACGTTTTCCGGTGCGATAGCCAGTTTACCCAGTAAATCATTGAACGCCGCCATCTTATCGGATTGACCCTGATACAGATGGGTAATACCTAAGGTTTCACAGCGGTCTTCTACCAGTTTAGCGTTTCGTCCGGTGATGATCGCCACCTCAATCCCCGAGGTGAGCGCACAGCGGATACCGTAGCCGTCGCGAACGTTAAACGCCTTCAGCTCTTCACCATTATTGCCCATGTAAATCAGGCCGTCGGAGAGAACCCCATCCACATCGAGGATGAGCAGACGAATGTTTTCCGCCTTTGCCATCATCTGCGTACTGACCGGACCATAACAGGTTGCAAGGGATGCACCCGCATTACTCATTGTCTTATCCTTCATTACACTACGCCTGCGCGCAGCAGATCATGCATATGTACCACACCCAGCAACTGGTCGCCATCGGCAACCATAACGGAGGTGATATGGCGGGACTGCATCAGGTTCAGCACATCCACGGCCAACGTACCTGGACGCACGCGGATACCGCCCGGCGTCATCACGTCGGCAATGCCGAGCGTGCGGACATCGACACCCATGTCGAACACGCGACGCAGGTCGCCATCGGTGAAGATCCCCTGAATTTTCATCAGATCGTCGCACACGACCGTCATCCCCAGATTCTTGCGGGTGATTTCCAGCAGCGCATCACGCAGGGAGGCTTCTTTACTGACGTGAGGGATCTCATCCCCGGTGTGCATAATATCGTTTACCCGCAGCAGGAGCTTGCGCCCCAGCGCGCCGCCCGGGTGGGAAAGCGCGAAATCTTCCGGCGTAAAGCCACGGGCTTCAAGCAGCGCCACGGCAAGCGCATCGCCCATGACCAGTGCAGCGGTGGTGCTGGAGGTCGGCGCCAGACCGAGCGGACAGGCCTCCTTAGGAA
Organism: Enterobacter sp. EC_50; assembly: GCF_019584525.1. Classification (NCBI taxonomy): domain Bacteria; kingdom Pseudomonadati; phylum Pseudomonadota; class Gammaproteobacteria; order Enterobacterales; family Enterobacteriaceae; genus Enterobacter; species Enterobacter sp. EC_50. The sequence continues at coordinate 110,274 of NZ_VDAF01000006.1, read as the reverse complement.
CCTTCACGCACAGGTGAATATCGGCTGCACGCGCCATGCTGCTTTCCGGGCGGCTGGTCATGCAAATCAGCGGCACCTGCAGTCGCTTCAGAACCGGGATGAGCGCCAGGATTTCATTGGACTCACCGGAGTTGGAGAGCGCGATGACGATATCCTGCGGCGTGACCATACCCAGGTCCCCGTGCGCGGCTTCCCCCGGGTGGACAAAGAAGGAAGAGGTGCCGGTACTGGCAAAGGTTGCCGCCATTTTGCGTCCAATGTGGCCGGACTTGCCCATCCCCATCACCACGACTTTGCCGGCGCAGTAGAATATCTTCTCACATGCCAGACTAAAATCCTGATTAATGTACTGATCTAACTGCGCCAGACCTTCACGTTCAATCTCCAGAACGTCTTTGCCTGCTTTCTGAAAGTCAAAACCCGGCTGCAATTCTATTTGCGACATAATGCGTTTCCGTTTACCCAGAGAGAAGAGGCGAGAGCCAGTACAGCATCGCCATCCATACGATAAATCCACCCGTCAGCAGCGCGCCTGCGCCTTTGCCGATCTGTCGTTGCCGCCGCCAGCAGAGCAGGGCAAAAATTACGCTGACCAGCAACATCACGCCGTAATCACGTGAGAACGCCAGAGGATTAAAGGGCCCTGGCGAAATAAGGGCCGGCAGGCCCATCACAATGGCGATATTAAAAATGTTAGAACCGATGATATTACCAATGGCAATGTCATCCTCACCTTTACGTCCCCCCGCAATGGCGGTGGCCAGCTCCGGCAGGCTGGTGCCGATGGCAATCACCGTCAGGCCTATAGTCAGCTCGCTGATGGCAAAATAGTTCGCCAGCACCGTCGCGTTATCCACGACCATGCGCGTTGCCATCGGCATGATGATCAGTGCGACGCCCAGCCAGAGCAGGGCAACAGGCAGCGTGCCTTCTCGCGGAAGCTCGGCGACCTGCTCGCGCGTGAGGCTATCCTGACCCTGCTTTTCAGCCAGACGGGCGATCTTAACACTATACAGCAGCCAAATAACGGCCAGCGCCAGCAGGAAAATGCCGTCGCTGTAGCTCAGTACGCCATCGTAAAATACGCACCCTGCCAGCAGGCTTACGAGTAACATTAGCGGCAATTCACGGCGCAGAACATCAGAATGCACGCGAAAAGGATGGAGCAGCGCGGCCAGGCCTAAAATCAATAAAATATTGACGATGTTAGAGCCAATGGCGGTGCCGACTGCCAGGTCTACCTGACCATGCAGCGAGGCAGAGACAGAGACGATGATTTCAGGAAGCGACGTTCCTACGCTGACCACGGTCATCCCGATGACAACAGGCGGTACGCCACTCAGGCGACACAGGATAGATGCAGCAAACACTAAACGGTCAGCACTGTAGACCACCAACAGTAAACCAATTATTAACAGTGCTGTTGCTAAAAGCATCAAAAGTCCTTTCTTCAGGTATACTCGTCGGTCCATTGCTCGGGAATGGCTGGACTGCATACAGTCTGAGGCGTAACGAATTCCTAATTTTGACTTTATGCGCTGGAAAAGTAAAACAAATGCCAGCTTTCGCTAACCTCTACGGTTATTATTCTGTAAAAATGCGGAGTTTAGGGCTGATTCAGGCTACATGCCTTAACGTGAGCAGGATAAGAAAGGAACCATAAATGAGCCAAACCATGGCGAATTTAGTCGATGTCCGCGGGGTGAGTTTTTCTCGCGCCAACAGATTGATATTTGATGATATTTCGTTGACCGTGCCGCGTGGCAAAATTACTGCCATCATGGGGCCGTCCGGGATCGGTAAAACGACCCTGCTCCGCCTTATCGGTGGGCAGATCCCACCGGATAGCGGTGAAATCCTCTTTGACGGCGAAAACATCCCGGAGATGTCGCGCTCGCGCCTGTATACTGTTCGCAAACGCATGAGCATGCTCTTTCAGTCGGGGGCTTTGTTCACCGACATGAACGTCTTTGATAACGTTGCCTATCCGCTGCGCGAGCATACCAGCCTGCCGCCTGCGCTGCTGAAAAGCACGGTGATGATGAAGCTAGAAGCCGTCGGGCTGCGGGGCGCCGCGAAGCTGATGCCTTCGGAGCTGTCCGGCGGGATGGCGCGTCGTGCCGCGCTGGCGCGAGCCATCGCATTAGAACCTGATTTAATCATGTTCGACGAACCGTTTGTCGGGCAGGATCCCATCACGATGGGCGTGCTGGTGAAGCTCATCTCTGAACTGAACAGCGCGCTTGGCGTCACCTGCATTGTGGTGTCTCACGATGTACCTGAAGTATTGAGCATTGCCGATTACGCCTACATCGTAGCGGACAAAAAGATCGTCGCACACGGTAGCGCCCAGGCGCTGCAGGAAAATTGCGATCCGCGCGTGCGGCAGTTCCTTGACGGTATTGCCGATGGCCCTGTGCCGTTCCGCTACCCGGCGGGCGACTATCGTGACGATTTACTGGGAATAGGGAGTTAAGCCACTCATGCTGTTAAATGCGTTGGCCGCTCTCGGACACCGTGGCATAAAAACCATCAGGACGTTCGGGCGTGCCGGATTGATGTTATTCAACGCGCTGGTCGGCAAGCCGGAATTCCGCAAGCACGCGCCGCTATTGGTGCGTCAGCTTTATAACGTCGGCGTGCTGTCGATGCTCATCATCATTGTCTCCGGTCTGTTTATCGGTATGGTGCTGGGTCTGCAGGGCTACCTGGTGCTGACAACCTACAGTGCGGAAACCAGCCTCGGGATGCTGGTGGCGCTCTCGCTGCTGCGTGAACTGGGGCCCGTTGTGGCGGCGCTGCTGTTCGCCGGGCGCGCGGGGTCGGCCTTAACGGCTGAAATTGGCCTGATGCGCGCGACCGAGCAGCTCTCCAGCATGGAGATGATGGCGGTCGATCCGCTGCGTCGCGTGATCTCGCCGCGTTTCTGGGCCGGGGTCATCTCTTTACCGCTGCTGACGATTCTGTTTGTCGCCGTGGGGATCTGGGGCGGTTCGCTGGTTGGCGTGCACTGGAAAGGCATTGATGCCGGTTTCTTCTGGTCTGCCATGCAGGACGCCATTGATCTGCGAATGGATCTGATTAACTGCCTGATTAAGAGCGTGGTATTTGCCATTACGGTCACCTGGATTGCATTGTTCAATGGTTACGATGCCATCCCGACGTCGGCGGGCATTAGCCGCGCAACTACACGTACAGTCGTTCATTCGTCGCTGGCCGTACTGGGTCTGGATTTTGTGCTCACCGCACTGATGTTTGGGAATTGAGTTCATGCAAACGAGAAAAAATGAAATTTGGGTCGGTGTATTCCTGCTGCTGGCGCTGCTGGCCGCGCTGTTTATCTGCCTGAGAGCGGCGGATATCACGTCTGTGCGCACCGAGCCGACGTATCGCATCTATGCCACCTTCGATAACATCGGCGGGCTGAAGGCGCGTTCACCGGTCCGTATTGGCGGCGTGGTGATCGGACGCGTATCTGACATTACGCTGGATGAGAAGACCTATCTGCCACGTGTCGCGATGGATATCGAAGAGCGTTACAACCACATTCCGGACACCAGCTCCCTTTCTATCCGGACTTCCGGTCTGCTGGGCGAACAATATCTGGCGCTTAACGTCGGTTTTGAAGACCCCGAGCTGGGAACGACTATCCTTAAGGACGGGAGCGTGATCCAGGACACCAAGTCCGCCATGGTGCTGGAAGATATGATTGGTCAGTTCCTTTACAACAGTAAAGGGGATGATAAAAAGTCTGACAATGCCCCTGCGCAGAGTGAAGACCATACCAATGCTGCGCCGACCCCAGGTGCTGCGAATTAATATCAGGAGAAGTCATTCATGTTTAAACGACTGTTAATGGTTGCCATGCTGGTTATTTCCCCTCTCACCGCGGTACACGCGGCGGATCAGAGTAACCCGTACAAACTGATGGACGAAGCCGCGAAGAAAACCTTCGATCGTCTTAAAAACGAGCAGCCTAAGATTCGTGCTAATCCTGATTACCTGCGTGACGTGGTTGACCAGGAGCTGCTGCCGTACGTGCAGATCAAATATGCGGGAGCACTGGTGCTTGGCCGCTATTACAAAGACGCAACCCCGGCGCAGCGTGAGGCCTATTTTGCCGCTTTCCGTGAATACCTGAAGCAGGCTTATGGTCAGGCGCTGGCGATGTACCACGGTCAGACCTATCAGATCGCCCCGGAGCAGCCGCTGGGTGATGCGACCATCGTCCCTATTCGCGTAACGATCAACGATCCTAACGGCCGTCCGCCGGTGCGTCTGGATTTCCAGTGGCGTAAAAACAGCCAGACCGGCCACTGGCAGGCGTATGACATGATCGCCGAAGGCGTAAGCATGATCACCACCAAACAGAACGAGTGGAGCGACCTGCTGCGCACCAAGGGGATTGATGGCCTGACCGCGCAGCTGCAGTCCATCGCTCGTCAGAAAATTAGTCTGGACGAGAAGAAGTAATGTCACAGCAACTCAGCTGGTCGCGTGAAGGCGAGACATTAAAGCTGTCCGGTGAGCTGGATCAGGATCTGCTGAACCCCTTATGGGATAAACGCCATGAGGCCATGCAGGGCGTGACGGTTATTGACTTAACCGACGTCACGCGGGTAGATACGGCAGGCGTTGCACTGCTTGCCCATCTGGTTGCGGTAGGGAAAAAGCAGGGGGCGAGCGTCACGCTTCGCGGCGCGAGCGAGAATGTCGTGACTCTGGCGCAGCTCTACAATCTCCCTCAGGACGTACTGCCTCGTTAATATTTTCAGTGCGTTACTTCCGAAAGCCCTGACAGTTTCATCGTCGGGGCTTTTTGCTTGTTTAAGACGACGCCACTTTGCTCTAAGATGTTGGGCTTGTTTTCACTATCAGATGATTAAGAGCCCATGGAAAATCATGAAATCCAGACAGTGCTGATGAATGCACTCTCACTTCAGGAAGCCCACGTCACAGGCGATGGCAGTCACTTCCAGGTTATTGCTGTGGGTGAGATGTTCGACGGTATGAGCCGTGTGAAGAAACAGCAGGCTGTGTACGCGCCGCTGATGGAATATATTGCGGATAACCGCATCCACGCCCTGTCGATTAAAGCGTTCACCCCGCAAGAGTGGGCACGCGATCGCAAACTAAACGGTTTTTGAGCTGAGGGCGACAGGCCCGCAGCACGGTTGAATTTATAAGAGAGCACACCATGGATAAATTTCGTGTACAGGGGCCAACGCGTCTCCAGGGCGAAGTCACAATTTCTGGCGCGAAAAACGCCGCGCTGCCCATCCTCTTTGCTGCACTGCTCGCGGAAGAGCCAGTAGAGATTCAGAACGTACCGAAGCTGAAAGATATCGACACCACCATGAAGCTGCTCACCCAGTTGGGCACGAAAGTCGAGCGTAACGGTTCCGTCTGGATCGACGCCAGCAAGGTGAATAACTTCTCTGCCCCTTACGATCTGGTGAAAACCATGCGTGCTTCCATCTGGGCGCTTGGCCCGCTGGTGGCGCGTTTCGGTCAGGGTCAGGTTTCGCTGCCGGGCGGTTGCGCTATCGGTGCGCGTCCGGTTGACCTGCACATCTTTGGCCTGGAAAAACTGGGTGCAGAGATCAAGCTGGAAGAAGGCTACGTTAAAGCGTCCGTCAATGGTCGTCTGAAAGGCGCACACATTGTTATGGACAAAGTGAGCGTGGGCGCAACGGTGACCATTATGTCTGCGGCAACGCTGGCAGAAGGGACCACGATCATCGAAAACGCCGCGCGTGAACCGGAGATTGTGGATACTGCCAACTTCCTCGTGGCGCTGGGTGCGAAGATCTCCGGTCAGGGTACCGACCGCATCACCATCGAAGGCGTTGAGCGTCTGGGCGGGGGTGTCTATCGCGTACTGCCGGACCGTATCGAAACCGGTACCTTCCTGATCGCTGCTGCGATCTCTGGCGGGAAAATTGTTTGTCGCAACGCGCAGCCAGATACCCTGGATGCAGTGCTGGCGAAACTGCGCGATGCGGGTGCGGATATCGAAATCGGTGAAGACTGGATCAGCCTTGATATGCATGGACAGCGTCCAAAAGCGGTCAATGTGCGTACGGCACCGCATCCGGCGTTCCCAACTGACATGCAGGCACAGTTCACCTTGTTGAACCTGGTCGCCGAAGGGACCGGCTTTATCACGGAAACCATTTTCGAGAACCGCTTTATGCACGTACCGGAGCTGATCCGTATGGGGGCACGTGCCGAGATCGAAAGTAATACCGTGATTTGCCACGGCGTTGAGAAACTGTCCGGTGCTCAGGTGATGGCAACCGATCTGCGTGCGTCTGCCAGCCTGGTATTGGCGGGTTGTATCGCGGAAGGCACAACGATCGTGGATCGTATTTATCACATCGATCGTGGCTATGAGCGTATCGAAGATAAACTGCGCGCGCTGGGTGCCAATATCGAGCGTGTGAAGGGCGAGTAATCGTTCCGGCAGCCCCCTGCCAGAAATGACCGGGGGGTTGCTGTTCCTGTCAAAAAAACCTTATTCCTGCGATTCTTTTTTTACTTTTCTCTGGCGAATCATGCGCGATCTGTCGATAAATTCATGGGTGACAGGATCGTGGTAGCGCGAAGGCCAAATCACCCACGGATGCGTGTCCAGCGCCGTTGCGATAATTAATTCTCCTTTTGGCCAGGGGCGGGTGAGGGCGTTTGCCAGAGTTGAAGAACTCAGTCCATGGCGGCGGGACTCTGCTGCCAGTGAAGTGCCTTTTTTGCGCAGTGCGGCAATAATATCAGCCGTGTGCCAGTCGATAAATTTCGTATCCATAACGCCGTCCTTAAGTTCGGATTCACCTACGCCGTTTCTTCTGAAACGACGGGTTTACTATACCCATTTCGAACTCTTGTTCTAAAAAGTTCGCGTTACTTGAAGGAATATTCAGAATAAGACATGGCTTTATTCATGCGGTCTCTAAACCGATGAATTTACATGAACGCGGAATTTACTGGTGTGTACTGGAATCTCCCCGCCAGGATCGCGGGGAGAAAAAGGGAGATTAACGGTCGCGCTGAACGGCGATGTGGGCAAGACCAATCAGTGCCTCGCGCCATGGGCTGTCGGGAATAACCTGAAGGGCTTCGATGGCTTTGTCGGCTTCTTCTTCTGCACGCTGACGCGTCCATTCCAGCGATCCGCAGATTGCCATGGTTTCCAGTACAGCTTCCAGAAGATGGCGGCCATTTCCCTGCTCAATCGCTTCACGGATCATCTTCGCCTGGTCGGCCGTTCCGTTACGCATGGCGTGGAGCAGCGGCAGGGTCGGTTTGCCTTCGTTCAGGTCATCGCCAACGTTTTTGCCGAGCGTCTCGCCGTCCGCACTGTAGTCCAGCAGATCGTCAATCAGCTGGAAGGCTGTGCCCAGATAGCGGCCATAGTCCTGCAGGCCTTTTTCCTGCGCTTCGGTACAGCCCGCCAAAATGCCGGAACACTGGGCCGCCGCTTCAAACAGGCGCGCGGTTTTGCTGTAGATGACGCGCATGTAGTTTTCTTCAGTGATGTCCGGGTCGTTGACGTTCATCAGCTGCAGCACTTCGCCTTCAGCGATGACGTTAACGGCTTCGGACATCACTTCCAGCACTTTCAGGGAACCCAGGCTGGTCATCATCTGGAAGGCGCGCGTATAGATAAAATCCCCCACCAGGACGCTGGCTGCGTTCCCGAACGCGGCGTTAGCCGTGGCTTTGCCACGACGCATATCCGATTCATCCACCACATCGTCGTGCAGAAGCGTCGCCGTGTGGATAAATTCGATGAGCGCGGCGATAGTGATGTGGGCATTTCCCTGATAGCCAACGGCTCTGGCAGCCAGAATAGCAATCATCGGACGAATGCGTTTACCGCCGCCGCTGACAATGTAATAGCCCAACTGATTGATCAGCTGAACGTCAGAGTTGAGTTGCTCCAGGATTGCTGCATTCACACCCGCCATATCTTGCGCGGTTAACTCGTTGATTTTTTCTAAATTCATCGCAAAAGCCGGGCTTTTTATCCTGTTGATCCCATCTTCAATGGGGTAACGAAGGGTTTCGGTTTATCAATAGTAGTGCTGATTGTACTGAAAAAACGGCTCAGATAAACGTTACCGTACGTGTTGTGTTTTTTTTCTTCATGTATTGACGGTAGCACTTGTCAAAGGCTCGCGTTTTGCGTAATATTCGCGCCCTATTGTGAATATTTATAGCGCACTCTGATTCATACGAGGACGTGCGCGGAAGCGGAGTTTATATGTACGCGGTTTTCCAAAGTGGTGGTAAACAACACCGAGTAAGCGAAGGTCAGACCGTTCGCCTGGAAAAGCTGGACATCGCAACTGGCGAATCTGTTGAGTTCGCAGAAGTTCTGATGATCGCAAACGGTGAAGAAGTCAAAATCGGCGTTCCTTTCGTTGATGGCGGCGTTATCAAAGCTGAAGTTGTTGCACACGGTCGTGGCGAGAAAGTTAAAATCGTTAAGTTTCGTCGTCGTAAGCACTACCGTAAGCAGCAGGGCCACCGTCAGTGGTTCACTGATGTGAAAATTACTGGCATCAGCGCCTAAGACCTGAGGAGAGATTTAAATGGCACATAAAAAGGCTGGCGGCTCCACACGTAACGGTCGCGATTCAGAAGCTAAACGCCTGGGCGTTAAGCGTTTCGGTGGCGAATCCGTTCTGGCGGGTAGCATCATCGTTCGTCAACGTGGTACCAAATTCCACGCTGGCAACAACGTAGGTTGCGGTCGTGACCACACTCTGTTTGCTAAAGCAGACGGTAAAGTGAAATTTGAAGTTAAAGGCCCGAACAACCGTAAATACATCAGCATCGTTGCTGAGTAAGGTTTTCTCGGTCCGGTAACGGATTAAAGCCCCGCAACCTGTTGCGGGGCTTTTTACATTGGAAACCCGGTAATTTTTTCTGTAGGGAAAGCGGGCATGAAGCAGCAGGCCGGCATAGGAATTCTTTTGGCGCTCACAACCGCAATGTGCTGGGGTGCGCTGCCAATTGCAATGAAGCAGGTACTGGAAGTGATGGAGCCGCCTACGGTGGTCTTTTATCGCTTTCTGATGGCAAGCATCGGCCTCGGGGCGATTCTGGCCATCAAAGGTAAGCTTCCACCCTTGCGGCTCTTCCGTAAACCGCGCTGGCTGGTATTGCTGGCTATCGCGACGGGCGGTCTGTTCGGTAACTTCATCCTGTTCAGCTCTTCCCTGCAATATCTCAGCCCCACGGCGTCGCAGGTGATTGGTCAGCTTTCGCCGGTGGGCATGATGGTCGCCAGCGTCTTTATCCTCAAGGAGAAGATGCGCGGTACGCAGATTATCGGGGCGAGCATGCTGTTGTGCGGTCTGGTGATGTTCTTCAACACCAGTCTGATCGAGATTTTTACCCGCCTGACGGATTACACCTGGGGTGTCATTTTCGGTGTGGGGGCAGCAACGGTCTGGGTGAGCTATGGCGTCGCGCAAAAGGTGTTATTGCGTCGGCTTGCCTCACAGCAGATCCTCTTTTTGCTGTACACTTTGTGTACAATAGCATTGCTGCCATTAGCGAAGCCGGGCGTGATTACCCAGCTTAGCGACTGGCAACTGGCGTGCCTCATTTTTTGTGGGCTGAACACGCTGGTCGGTTATGGCGCGCTGGCCGAAGCGATGGCGCGCTGGCAGGCAGCACAGGTGAGCGCGTTGATCACGCTTACCCCGCTGTTTACGCTGTTATTTTCAGATTTGTTATCAATGGCCTGGCCCGATGTCTTCGTCAGACCGATGCTCAACCTGTTGGGTTATCTCGGTGCGTTTGTCGTGGTTGCGGGCGCGATGTATTCCGCCATTGGTCATCGTCTTTGGGGACGTTGGCGCAAAAATGAAGCGGTTGTAGTAGTCCCCCGCTCAGGCGAATGAGTTACGGAGAGTAAAATGAAGTTTGTTGATGAAGCGACGATCCTGGTCGTGGCTGGTGATGGCGGCAACGGTTGCGTGAGCTTCCGCCGTGAAAAGTATATCCCTCGTGGCGGTCCTGATGGCGGCGACGGTGGGGATGGTGGTGACGTGTGGCTGGAGGCGGATGAGAACCTCAACACGCTGATCGACTACCGTTTCGAAAAATCCTTCCGCGCCGAACGTGGCCAGAACGGCCAGAGCCGTGACTGTACCGGGAAACGCGGTAAAGACGTCACCATTAAAGTTCCGGTCGGTACGCGTGTGATTGACCAGGGGACGGGTGAAACCATGGGCGACATGACCAAACACGGTCAGCGCCTGATGGTGGCGAAAGGCGGCTGGCACGGTCTGGGTAACAGCCGTTTCAAATCTTCCGTTAACCGTACGCCGCGTCAGAAAACGATGGGTACGCCGGGCGATAAGCGCGACCTGCAGCTGGAACTGATGCTTCTGGCTGACGTGGGCATGCTGGGTATGCCAAATGCAGGTAAATCGACGTTTATTCGCGCGGTTTCTGCGGCGAAGCCAAAAGTGGCTGACTATCCGTTTACCACGCTGGTACCAAGCCTGGGCGTTGTCCGTATGGATAACGAGAAGAGCTTCGTGGTCGCCGATATTCCGGGCCTGATTGAAGGCGCCGCGGAAGGGGCGGGTCTGGGTATTCGCTTCCTGAAACACCTTGAGCGCTGCCGCGTGCTGCTGCACCTCATTGATATCGATCCTATCGACGGTTCCGATCCGGTTGAAAACGCCCGCATCATCGTTGGCGAGCTGGAGAAATACAGCGAGAAACTGGCGAACAAACCACGCTGGCTGGTCTTCAACAAGATCGACCTGATGGACAAAGCCGAAGCGGAAGCAAAAGCGAAAGCCATTGCTGAAGCGATGGGTTGGGAAGATAAATACTACCTGATCTCTGCGGCAAGCCAGGTTGGCGTGAAAGATCTGTGCTGGGATGTGATGACCTTCATCATTGAGAACCCAATTGTTCAGGCGGAAGAAGTCAAACAGCCTGAAAAAGTCGAATTCATGTGGGATGACTACCACCGCCAGCAGCTCGAAGAGCTGGAAGTGGAAGAAGACGATGAAGACTGGGATGATGACTGGGATGAAGACGACGAAGAAGGCGTCGAGTTCATCTACAAGCACTAATTGCTGTTCAAAGCCCCCGTTATGGGGGCTTTTTTTATTCCAGCGTTGCGGGCAGCCAGCAGCTGGCGATTAAGCCACCTTCAGCGCCATTCTCAAGCGTTAGCCTGCCGTGGTGGAGCTGGAGGATGCGCTGCACGATGCTCAGGCCCAGCCCACTGCCTCCGTAGCGCTGGTCAAGACGGCGGAATGGCTCGGTAATTGACTGTCGGTGCGCTTCATCAATTCCAGGCCCCTGATCGATAACGCTAATCTGCGTCCCGCCGTCGACCTCGGTTAATGTCACTGTAATCGTTGTCCCTGCCGGGCTGTAGCGCCCGGCATTCTCCAGCAGGTTGCGCAGCATGAGGCGCAGGAGAACGGCGTCTCCCTGAACCGTGAGCGCGCTTTTCGCGGGCCAAATCACCGTATGCTCTTTGGCTTCATGCCCCAGGCCGAGAGGTTCAATGATATTTTCCGTCCAGTTCACGGTTTCGTAGTGTCCGCTCGCCATGGCCTGTCCGGCCCGGGCCAGCATCAGCAGCTGTTCGACGGTATGCATGAGCTGATCGATACGGCTAATCAGCGTGGCGGCCTGTGGTGCACCTGACTGCGACATCAGCTCCAGATGGAGCCGGATGCCAGCAAGAGGCGTTCTCAGCTCGTGAGCGGCGTCTGCGGTGAAGAGACGTTCCTGCTTAATGGTGCTATCCAGCCGGGCCAGCAGCTGGTTCAGGGAGGTCGTCACCGCGCCAATTTCTTCCATGTCGGAATACATGGGAAGCGGGGTTAAGTTATCGGCTGAACGATTAGCGAGGCTGGCGCGGAGTTTATTCAGCGGCCGGGTTATCCAGGTGACCGCCCAGAAAGAGAAGAGCAGGGTAAAGCCAACCATCACCAGGGAAGGGACCAGCAGCGAGGCAATCGCTTCGCGTATCTCTTTCTCAACGTGATTATTGCGCGCTTTCGCTGACAGCGTTTCGTTGACCAGAAAACCAATCTGTTCACGGCTTTCATGCCATAGCCAGATGACGCTTATCAGCTGGAAAAACAGGAGAATGACCGCCAGCAGTACCATCAGACGCCGACGCATGCTGTTCATTTCTGGCTCTCCAGACGATAGCCGACGCCGCGAACGGTTTTGATCCTGTCTTTGCCGAGCTTACGCCTCAGATTATGGATGTGGACCTCAAGGGTATTTGACCCGGGATCGTCCTGCCAGGAGTAGATATCCTGCTGGAGCGTTTCTCTGTGTACCGTTTGCCCGCTGCGCATGATCAGACGCGTAAGCAAGGCGAACTCTTTTGGCGTGACCTCTACGGCCTGATCCTGTTGCAGCACCTGCTGGGTTTGCAAATTCAGCGTAATGTCGCCGTCGGTCAGTAAGTTATCACTATGGCCCTGATAACGGCGAATCAACGCTCGCACCCGTGCCTGCAGCTCCGCGAGCGCGAAAGGCTTCACCAGATAATCATCTGCGCCTGCATCGAGGCCGGTGATACGATCTTCAATGGCATCACGTGCCGTCAGGATCAGGACGGGATTGTTGATGCCGCGACGTCGCCACTGGCTGAGCAGCGTGGCGCCGTCTTTATCCGGCAAGCCCAAATCGAGGATCACCAGGCTGTATTCGCCGCTCTGGATCAGGGCATCCGCTTCTGCTGCGGTGCCTGCACAGTCGAGAGCATACCCTTCATTGGCCAGCCCCAGCGCCAGCCCTTCCTGCAATAACAGATCGTCTTCAACTATAAGTAGTTTCATCGCTAGTTATTCTGGTAGATGTCCTTATAAAGCCTGCTTTCGAAGCGAACCAGCGGAATACGACGATTGCGCTGATCGGTCGGTTCGACGGCATAGCCGGAAAGATACTGCACGAATGCCATGCGCTGTCCGCTGGCGGTAGTGATGAAGCCTGCAAGGTTGTAAACCCCCTGCAGTGAGCCTGTTTTCGCGGAGACTTTGCCATCCACGCCGGCAGCGTGAAGCCCTGCGCGGTACTGCAGTGAACCGTCATGTCCGGCCAGCGGCAGCATTGAAATAAAGTTTAGCTCAGTGTCATGCTGTGCAATGTACTGAAGCACCTGCATCATCGTGGCCGGAGAGATCAAATTATGGCGCGACAGGCCGGAGCCATCGACGGCGATGGTATTACCCAGATCGATCCCCGCCTGCTGGCGCAGAATCTGACGCACCGCGTCTGAGCCCGCGCGCCAGGTTCCCGGCACGCCGAAACGGGCGTGGCCAATCATGCGGAACACCGTATCGGCAATCATATTGTCCGACTTTTTCAGCATAATTCGCAGTAAATCGTGCAGCGGCGCAGACTGTTTGCTGGCGATGACCGTGCCGGGCTGGTTGACCTGCGTCTGACGAAGCAGGGTGCCGGAATAGGTTATTCCCGCTTGTTTCAGCTCATCTTTCAGAATGGCGCCTGCATAGCTTGCGCCATCCTGTATCGCAAAGGCCAGCGGCAGCGGATCGGCGCGCTGCGTCAGGCAGCCGGTGAGCGTGAAGCGGTTAAGGTCGCCTGGCACCACATCCAGTTCGCAATACTGGGCATCGGGGGAACCCTTGGCCAGCGTGCGAACCTGGCTAAACATGGTGACCGGGTAGTAGGACGCGATGCGGATAAACGCTAAATCATCCGGCTTTGGCGCACTGTAAAGCGAAACCGAGAAGCAGTTGCGGTCAACAATCGCGGCGGCGGGCGGGGCGCTAAAGCACTGCGTCATGTCGTTCCACGGCCAGCCCGGGGCTTTGTCGTGGCTGGCAAAGATGGACGTGTCGATCAGCACATTGCCATCAATTTTCTGCACGCCGGTTTTTTTCAGCGCCGCAACCATATTGCGGATATCCTGGCGTTTAAAGGTTGGATCGCCGCCAAAACGGGCGATAAGATCGCCTTTCAGTTCGCCACCCTCAACGTTACCTTTGGTTTCAAGGGTGGTCGTAAAACGGAAGTCAGGCCCGAGCTGGAGCAGAGCGGCGAGGGCGGTGATCACCTTTTGGGTACTGGCAGGCAGCGCCATCTGTTGACTGTGATAGTCAATCTCGGGAGCCTGTGCGCCAACCTTCTGCACCATCAGGGCGAGGTTCGCGCCTGCGGGAAGCTGATTAATGTACTCATCAACATTCGCGGCCTGGGCGGTGAACGTTATACTGGTAGTCAATCCGATGATAAAACTGGAAAATCGCATAATCTCGCGCTAACAACCCGAAAACAAACCGTCATACTACGGTGCATGGCACTGCAAAGTAAACGATGACCCATAGTGAACTTCGCGGTAAAATGCGTATCAAATTGAAAAATTGCTGCTGACCTGGGGCGTTGCTCCCGGGTCGATTTTCTTTTTGCTTCTGGCCTGTTCAGGTGGGCTGGAGCAGGGAACACTGCTCCCAACAGGAATGTTTAAGAGGTATAACAAATGCAAGCTATTCCGATGACCTTACGTGGTGCCGAAAAACTGCGCGAAGAGCTGGATTTTCTGAAATCCGTACGTCGCCCTGAAATCATCGCCGCTATCGCGGAAGCGCGTGAGCATGGCGACCTGAAAGAGAACGCTGAATACCACGCCGCGCGTGAGCAGCAGGGCTTCTGTGAAGGGCGTATTAAAGATATCGAAGCAAAACTGTCCAATGCACAGGTTATCGATATCACCAAAATGCCGAATAATGGCCGTGTGATTTTTGGTTCAACCGTTACCGTGCTGAACCTGGACAACGACGAAGAGCAGACCTATCGCATCGTGGGTGATGATGAAGCTGACTTCAAACAGAACCTGATTTCGGTGAACTCGCCGATTGCTCGTGGCCTGATTGGCAAAGAGCAGGACGATGTTGTCACCATCCGCACCCCTGGCGGTGAAGTGGAATACGAAATTATTAAGGTTGAATATCTGTAATTCGCTTCTCTACTAAGATGTTGATACATTGTAAAGAAAAGAAAAAGGCCGCGTAGCGGCCTTTTATCAACTCAAGGAGCATGGCATTTTGCTCGCCTGCTGACAGAAATCCCTCGTTTCACACAGAAAATGTGTTTAATTCAGGATATCCTTAACGTGGCAGCGAGATTTTACGCTCTTTAGACGGGCGGTAGAGCACCAGCGTTTTACCGATGACCTGTACATTACAGGCGCCGGTTTCGCGCACGATGGCTTCCACGATCAGGTTTTTAGTGTCTCTGTCTTCAGAGGCGATTTTCACCTTGATCAGCTCGTGGTGTTCCAGCGCTTGTTCAATCTCGGCAAGCACCCCTTCGGTCAAACCATTGTTGCCAAGCATCACTACAGGCTTGAGCGGATGTGCCAGACCTTTAAGGTGCTGTTTTTGTTTAGTACTCAGATTCATCGTATATTTTTGCTTACGTTGGGATTGAAAACGGTTCATTCTACCGCCATCTCCCTTATATCGCCAAATAGCTGCGTAGAAATTTACGTCACAGGCAAGCAACGATGAACCAGGACGGAAATGTTAAATGACAGGTAAAAAGCGTTCTGCCAGCTCCAGCCGCTGGCTCCAGGAACACTTTAGCGATAAATATGTTCAACAGGCACAGAAAAAGGGGTTGCGTTCCCGTGCCTGGTTTAAACTTGATGAAATACAGCAAAGTGACAAACTTTTTAAGCCGGGGATGACGGTTGTTGACCTCGGTGCAGCACCTGGCGGATGGTCCCAGTATGCGGTAACGCAGATCGGCGGAACGGGCCGAATCATCGCGTGCGATCTTTTACCAATGGATCCCATCGTCGGTGTCGACTTCCTTCAGGGCGACTTTCGTGATGAATTAGTGCTGAAAGCGTTACTTGATCGTGTAGGTGACAGTAAGGTCCAGGTTGTCATGTCAGATATGGCACCAAATATGTGCGGAACACCGGCGGTGGATATCCCCCGCGCCATGTATCTGGTGGAGCTAGCGTTAGAAATGTGTCGTGATGTACTAGCGCCTGGTGGTAGTTTTGTTGTGAAGGTGTTTCAGGGCGAAGGTTTCGAGGAGTATCTTAAGGAAATTCGCTCCCTGTTTGCGAAGGTCAAAGTTCGTAAGCCGGACTCTTCCCGGGCCCGTTCCCGTGAAGTGTATATTGTAGCGACCGGGCGAAAATGATAACCGGGAGATTTCAGACGAAAGTTTGAATGAAACTGGATATAGAGTATCCTGACGCTGTTTTTAACACAGTTGTAATATGAGGTTAATCCCTTGAGTGACATGGCGAAAAACCTAATACTCTGGCTGGTCATTGCCGTTGTGCTGATGTCAGTATTCCAGAGCTTTGGGCCCAGCGAGTCGAATGGCCGCAAGGTGGATTATTCTACCTTCCTGCAGGAGGTCAATCAGGACCAGGTTCGCGAAGCGCGTATCAACGGACGTGAGATCAACGTTACCAAGAAAGATAGTAACCGTTACACGACTTACATCCCGGTGAACGATCCTAAGCTGCTTGATAACCTTCTGACCAAAAACGTCAAAGTGGTAGGCGAGCCGCCAGAAGAACCAAGCCTGTTGGCTTCTATCTTCATTTCCTGGTTCCCGATGCTGCTGCTTATCGGCGTCTGGATCTTCTTTATGCGCCAGATGCAGGGCGGCGGTGGCAAAGGTGCCATGTCGTTCGGTAAGAGCAAGGCGCGTATGTTGACGGAAGATCAGATCAAGACCACTTTTGCGGACGTTGCCGGGTGTGACGAAGCGAAAGAAGAGGTCGGTGAACTGGTTGAATACCTGCGCGAGCCGAGCCGTTTCCAGAAGCTGGGCGGTAAAATCCCGAAAGGCGTGCTGATGGTTGGCCCTCCGGGTACCGGTAAAACCCTGCTGGCGAAAGCCATCGCGGGTGAAGCGAAGGTGCCGTTCTTTACTATTTCAGGTTCTGACTTCGTCGAAATGTTCGTGGGTGTTGGTGCATCTCGTGTGCGTGACATGTTCGAGCAGGCCAAGAAGGCAGCACCGTGCATTATCTTCATCGATGAAATCGACGCCGTAGGCCGCCAGCGTGGCGCAGGCCTGGGCGGTGGTCACGATGAACGTGAACAGACGCTGAACCAGATGCTGGTTGAGATGGACGGCTTCGAAGGTAACGAAGGTATCATCGTTATCGCGGCAACTAACCGTCCGGACGTACTTGACCCGGCGCTGCTGCGTCCAGGCCGTTTCGACCGTCAGGTTGTTGTCGGTCTGCCGGATGTTCGCGGTCGTGAACAGATTCTGAAAGTCCACATGCGTCGCGTACCGCTGGCGCCAGATATCGACGCGGCAATCATTGCGCGCGGTACTCCGGGCTTCTCCGGTGCGGATCTCGCTAACCTGGTCAACGAAGCTGCACTGTTTGCCGCTCGCGGTAACAAGCGCGTCGTGTCGATGGTGGAGTTCGAGAAAGCGAAAGACAAGATCATGATGGGTGCGGAACGTCGCTCCATGGTGATGACGGAAGCGCAGAAAGAGTCCACGGCTTACCACGAAGCGGGTCACGCGATTATCGGTCGCCTGGTGCCGGAACACGATCCGGTGCATAAAGTGACGATTATTCCGCGCGGTCGTGCGCTGGGTGTGACCTTTTTCCTGCCTGAAGGCGACGCGATCAGCGCCAGCCGTCAGAAGCTGGAAAGCCAGATCTCAACCCTGTACGGCGGTCGTCTGGCGGAAGAGATTATTTACGGTCCGGAACATGTTTCTACCGGTGCGTCGAACGACATTAAAGTGGCGACAAACCTGGCGCGTAACATGGTGACTCAGTGGGGCTTCTCCGACAAACTCGGTCCGCTGCTGTATGCAGAGGAAGAGGGTGAGGTGTTCCTGGGCCGCTCCGTCGCGAAAGCGAAACATATGTCCGATGAAACGGCTCGTATCATCGACCAGGAAGTGAAAGCGCTGATTGAACGTAACTACGGTCGCGCGCGTCAGATCCTGAATGACAACATGGACATTCTGCATTCCATGAAAGATGCGCTCATGAAATATGAGACCATCGATGCACCGCAGATTGACGACCTGATGGCGCGCCGCGAAGTGCGTCCGCCAGCAGGCTGGGAAGACCCAGGCGCTTCCAATAACTCTGACAACAATGGCACCCCGCGTGCGCCGCGTCCGGTTGATGAACCGCGTACGCCAAACCCGGGCAACACCATGTCAGAACAGTTGGGCGATAAGTAAGTCACTGCTGTTGAAGCGTTTGTTTGTACCTCAAACCCTGGAGCTTGCTCCGGGGTTTTTCATTTCTGTTTAACCATTTAGATATCAGGGATTTCGCCATGAAATTATTCGCTCAGGACTCGCATCTCGATCTTTCACATCCCCATGTGATGGGGATCCTGAATGTTACCCCTGACTCCTTCTCTGACGGCGGCACGCATAACACGCTTATCGAGGCGGTTAAGCATGCGAATTTAATGATTAATGCAGGTGCCACCATTATTGACGTTGGCGGCGAATCGACGCGTCCCGGTGCGGCGGACGTGTCTGTGGAAGAAGAGCTGGCGCGCGTGGTGCCGGTCGTTGAAGCAATCGCGCAGCGGTTTGAAGTGTGGATCTCTGTAGATACCTCCAAACCGGAAGTGATCCGAGAAGTGGCGAAAGTGGGCGCTCACATTATCAATGATATTCGTTCACTTACTGAGCCGGGGGCGATTGAGGCGGCTGCGGAAACCGGGCTGCCGGTTTGCCTGATGCATATGCAGGGGCAACCGAAAACCATGCAGGACGCGCCGAAGTATGACGATGTCTTTGCCGACGTAAATCGCTTCTTTATTGAGCATATCGAACGTTGTGAACGTGCCGGTATCCCAAAAGAGAAATTGCTGCTCGACCCGGGGTTCGGTTTCGGTAAAAATCTCTCACACAACTATGCGCTGCTTGCGCGCTTATCGGAATTTCATCACTTTGGCCTGCCGCTGCTGGTGGGAATGTCGAGAAAGTCGATGATTGGCCAGTTGCTGAATGTAGGCCCGAGCGAACGCCTGAGCGGCAGCCTGGCCTGCGCGGTGATTGCGGCGATGCAGGGTGCGCACATCATTCGTGTCCATGACGTCAAAGAAACAGTAGAAGCCATGCGTGTGGTGGAAGCCACACTGGCAGCGAAGGAAAACAAACGCTATGAGTAATCGTAAATATTTTGGTACCGACGGTATCCGTGGGCGCGTAGGCGATGCTCCCATCACCCCTGATTTTGTCCTGAAGCTCGGCTGGGCTGCCGGCAAGGTTCTGGCGCGTCATGGCTCACGTAAAATTATCATCGGTAAAGACACTCGTATTTCCGGCTATATGCTGGAGTCCGCGCTGGAAGCGGGACTGGCGGCGGCTGGACTGTCCGCCTCTTTTACAGGCCCAATGCCAACGCCTGCGGTCGCGTATCTGACGCGCACCTTCCGTGCGGAAGCGGGGATTGTTATCTCGGCCTCTCACAACCCGTTCTACGACAACGGCATTAAGTTCTTCTCTATTGATGGCACCAAGCTGCCGGATGAGGTGGAAGAAGCCATTGAAGCTGAAATGGAAAAAGAGATCACCTGTGTTGATTCCGCCGAGCTGGGTAAAGCGAACCGTATCGTTGATGCGGC
This sequence comes from Enterobacter sp. EC_50, assembly GCF_019584525.1. Lineage (NCBI taxonomy): Bacteria > Pseudomonadati > Pseudomonadota > Gammaproteobacteria > Enterobacterales > Enterobacteriaceae > Enterobacter > Enterobacter sp. EC_50. The sequence continues at coordinate 90,652 of NZ_VDAF01000006.1, read as the reverse complement.
GGGTCGCTATATCGAATTCTGTAAAGGCACCTTCCCGAATGAGCTGAGCCTGGCCCACCTCAAAATTGTGGTGGACTGTGCTAATGGCGCGACCTATCACATCGCCCCGAATGTCTTCCGCGAACTGGGTGCGAAAGTAATCGCCATCGGCTGCGAGCCGGATGGTCTGAACATCAACGAGCAGGTCGGTGCGACGGACGTTCGTGCCCTGCAGGCGCGCGTGCTGGCAGAAAAAGCCGATCTGGGTATTGCGCTGGACGGCGATGGTGACCGCGTGATCATGGTTGATCACGAAGGTAACAAGGTCGACGGCGACCAGATCCTCTACATTATTGCGCGTGAAGGTCTGCGTCAGGGTCAGCTGCGCGGCGGTGCGGTCGGGACGCTGATGAGTAACATGGGCCTGGAACTGGCGCTGAAACAGCTCGGTATTCCGTTCGTTCGCGCGAAAGTGGGTGACCGCTATGTGTTGGAAAAATTGCAGGAGAAGGGCTGGCGTATCGGCGCTGAGAATTCAGGTCACGTGATCCTGCTCGACAAAACCACCACCGGTGACGGTATTGTGGCCGCGTTGCAGGTGGTTGCCGCCATGGCGCGCAACCATATGAGCCTGCACGATCTGTGCAGCGGCATGAAAATGTTCCCACAGATCCTCGTAAACGTACGTTTCACTGCCGGCAAAGGCGATCCGCTGGAAAATGAGAACGTGAAAGCGGTGATGGCTGACGTTGAAGCGGCCCTGGGCAGCCGTGGACGCGTGCTGCTGCGTAAGTCTGGTACTGAACCGTTGATCCGCGTGATGGTGGAAGGCGAAGACGAAGCGCAGGTGACTGAATTTGCGCACCGTATTGCGGATGCTGTTAAAGCTGCATAATCGTGCACGCTAAATGTTTAAAAAGGCGGCGTTTGCCGCCTTTGTTTTAAGTAATTAATGGCTTTTTGCTGTTTTTTTCCGCAGTTGATACAATGCGTCGAAAATGCCCTTGCGAAGGTGATTCGCTTTGGTTAGTATTCACACCCGCTTCAGTGGGAAACAGAAATCCTGCTAATTGGTCGAAGCATTGGTATGCGGCAAATCCGCAAGGAACAGGTTGATTATGTACGAAGCTCTTTTAGTTGTTTTCCTTATTGTAGCCATCGCTCTCGTAGCGCTGATTATGCTGCAGCAAGGTAAAGGCGCTGATATGGGAGCCTCCTTCGGAGCAGGCGCTTCCGGTACGCTGTTCGGTTCAAGTGGTTCTGCGAACTTCATGACCCGCACGACGGCGATTCTGGCGACGCTGTTCTTCATCATCAGTCTGGTGCTTGGCAATATCAACAGCAACAAGACCAGCAAAGGAAGCGAGTGGGAAAACCTGAGCGCGCCAGCAAAAACTGAGCAAACTCAGCCAGCTGCACCGGCTAAGCCAACCAGCGATATCCCGCAGTAAGTATTCCGTACCGAGGTGGTGGAATTGGTAGACACGCTACCTTGAGGTGGTAGTGCCCTAACGGGCTTGTGGGTTCGAGTCCCATCCTCGGTACCAATATTCCAGAAGAAAGACGTCGAAAGACGTCTTTTTTTCGTCTGTAGCTTTTGCCGTTCGTAGGCCCGGTAAGCGCAGCGCCACCGGGCAAAATGGCGGGTGGCGCTGCGCTTACCCGCCCTACAAAAGCTGAACAAAAAGGCGCCCATTGGGCGCCTTTTGCATGTTTCATTATCGATTATTTCTTATCGCTGTGTTCCAGGTTCTCAACCTGCGGCAGACCGTTACCGGAACTGGCGGAGAGCAGGCCATTCTCAACATAGTTGAACAGCTTCTCACGGGTATCGGTGATGTCCAGGTTACGCATGGTCAGCTGGCCAATACGATCGTCCGGTGAGAACACTGAGTCACCTTTCTCCATGGTCAGACGCTCTGCTTTATAGGTCAGGTTATCAGACACGGTGTTCAGGATGGAGTAGTCGTTACCGCGACGTAGTTCCAGGGTCACTTCACCGGTAATTGCACTCGCCACCCAACGCTGCAGCGCATCACGCAGCATCAGCGCCTGCGGATCGAACCAGCGGCCCTGATACAGCAGTTTGCCCAGCTGACGGCCATGAGAGTGATACTGCTCAATGGTGTCTTCGTTGTGAATACCAGTCAGCAGACGCTCGTAAGCAATATGCAGCAGCGCCATTCCCGGGGCTTCATAGATGCCACGGCTTTTCGCTTCGATGATACGGTTTTCAATCTGATCGCTCATGCCCAAGCCGTGACGGCCACCAATACGGTTTGCTTCCAGCATCAGCTCAACGTCATCAGAGAAGGTTTTGCCGTTCAGCGCAACCGGATGACCACGTTCGAAACGCACGGTCACTTCTTCTGCCGGGATCTTCACGTTCTCATCCCAGAACTTCACGCCCATGATTGGGTTAACGATCTTCACGCTGGAGTTCAGGAATTCCAGGTCTTTTGCTTCGTGCGTCGCACCCAGCATGTTGGAGTCGGTGGAGTAGGCTTTCTCGACGGACATCTTATAGTCAAAGCCGCAGGCGATCATAAACTCGGACATCTCATGACGACCACCCAGCTCGTCGATGAAGTCGGTATCCAGCCACGGTTTGTAGATCTGCAATTCGGCGTTGGTCAGCAGGCCATAACGATAGAAACGTTCAATATCGTTTCCTTTATAGGTGCTGCCATCACCCCAGATGTTGACGCCGTCTTCTTTCATGGCGGCAACCAGCATGGTACCGGTGACCGCACGGCCCAGCGGAGTGGTGTTGAAATAGGTCAGGCCGCCGGTAGTGTTATGGAATGCACCACACTGAATAGCCGCGATACCTTCCGCGACCAGTTGTTTACGGCAGTCAATCAGGCGCGCGTTCTCTGCACCATACTCTTTCGCGCGACGAGGAATGGCATCATAGTCGTCCTCATCCGGCTGACCCAGGTTCGCAGTATAAGCATACGGAACCGCTCCCTTCTGGCGCATCCACAGCAGTGCAGCGCTGGTATCCAGGCCACCTGAGAAAGCGATGCCAATACGTTGTCCTACCGGAAGATGCTTGAGAATCGTCGTCATAGAATAAAACCCTGCTTGATTGACTGATTAGAGACCGCTTTCGCTCTCTTGTGCATTTTTATGCAAAATAAGTGAGTATTCATTTAATCATCTTTTGGCGAAGACCGGAAGAGACTCATGCGTTTTTTGTAAAAAATTTGGTCTGATCGATCTGGCGGAAGTCGCCTTGACAGGTGGGGTCAACTATCAATATACTAAACGCCGATTTTACGTCCCGTCTTCGGTACCAAATCCCAGCATTATTTGCAAATTCTGTCCAAAACGCGTAGAATTTGCCACGTTTCAGGCGCGGGGTGGAGCAGCCTGGTAGCTCGTCGGGCTCATAACCCGAAGGTCGTCGGTTCAAATCCGGCCCCCGCAACCACTTTCCCATAAAGTTCTTTTTCAAATATACTGTGAAGACTTAGAGCCTTCGTAGCTGGATTTGAAAAAATTCTTTCGGAGAGTGCTCCAGGCCACAGTTGTGGCTATAGGGTTCAGTTATCTAAAGCCCCGATTTATCGGGGTTTTTTGTTATCTGACTACAGAATAACTGGGCTTTACGCCCTTTTTTTATGTCTTGGGGGTGGGCTTGTCCACATTAGAGCAAAAATTAACAGAGATGATTACTGCACCGGTCGAAGCACTGGGCTACGAACTGGTCGGCATCGAATTCGTTCGCGGCCGTACATCGACGCTGCGCATCTATATTGATAGTGAAGATGGCATCAATGTTGATGATTGTGCTGATGTCAGCCACCAGGTGAGTGCGGTTCTTGATGTTGAAGACCCAATTACCGTTGCGTACAACCTGGAAGTTTCCTCACCTGGCCTCGATCGCCCGATGTTCACGGCCGAGCACTATGTGCGCTTTACCGGTGAAGAAGTGGCTCTCGTTCTGCGTATGGCCGTACAGAACCGCCGTAAATGGCAGGGAATTATCAAAGCCGTTGATGGTGAAATGATCACGGTGACAGTCGAAGGCAAAGATGAAGTGTTCGCGCTGAGTAATATCCAGAAGGCGAACCTGGTTCCCCACTTTTAACAGTCTGGATTGAGGTGAAAAGCCCGCGATGAACAAAGAAATTTTGGCTGTTGTTGAAGCCGTCTCCAACGAGAAATCACTGCCGCGTGAGAAGATTTTTGAAGCGCTGGAAAGTGCACTGGCTACAGCAACCAAGAAAAAATACGAACAAGAGATCGATGTTCGCGTAGAAATCGATCGTAAAAGCGGTGACTTCGATACATTCCGTCGTTGGGTAATCGTTGAAGAAGTGACCCAGCCGACTAAAGAGATCACGCTGGAAGCCGCCCGTTTTGAAGACGAAAGTTTGAACGTGGGTGACTACGTTGAAGATCAGATTGAATCTGTGACCTTCGACCGTATCACCACCCAGACCGCTAAACAGGTTATCGTGCAGAAAGTGCGTGAAGCCGAGCGCGCGCTGGTTGTCGATCAGTTCCGCGATCAGGAAGGCGAAATCATCACCGGCGTGGTGAAGAAAGTGAACCGCGACAACATCTCTCTGGAGATCAAATCCGAAGGGTTGCCGGGTAACGCTGAAGCCGTGATCCTGCGTGAAGATATGCTGCCGCGTGAAAACTTCCGTCCGGGCGACCGTATTCGTGGTGTTCTGTACGCTGTGCGTCCAGAAGCTCGCGGTGCGCAGCTGTTCGTGACCCGTTCTAAACCAGAAATGCTGGTAGAACTGTTCCGTATCGAAGTACCGGAAATCGGTGAAGAAGTTATCGAAATTAAAGCGGCGGCTCGCGATCCGGGCTCCCGTGCGAAAATTGCGGTGAAAACCAACGACAAGCGTATCGACCCGGTCGGTGCTTGCGTCGGTATGCGCGGTGCGCGTGTCCAGGCAGTTTCTACTGAGCTGGGCGGCGAACGTATTGATATCGTTCTGTGGGATGACAACCCGGCGCAGTTCGTGATCAACGCAATGGCTCCGGCTGATGTGGCGTCTATCGTTGTTGACGAAGACAAACACACCATGGATATCGCTGTTGAAGCGGGCAACCTGGCGCAGGCAATCGGCCGTAACGGTCAGAACGTACGCCTGGCGTCACAGCTGAGCGGCTGGGAACTCAACGTCATGACCGTTGATGACCTGCAGGCTAAGCATCAGGCTGAAGCCCATGCGGCGATCGATACCTTCACCAAATACCTGGATATTGACGAAGATTTCGCCACTGTTCTGGTTGAAGAAGGTTTCTCTACGCTGGAAGAACTGGCCTATGTGCCAATGAAAGAGCTGCTGGAAATTGACGGTCTGGATGAACCAACCGTTGAAGCCCTGCGTGAACGCGCTAAAAACGCACTGACCACCCTGGCACTGGCTCAGGAAGAAAGCCTTGGCGGTAAGAAGCCGGCTGATGACCTGCTGAATCTGGAAGGTCTTGATCGTGCGATTGCGTTCAAGCTGGCTGCCCGTGGTGTTTGTACGCTGGAAGATCTCGCTGAACAAGGCGTTGATGACCTGGCTGATATCGAAGGTTTAACCGACGAGAAAGCCGGCGAGCTCATCATGGCCGCACGTAATATTTGCTGGTTCGGCGACGAAGCGTAATAAACTGTAGCAGGAAGGAACAGCATGACTGATGTAACTGTAAAATCGCTGGCTGCTGAGATTCAGACCTCCGTGGACCGCCTGGTACAGCAATTTGCTGATGCAGGGATCCCGAAGTCCGCTGATGACTCGGTGACCGCGCAAGAAAAACAAACCTTGTTAACGCACCTGAACCGTGAACACGGCTCTACGCCTGACAAGTTAACGCTGCAGCGCAAAACGCGTAGCACGTTAAACATCCCTGGTACCGGTGGCAAAAGCAAATCGGTACAAATTGAAGTCCGCAAGACGCGCACCTTTGTAAAACGTGATCCGCAAGAGGCAGAACGCCTTGCCGCGGAAGAGCAGGCACAGCGTGAAGCGGAAGAACAAGCTCAGCGTGAGGCGGAAGCAGCCGCCAAACGTGAAGCAGAATTAAAAGCTGAACGTGAGGCCGCAGAAAAAGCGAAACGCGACGCAAGTGATAAAGTGAAGCGTGACGCTGCGGAAAAAGACAAAGTGAGCAATCAACAGACAGACGAAATGACCAAAACCGCCCAGGCTGAAAAAGCCCGCCGTGAAAATGAAGCTGCCGAGCTGAAGCGTAAAGCGGAAGAAGAAGCCCGCCGTAAGCTGGAAGAAGAAGCTCGCCGCGTCGCCGAAGAAGCGCGTCGCATGGCAGAAGAAAATGAGAAGAACGGTGTTGATACCGCTGAGCAGTCTGAAGACACCAGCGACTATCACGTGACCACTTCTCAGCACGCACGTCAGGCTGAAGATGATAACGACCGTGAAGTAGAAGGCGGCCGTGGCCGTGGTCGTAATGCAAAAGCAGCGCGTCCGGCGAAAAAAGGTAACAAGCACGCGGAATCCAAAGCTGACCGTGAAGAAGCACGTGCGGCTGTTCGCGGTGGTAAAGGCGGCAAGCGTAAAGGTTCCGCTCTGCAGCAGGGCTTCCAGAAGCCTGCTCAGGCCGTTAACCGTGACGTTGTGATCGGCGAAACCATTACCGTTGGCGAACTGGCGAACAAGATGGCGGTTAAAGGCTCTCAGGTCATCAAAGCAATGATGAAGCTGGGCGCTATGGCAACCATCAACCAGGTGATCGATCAGGAAACTGCGCAGCTGGTTGCGGAAGAGATGGGCCACAAAGTTATCCTGCGTCGTGAAAACGAGCTGGAAGAAGCAGTAATGAGCGACCGTGACACAGGTGCTGCGGCAGAACCGCGCGCACCGGTAGTGACCATCATGGGTCACGTTGACCACGGTAAAACCTCGCTGCTTGACTACATTCGCTCTACCAAGGTTGCCTCTGGCGAAGCGGGTGGTATTACCCAGCACATCGGTGCATACCACGTAGAAACTGACAACGGTATGATCACCTTCCTGGATACCCCAGGCCACGCCGCGTTTACCTCCATGCGTGCTCGTGGTGCTCAGGCGACGGATATCGTTGTTCTGGTTGTTGCTGCAGACGACGGCGTCATGCCGCAGACCATCGAAGCTATCCAGCACGCGAAAGCAGCGGGTGTGCCGGTTGTGGTTGCAGTGAACAAGATCGATAAGCCAGAAGCGGATCCCGATCGTGTTAAAAACGAACTTTCCCAGTACGGTATCCTGCCGGAAGAGTGGGGCGGCGAAAGCCAGTTCGTACACGTGTCTGCGAAAGCGGGTACCGGTATCGACGAACTGCTGGACGCGATCCTGCTGCAGGCCGAAGTTCTGGAGCTGAAAGCCATCCGTAACGGTATGGCGAGCGGTGCGGTTATCGAATCCTTCCTGGATAAAGGACGTGGCCCTGTTGCTACCGTTCTGGTTCGTGAAGGTACGCTGCATAAAGGTGATATCGTTCTGTGCGGTTTCGAATACGGTCGCGTTCGTGCGATGCGTAACGAACTGGGTCAGGAAGTGCTGGAAGCAGGTCCGTCCATTCCAGTGGAAATCCTGGGTCTGTCCGGCGTTCCGGCTGCTGGTGACGAAGTGACCGTTGTGCGTGACGAGAAGAAAGCGCGTGAAGTGGCACTGTATCGTCAGGGCAAATTCCGTGAAGTTAAACTGGCTCGTCAGCAGAAATCTAAACTCGAGAACATGTTTGCCAACATGACCGATGGCGAAGTTCACGAAGTGAACATCGTTCTGAAAGCCGACGTTCAGGGTTCTGTGGAAGCGATCTCCGACTCCTTGCTGAAACTGTCTACCGACGAAGTGAAAGTGAAGATCATCGGTTCTGGCGTAGGTGGTATCACCGAAACCGACGCGACCCTGGCTGCTGCCTCCAACGCTATCCTGGTTGGCTTCAACGTTCGTGCGGATGCCTCTGCGCGTAAAGTCATTGAATCCGAAAGCCTGGATCTGCGTTACTACTCCGTCATCTATAACCTGATCGACGAAGTGAAAGCAGCGATGAGCGGTATGCTGTCTCCTGAGCTGAAACAGCAGATCATCGGTCTGGCTGAAGTACGTGACGTGTTCAAATCACCGAAATTCGGTGCGATCGCGGGCTGTATGGTTACCGAAGGTAACATCAAGCGTCACAACCCAATCCGCGTACTGCGTGACAACGTGGTTATCTATGAAGGCGAGCTGGAATCCCTGCGCCGCTTCAAAGATGACGTTAACGAAGTCCGTAACGGCATGGAATGTGGTATCGGCGTGAAGAACTACAACGACGTTCGCGTTGGCGATATGATCGAAGTGTTCGAGATCATCGAAATTCAGCGTACCATCGCTTAATTTCCGATTGTAAGCCGGGATCGCCTCGCGCCACCCGGCAATAATTTCAAAAAGGGGCTTTAGCCCCTTTTTTGTCTGGAGAATTTATTATGGCGAAAGAATTTGGTCGCCCTCAGCGCGTAGCGCAGGAAATGCAGAAAGAGATCGCACTCATTCTGCAACGTGAAATCAAAGACCCGCGCGTCGGCATGATGACCACCGTTTCCGGTGTGGAAATGTCCCGCGACCTGGCCTATGCAAAAGTGTTCGTCACCTTCCTGAACGATCAGGACGAAGCCGCAGTGAAAAACGGCATTAAAGCGCTGCAGGAAGCCTCTGGTTTCATCCGCTCTCTGCTCGGCAAAGCGATGCGCCTGCGTATCGTGCCTGAACTGACCTTCTTCTACGACAACTCGCTGGTCGAAGGTATGCGTATGTCCAACCTGGTGACCAGCGTGGTGAAACATGACGATGAGCGTCGTGTTAACCCGGCGGACGACAGCAAGGAGGACTGATGAGTCGTCCTCGTCGTCGTGGTCGCGACGTGCATGGTGTGCTGCTGCTGGATAAACCCCAGGGCGCTTCCAGCAACGACGTGCTGCAAAAAGTGAAGCGTATTTTTAACGCCAACCGAGCGGGCCACACCGGCGCGCTCGATCCGCTGGCAACCGGCATGCTGCCGATCTGCCTGGGAGAGGCGACAAAGTTTTCCCAGTATCTGCTCGACTCCGATAAGCGTTACCGCGTTATCGCTAAGCTGGGTCAGCGCACGGATACTTCCGACGCGGATGGTCAGGTCGTGGAAGAGCGTCCGGTGACCTTCAGTGCGGAGCAGCTTGATGCGGCGCTGGAGAGCTTCCGTGGGGAGACGATGCAGGTGCCGTCGATGTATTCGGCGCTAAAGTATCAGGGCAAAAAACTCTACGAATATGCGCGCCAGGGCATTGACGTCCCGCGTGAAGCCCGTCCGATTACCGTGTATGAGCTGCTCTTTATTCGCCACGAAGGTGATGAGCTGGAGCTGGAAGTGCACTGTTCGAAAGGGACCTATATTCGCACCATCATTGATGACCTCGGTGAAAAGCTGGGCTGCGGCGCGCATGTGATTTACCTGCGTCGCCTTGCGGTGAGCAAGTATCCGGTGGAGCGGATGGTGACTCTGGAACAGTTGCGCGAGCTGGTTGAACAGGCTGAATCTCAGGGGATCGCGCCGGCAGAGCTGCTCGATCCACTGCTGATGCCGATGGACAGTCCGGCTGCGGACTTCCCGGTTGTTAATCTTCCTTTAACATCGTCCGTTTACTTTAAGAACGGCAATCCGGTTCGTACAGCGGATGCACCGCTGGAAGGCCTGGTACGCGTGACCGAAGGTGACGAAGGGAAATTCATCGGCATGGGCGAAATGGATGGCGAAGGGCGCGTTGCGCCGCGTCGTCTGGTCGTCGAATATCCGGTCGACGCGTGACGGTGATAACGGCTCACCTTGCGATAAGCAGGGGAGACGAGTAGAATATCGCCGCTTAACGCCTGGTAAATTGTTTAACAATCTGCGGGGCGTACATGGGATTGCTGAATTAGAGATCGGCATCCTTACATTCTTTATACTTTGGAGTTTGAAAATGTCTCTAAGCGTTGAAGCTAAAGCTAAAATCGTTTCTGAGTTTGGTCGTGGTACTAACGACAGCGGTTCTACCGAAGTTCAGGTTGCACTGCTGACTGCACAGATTAACCACCTGCAGGGTCACTTTGCAGAGCACAAAAAAGATCACCACAGCCGTCGTGGTCTGCTGCGTATGGTTTCTCAGCGTCGTAAACTGCTCGACTACCTGAAACGTAAAGATGTTGCACGCTACACCGCGCTGATCGAGCGTCTGGGTCTGCGTCGCTAAGTCTTGCGAGTTTCAGAAAAGGGGGCCTGATGGCCCCTTTTTTCAAGCAGACGGCAGCAATTCACTGGAAACTATTGTATTGTTGCTATAAATGATCTTCATTGCAGAGGTTCGCGCGGCTAATGAGAGGCTTCACCCAGGGGGGTGTTGGTTGTCATTAGTCGCGAGGATGCGAAGAAGGTCGGGTCAAATCGACAGCACACCGGTGGTGTGCTGTCAAACATTTAAGAAAGGACAGAACTTTGCTGAATCCGATCGTTCGTAAATTCCAGTATGGTCAACATACCGTCACGCTGGAAACCGGCATGATGGCACGTCAGGCGACTGCTGCCGTTATGGTAAGCATGGATGACACCGCGGTATTCGTTACCGTTGTGGGCCAGAAAAAAGCTAAACCAGGTCAGGACTTCTTCCCGCTGACCGTTAACTACCAGGAGCGTACCTACGCTGCCGGTAAAATCCCGGGTGGTTTCTTCCGTCGTGAAGGCCGTCCAAGCGAAGGCGAAACCCTGATCGCGCGTCTGATTGACCGCCCGGTTCGCCCGCTGTTCCCGGAAGGCTTCGTCAACGAAGTGCAGGTTATCGCGACCGTTGTTTCCGTTAACCCACAGGTTAACCCGGACATCGTAGCGATGATCGGTGCGTCCGCAGCCCTGTCACTGTCTGGTATTCCATTCAATGGTCCAATCGGTGCCGCGCGCGTGGGTTACATCAACGACCAGTACGTGCTGAACCCAACTCAGGAAGAGCTGAAAGAAAGTAAGCTGGACCTGGTGGTTGCGGGTACCGAAGCCGCTGTGCTGATGGTTGAATCCGAAGCTGAACTGCTGAGCGAAGACCAGATGCTGGGCGCTGTGGTCTTCGGCCATGACCAGCAGCAGGTTGTTATCCAGAACATCAACGACCTGGTGAAAGAAGCCGGTAAACCACGTTGGGACTGGCAGCCTGAAGCAGCTAACGATGCGCTGAATGCACGCGTTGCAGCTCTGGCAGAATCTCGTCTGAGCGATGCATACCGCATCACTGACAAACAGGAGCGTTACGCTCAGGTTGATGTGATCAAATCTGAAGTAACCGCGACCCTGGTAGCCGAAGACGAAACGCTGGACGCTAACGAAATTGGCGAAATCCTGCACGCCATTGAGAAAAACGTTGTTCGTAGCCGCGTGCTGGCTGGCGAGCCGCGTATCGATGGCCGTGAAAAAGACATGATCCGTGGTCTGGATGTGCGTACTGGCGTGCTGCCACGTACTCACGGTTCCGCGCTGTTCACCCGTGGCGAAACGCAGGCGCTGGTTACCGCGACCCTGGGTACAGCCCGTGACGCGCAGATCATCGACGAACTGATGGGCGAGCGCACTGACAGCTTCCTGTTCCACTACAACTTCCCTCCGTACTCCGTAGGCGAAACTGGTATGGTTGGCTCGCCGAAGCGTCGTGAAATTGGTCACGGTCGTCTGGCGAAGCGCGGCGTGCTGGCAGTCATGCCAGAAGCAGACAAATTCCCGTACACCGTACGTGTGGTGTCTGAAATCACCGAATCCAACGGTTCTTCTTCCATGGCTTCCGTGTGCGGTGCCTCTCTGGCGCTGATGGATGCAGGCGTGCCAATCAAAGCCGCCGTTGCGGGTATCGCAATGGGCCTGGTGAAAGAAGGCGACAACTATGTTGTTCTGTCTGACATTCTGGGCGACGAAGATCACCTCGGCGATATGGACTTCAAAGTGGCGGGTTCCCGCGACGGTATCTCTGCGCTGCAGATGGATATCAAAATTGAAGGTATCACCAAAGAGATCATGCAGGTTGCGCTGAACCAGGCTAAAGGTGCACGTCTGCACATCCTGGGCGTGATGGAACAGGCTATCAACGCGCCACGCGGTGATATCTCTGAATTCGCACCGCGTATTCACACCATCAAGATCAATCCAGACAAGATCAAAGATGTTATCGGTAAGGGCGGTTCCGTAATCCGTGCGCTGACCGAAGAGACCGGCACCACCATCGAAATCGAAGATGACGGTACCGTGAAGATCGCAGCAACCGACGGCGAGAAAGCGAAATTCGCGATCCGTCGCATCGAAGAAATCACTGCAGAAATCGAAGTGGGCCGCGTCTATGCAGGTAAAGTGACCCGTATCGTTGACTTTGGCGCGTTCGTTGCCATCGGTGGCGGTAAAGAAGGTCTGGTTCACATCTCTCAGATCGCTGACAAGCGCGTTGAGAAAGTGACCGATTACCTGCAGATGGGTCAGGAAGTACCGGTTAAAGTTCTGGAAGTTGATCGCCAGGGCCGTATCCGTCTGAGCATTAAAGAAGCAACCGAGCAGTCTCAGCCAGCTGCTGCGCCAGAAGCACAGGCCGCAGAACAGCAAGGCGAGTAAGTTGCCATTTGCCCTCCGCTTTGCGGAGGGCCTATTATCAGGCAGGACGCCTTGTTAAGCCGCCGGGGGACAGGACGTTCATCCAATAGTTGTCTTCGGGAGTGGGAAATGAAGCCTTTTTTGCGCTGGTGTTTCGTTGCGACAGCTTTAACGCTGGCAGGATGCAGCAACTCTGCCTGGCGTAAGAGCGAAGTCCTCGCAGTGCCATTGCAACCGACTTTGCAGCAGGAAGTGATCCTGGCACGCATGGAACAAATACTTGCCAGTCGGGCTTTAACCGATGACGAACGCGCACAGCTTTTATATGAGCGCGGAGTGTTGTATGATAGTCTCGGTCTGAGGGCATTGGCGCGAAATGATTTTTCACAAGCGCTGGCTATCCGACCTGATATGCCTGAAGTATTCAATTACTTAGGCATTTATTTAACGCAGGCAGGCAATTTTGATGCTGCCTATGAAGCGTTTGATTCTGTACTTGAGCTTGATCCAACTTACAACTACGCGCACTTGAATCGCGGTATCGCATTGTATTACGGCGGTCGTGACAAGTTAGCGCAAGATGATCTGCTGGCGTTTTATCAAGACGATCCTAATGATCCTTTCCGTAGCCTGTGGCTTTACATCGTTGAGCGGAAGCTCGATGAGAAGCAGGCAAAAGAGGCACTGAAACAGCGCTTCGATAAATCGGACAAGGAACAGTGGGGATGGAACATTGTCGAGTTCTACCTGGGCAACATTAGCGAAGCAACGCTGATGGAACGCCTCAAGGCGGACGCAACGGATAACACCTCGCTCGCTGAGCATCTCAGTGAAACCAACTTCTATTTAGGTAAGTACTACCTAAGTCTGGGGGATAAGGACAGCGCTACGGCACTGTTCAAATTAGCGGTTGCTAACAACGTACACAACTTCGTTGAGCACCGTTATGCATTGTTGGAATTATCGCTCTTGGGCCAGGAGCAAGACGACCTGGCAGAATCGGACCAGCAATAGCTGACGACATAAACATCAGCCCGTAATCTTTTGATTGCCATCACCTTAACTGGTGAGGGCGTTGTTGTTCGTCAATACACCTACTTTGAGCCGGTTCACACTTTTCAATGAAAATTGCTAATCATTTTCACGATGAGCTAAGTAGACTGGCCGCCATTGACATTGAGGCACTCGTACTACATGGCTGAATTCGAAACCACTTTTGCAGATCTGGGCCTGAAGGCTCCTATCCTTGAAGCCCTTAACGATCTGGGTTACGAAAAACCATCTCCGATCCAGGCTGAGTGTATCCCACACCTGCTTTCTGGTCGTGACGTGCTGGGCATGGCCCAGACTGGTAGCGGTAAAACTGCAGCGTTCTCGCTGCCGCTGCTGAACAACATTGATCCGGACCTGCGTGCACCGCAGATCCTCGTTCTGGCTCCAACCCGTGAACTGGCTGTTCAGGTTGCAGAAGCCATGACGGAATTCTCTAAACATATGCGCGGCGTAAACGTGGTTGCCCTGTACGGCGGCCAGCGTTATGACGTGCAGTTACGCGCCCTGCGCCAGGGCCCACAGATTGTTGTCGGTACGCCGGGCCGTCTGCTGGATCACCTGAAGCGCGGTACCCTGGATCTCTCTAAACTGAGCGGTCTGGTACTGGATGAAGCAGATGAAATGCTGCGTATGGGCTTCATCGAAGACGTTGAAACCATCATGGCGCAGATCCCGGACGGTCATCAGACCGCGCTGTTCTCTGCCACCATGCCGGAAGCGATTCGTCGTATCACCAAACGCTTCATGAAAGAACCTCAGGAAGTGCGTATTCAGTCCAGCGTAACCACTCGCCCGGACATCAGCCAGAGCTACTGGTCTGTATACGGCATGCGTAAAAACGAAGCGCTGGTACGTTTCCTGGAAGCGGAAGATTTTGATGCGGCGATTATCTTCGTTCGTACCAAAAATGCGACCCTGGAAGTGGCTGAAGCCCTGGAGCGTAGTGGCTACAACAGCGCAGCGCTGAACGGCGACATGAACCAGGCCCTGCGTGAGCAGACTCTGGAGCGTCTGAAAGACGGTCGTCTGGATATCCTGATTGCAACCGACGTGGCAGCACGTGGTCTGGACGTTGAGCGTATCAGCCTGGTTGTTAACTACGACATCCCGATGGATTCCGAGTCTTACGTTCACCGTATCGGCCGTACCGGTCGTGCGGGTCGTGCTGGCCGTGCGCTGCTGTTCGTTGAGAACCGCGAGCGTCGTCTGCTGCGTAACATCGAACGCACCATGAAGCTGACCATTCCAGAAGCGGACCTGCCAAACGCAGAGCTGCTGGGCAAACGCCGTCTGGAAAAATTCGCCGCCAAAGTACAGCAGCAGCTGGAAAGCAGCGATCTGGATCAGTACCGTGCGCTGCTGTCGCAGATTCAGCCTGTTGCTGAAGGCGAAGAGCTGGACATGGAAACCCTGGCTGCAGCACTGCTGAAAATGGCTCAGGGCGAACGTAGCCTGATCGTGCCACCAGATGCACCGATGCGTCCTAAGCGTGAATTCCGTGACCGTGACGACCGCTTCGAACGTCGTGGCGACCGTAACGATCGTGGCCCACGTGGTGACCGTCCAGAGCGTGGTGGTGAAGACCGTCCACGTCGTGAACGTCGCGACGCAGGCGATATGGAACTGTACCGCATTGAAGTGGGCCGTGATGATGGTGTTGAAGTTCGTCACATCGTTGGCGCTATCGCTAACGAAGGCGACATCAGCAGCCGTTACATTGGTAACATCAAGCTGTTCGCATCCCACTCTACCATCGAGCTGCCGAAAGGCATGCCGGGTGAAGTACTGCAGCACTTTACGCGTACCCGCATCCTGAACAAGCCGATGAACATGCAGCTGCTGGGCGATGCACAGCCACGCCCTGACCGTGGCGGCGAACGTCGTGGCGGTGGTCGCGGTTTCGGCGGCGAGCGTCGTGAAGGCGGTCGCAGCGAAGGTCGCGGTGGTGAAGGTCGTCGTTTCTCCGGCGAGCGCCGTGAAAGCCGTGGCCCGCGTCGTGAAGAAGGCACCAGCCGTCGTCGTTTCGGTGACGCGTAAGCCTTACGCTTCTGACGTAAAGTAAAATATACAGCCCCGATACATGCTATCGGGGCTTTTTTTATTCCCTTTGTACTCTTGTACTGGTACAGTGCGTCACATTAAAATGCAGAACCGCATGATTGACTGGAGAAAAGGCTGTATGGCGACACTAACCACCACCCAAACGTCACCTTCGCTGCTTGGCGGCGTGGTGATCATCGGCGGAACCATTATAGGTGCCGGGATGTTCTCCCTGCCCGTGGTCATGTCCGGTGCGTGGTTCTTCTGGTCGCTGGCCGCGCTGGTCTTTACCTGGTTCTGTATGCTCCATTCCGGGCTAATGATCCTCGAAGCCAACCTGAACTACCGCATTGGCGCGAGCTTCGACACCATCACCAAAGACCTGCTGGGCAAAGGCTGGAACCTGGTGAACGGGCTGTCCATCGCGTTTGTGCTCTATATCCTGACCTACGCGTATATCTCGGCAAGCGGTTCGATTCTGCATCACACCTTCTCGGAGATGTCGCTGAACGTACCGGCGCGTCTGGCCGGGCTGTGCTTTGCGCTGGGCGTGGCGTTTATTGTCTGGATGAGTACCAAAGCGGTGAGCCGGATGACGGCGATCGTGCTGGGCGCGAAGGTCATCACCTTCTTCCTCACCTTCGGCAGCCTGCTGGGGCACGTGACGCCTGCCACGCTGTTTAACGTTGCCGAAGTAAATACCTCCTATACGCCGTACCTGCTGATGACCCTGCCGTTCTGCCTGGCGTCGTTTGGCTACCACGGTAACGTGCCGAGCCTGATGAAGTACTACGGCAAAGATCCGCGCACGATTGTGAAGTGTCTGGTCTACGGCACGCTGCTGGCGTTGGCGCTGTACGTCATCTGGCTGCTCGGGACGATGGGCAATATCCCGCGCCCGGAGTTTATCGGTATTGCGCAGAAGGGCGGTAACATTGATGTGCTGGTGCAGGCCCTGAGCGGCGTGCTGAACAGCCGCAGCCTGGATCTGCTGCTGGTGATCTTCTCTAACTTCGCGGTGGCGAGTTCATTCCTCGGCGTGACGCTGGGCCTGTTTGACTACCTGGCGGATCTGTTTGGCTTTGATGATTCTGCGATGGGCCGCTTCAAAACCGCGCTGCTGACCTTCCTGCCACCGATTGTGGGCGGCCTTCTGTGGCCGAACGGTTTCCTGTACGCCATCGGCTATGCCGGTCTGGCGGCGACCATCTGGGCGGCAATTGTGCCGGCGCTGTTGGCCCGCAAATCACGTAAACGCTTCGGCAGCCCGAAATTCCGCGTCTGGGGCGGCAAGCCGATGATTGCGCTGATCCTGGTGTTTGGCGCGGGCAATGCCCTGGTACATGTGCTGTCGAGTTTTAATCTGTTGCCGGTGTACCAGTAAACATTTTGTGCCGGATGGCGGCTACGCCTTATCCGGCCTACGCGTCCCCGTAGGCCAGGTAAGCGAAGCGCCACCTGGCAAAAAGGCTACCCCACCAACTCCTCTTTCACCTGCATGGCCAAATCAAACGAATGCAAACGTGCCTGGTGATCGAAAATCTGGCCGTTAACCATAATTTCATCCGCCTGCGTTTCGCGCAGCACTGCCTCCAGCCCGTGACGCACTTTCGCTTTATCACCCACCAGCGACATGCTCAGCGCTTGCTGTACGCCATACTGCTCTGAAGCTGACCACAGCTGATGCATATTCTCCACCGGCGGCGGAAGCTGGCCCGTCTCACCGCGACGCAGCTTCACAAACGCCTGCTGCATGGAGGTGAACAGGAATTCCGCGTCGCGATTGCTGTCGGCGGCAATAATGTTGATACAGACCATCGCGTACGGTTTCTCCAGACGCTCGGACGGTTTGAAGTGCGTGCGGTAGAGATGCAGCGCCTGATGCAGCATATCCGGCGCGAAATGCGAGGCAAACGCAAACGGCAGCCCCAGCTGGGCGGCGAGCTGCGCGCTGTAGAGGCTTGAGCCCAGCAGCCAGACCGGGATCTTCTCGCCGTAACCCGGTACCGGGCGCACGTGCGGGTTCGGGTCACGCGCGTCGAACCAGTCCACCAGTTCGGCCACGTCGCGCGGGAAGTTGTCGATATCGCCGCTCATATGGCGGCGCAGGGCGCGCATGGTCGGCTGATCGCTACCCGGCGCACGGCCAATCCCTAAATCAATACGGCCCGGATAGAGGGTATTCAGCGTGCCGAACTGCTCGGCGATCACCAGCGGGGCGTGGTTCGGCAGCATCACGCCGCCGGAGCCCAGGTGCAGCGTGGTGGTATTTGCCGCCAGATAACCAATCAGTACCGAGGTGGCGGCGCTGGCAATGCCCACCATGTTGTGGTGTTCGGCCAGCCAGTAGCGGTGATAGCCACGCTTTTCGGCCAGCTGAGCCAGATCCAGAGAGTGCGAAAAGGCTTCTCTTGCCGAGGAGCCTTGTGGGATCGGCGCCAGATCCAGCACCGAAAACGGAAGGGTTTTGTCAGTCATAACAGCTCACTTTGTCGACGGTGAATCTTTAATACTGCATTAAAAAATGATAACCGTTGTTAACAAAGTGAGCCTTTTTTAGGCCTGCAGTTCCAGCCCGGCCAGACGCTTCCAGTAGCCGTTACAGTCGCTGTTTGCCGTCAGCGGCAGCGGAGCAGCGCCATTTTCGTTAGCGCGGAAGGCATCCAGCATCGCGAACACGCCGGTATCCAGCGGCGACAGGCGCACCATATCGACCAGCCCGTCCATCGACGCCAGCTCGTTGCCCAGGTTATAGACATAGCCGCTCATGGTCTGAATACCGTTGAGAACAAACACCTGCTGATTCTCCTGGGACAGCATGCTGCGCCCGTTCGGATACTTAATACAGCAGGTTTCGCACTCGTCTTTCGGACGGTCTTCCGAGCGTGCGGTAAAGCAGCGGGCGGAATAGGCCAGCGGCAGATGTCCGTAGCTCAGCACTTCCACTTCAAACTTGTTGCGAATGCCCAGCTCTTCACACTGCGTCAGCAGGTTTGCCAGCCAGTCGCGGGAGAGTTCCACCGGCATGCACCAGCGCGTCATCCCCTGTTTGAGCAGCAGGCGCAGGGTCACCGCGTTGTAGCAGTTCAGGGCATGACCCGCGACAAACGGCAGCTTGCGCTCGGCACACATGTTCACCACGCCGAGATCGCTCGCTTCCAGCAGGAAATCGCCGTTCTCAACGTAGCGTTTCAGCTCGCCCAGTTCCGAAGAGGCCTGCACCAGCGCGAGCGTGGAAAGCACCACCTGTTTGCCGCTTCCCGCCAGGCTTTTCGCCATCTCCAGCCAGTCGCCCACTTTCGTCGCCCGACGTTTGCTGCACACCGCTTCGCCGAGGTAAATCACATCGGCGCTGCTGGTGGCGGCCTGTTGGTAAAAATCTTCCAGCGTCTCTTTTGGCCAGTAGTAAAGCACCGGCCCTAATGAATATTTCATGATTTTCTCACTGCCATTTACGGTGATACGCGCCCAGCGTGGTTTGCGTGCCTTCGGACATCGATCCGAGCGTCTCCATCCAGGCCTGCTGCGGCGCGTAGTTCTGCGGGTCCGCCAGGCAGCGGTCGATAGCCTGACGCCACACTTTCGCCACCTGGCTCACGTACGCCGGGCTGCGCTGGCGACCTTCAATTTTCACCGAGGCGATATTGGCCGCCAGCAGTTCCGGCAGCAGCTCCAGCGTGTTAAGGCTGGTGGGCTCTTCCAGCGCGTGGTAACGCTCGCCGTCCACCAGATAGCGGCCTTTACACAGGGTGGGATAACCGGCGTTTTCACCGTCCTGATAGCGGTCAATCAGCACTTCGTTCAGGCGTGATTCCAGCCCCTGCGGCGTTTGCTGCCAGCGGACAAAGCGGGCAGGGGAACAGGCCCCGACGGTATTTGGCGACTCGCCGGTTAAATACGAGGAAAGATAGCAACGGCCTTCGGCCATAATGCACAGGCTACCAAAGGCAAAAACTTCCAGCGGCACTGGCGTGACGCGTGCGAGTTGCTTAACCTGATGAATAGAGAGTACGCGCGGCAGCACCACGCGGGCCACGTCAAAGTTTCGGTGATAAAAACGTACGGCCTCTTCGTTGGTGGCAGATGCCTGAACAGAGACGTGGCGCTCAATATGGGGATAGCGTTCTGCCGCATACTCGAGCATGGCGAGGTCGGCCAGAATCAGCGCATCGGCACCCAGCTGTGCCGCCATATCCACCGCGCGCTGCCAGCGGGCGTAGCCGTCAGGATGAGCAAAGGTATTGATGGCGATATGCAGCTTGCGGCGGTGCTGGTGAACGAAGTTAACGGCTTCCTGAAGCTTTTTCTCCGTAAAGTTGAGGCCAGCAAAATGGCGGGCATTGGTGTCATCTTTCAGCCCGATATAGACCGCATCGGCCCCATTTTCGATGGCCGCCTTAAGCGCCGGAAGGTTTCCGGCAGGGCAGAGCAGCTCCATAATTTATCCTGATGTTGTCGATCGCAAAAATGTTAACGAGCTGGGATTTTAATTAACCCATACGCGACAATTTTTGATTTAAGGCAGCTAATGGCGTATTGATGGCACCAATAATGAGGTTGTCCGGACGACGGTTTGTTGATTTACGCCGCTATG
Source organism: Enterobacter sp. EC_50 (assembly GCF_019584525.1). Taxonomy (NCBI): domain Bacteria; kingdom Pseudomonadati; phylum Pseudomonadota; class Gammaproteobacteria; order Enterobacterales; family Enterobacteriaceae; genus Enterobacter; species Enterobacter sp. EC_50. The sequence goes on along the minus strand of NZ_VDAF01000006.1, from coordinate 70,419 downwards.
TTATGCGTCGGATATGGCAAAATAGCAGGACTATAGATATCAGGGAGTAAAGCTCGTGCTGGATAAACTGCGTTCACGTCTCGTACAATTTGGCCCATCAATGCTGAGCGTGCCGGTAAAGCTGGCGCCGTTCGCGCTTAAACGTCAGGTGCTGGAGCAGGTCCTGAGCTGGCAGTTCCGCCAGGCGCTGCAGGATGGCGAGCTGGAATTCCTGGAAGGCCGCTGGTTGAGCATTGAGGTACGTGACATCGGGCTGCGCTGGTTTACCTCCGTTGAGAATGACCAGCTGATCGTCCGCGAAACCGCCGAGGCGGACGTGAGCTTTAGCGCCAACGCCAGCGATCTGCTGATGATCGCCGCGCGCAAGCAGGATCCGGATACGCTCTTCTTCCAGCGCCGTCTGGTGATTGAAGGCGACACGGAGCTGGGCCTGTACGTTAAGAATTTAATGGATGCCATTGAGCTGGAGCAGATGCCGAAAGCGCTGCGCGTAATGTTAATGCAAATGGCAGATTTCGTTGAGGCCGGGCTGAAAACCCCGCCGGACAGTAAACACACTTCAGTAGGTGAGCCATGCTGATTCGAGTCGAAATTGGGATTGATGCACCGGGTATCGATGCGTTATTACGCCGCGCTTTTGAGAGCGATGCGGAAGCCCAACTGGTCCACGATCTCCGTGAAGACGGCCTGATCACGCTGGGGCTGGTTGCCACCGATGATGAAGGTCAGGTGGTGGGCTATGTTGCCTTCAGTCCGGTCATCGTTCAGGGCGAAGAGCTGCAGTGGGTCGGTATGGCACCGCTGGCGGTGGATGAAAACTATCGCGGGCAGGGGCTGGCGCGCCAGCTGGTCTATGAAGGGCTGGATTCGCTCAATGAGTTCGGTTATGCGGCCGTTGTAACGCTGGGCGATCCGGCATTCTATGGCCGTTTGGGCTTCGAGCAGGCCGCGCATTACGATCTGCGCTGCCGCTGGCCGGGTACGGAATCCGCGTTCCAGGTGCACCGTCTGGCGGACGACGCGCTCAACGGCGTCAATGGTCTGGTCGAATACCACGACCATTTCAATCGCTTTTAATCAGGCTCTCGCGTAGCGCCTCAAAGGAGCCGTCTCCGGTCACGAGGCGCTCTTTCTGGCGCTTCGTCAGCTGTTTGATGCGGTATTCCAGCCTGAGCGCCAGCGATCGGTCACCGACGGGCGCCGAAAAGGCGAGCTGTAATTCTCCTTTCCCCCGCAGCGCTTTTGCCCCTTTCCCCGTTTGATGTTGTAAAAAACGCCGTGCCACATCGGTGGTGATCCCGGTGTAGAGTGCGTTATCAGCGGTTCGGACAAGATAGAGAAACCAGCACACGGTAAACAGATTCAGTATGTTAAGGTGAACGCACCATAGCATGAGAGAGAACGAAAATGGAAACACTGGCCGCCATTAACCGCTGGCTGGCGAAGCAGCACGTCGTCACCTGGTGCGTCTACAGCGAGGGTGAGATGTGGTGCGCAAACGCGTTTTACTACTACGATCCGGAGCGCGTCGCATTTTACGTCATGAGCGAAGACAAAACGCGTCATGCGCAGATGGCCGGCCAGCAGGCAAAAGTCGCGGGCACGGTAAATGGCCAGCCGAAAACAGTCGCGCTGATCCGTGGGGTACAGTTTAAAGGGGAAATCCGTCGCCTGGACGGAGAAGAGAGCGACGCGCGTCGCAAGCACTACACGCGCCGCTTTCCGGTCGCCGCTGCGCTAAAAGCCCCGGTGTGGGAAATCCGCCTCGATGAGCTGAAATTTACCGACAACACCCTGGGCTTTGGCAAGAAGCTGCACTGGTTACGCGCCGAGCAGGCGTAGCGCTTCGCGGTTAAACGCCGGGAGATCGTCCGGTGTCCGGCTGGTGATAAGCTGGTCTTTGTCGTTGACCACCTCCTGATCGTAAAACTCGGCGCCCGCATTTTTCAGATCGATAACGATCGGTTTCACCGCCGTGAGCTTACGCCCGCGTACAACCTCCGCGCTGATGAGCAGCTGCGGGCCGTGACAGATGGCAAAGACCGGTTTGCCGGTAGAGACAAAGTCCCGGGTGAAGGTCACGAAGCGCTCGTCTCCGCGCAGGGAATCCGGTGAATGGCCGCCGGGTAAAAGCAGGGCGTCAAAATCGGAGGGGCTCACGTTATCGATAGTCTCGTCGATGGTCACGCTGGCCTCGCCCTTATGGCCTTTCACCGTTTTGCCCGCCTCTTTCTCGATGGTGATGACCTCATGTCCCGCCTTGCGGAACGCCTCTGCAGGAGAGGTGAATTCTGAATCTTCAAACTCGTCGGTAATCAAGACTGCGATTTTCTTGCCCATGCTTCCTCCGTTGTTTTGGCTTCAGACTGATTTTTCTCCGCTTGTGGTAAATACTTACCTGTAACAGACTTCTAAGTGTGGTCGACGACGCCGAGTTCGCAAACGGACAATTCTGTAAAGGGGATACGATGAGTCAGGTATTAATTACCGGTGCTACCGGATTAGTGGGCGATCATCTGCTGCGGTTGCTGATTCAGGATCGCCGCGTGAACTACATCGCCGCCCCGACGCGTCGACCGCTGGCGGACATCTCCGGCGTCTTTAATCCGCACGATCCCCAGCTGACGGATGCGCTGGCGCAGGTCCAGGACCCGATTGATATCGCCTTTTGCTGTCTGGGCACCACGCGGCGGGAGGCGGGGAGCAAAGAGGCATTTATCCACGCCGACTATACGCTGGTGGTGGACACCGCGCTTACGGCGAAAAAGCTGGGAGCCAGACATTTTCTGGTGGTCAGCGCGCTGGGCGCCAGTGCCGGATCGCCTTTCTTCTACAACAAGGTGAAGGGCAAGATGGAGGATGCGCTGATTGCGCAGAAATGGGAGCAGCTGACGATTGTGCGCCCCTCAATGCTGATCGGCCACCGGGACGAGCGCCGCTTTAACGAGTCGATATTTGCCCCGCTGTTTCGGATCCTGCCCGGCAACTGGAAATCTATCGAGGCGCGGGACGTCGCGCGTGCGATGTTAAAAGAGGGACTGGCTCCGTCGAAAGCGGGCGTAAACATTATTCCTTCGGCAAAACTGCGTGAAATCGCGCAGGGCGAGGCGTAAACTCCCCCGGCTAATTACTCATCCTCTCCGGGGAATGCTATGACTGGTCAGTCTTCATCTCAGGCGGCAACACCTGTTCAATGGTGGAAGCCCGCACTCTTCTTTCTCGTGGTCATTGTTGGCCTTTGGTACGTGAAATGGCAGCCGTACTACGGCAAAGCCTTCACCGCCGCCGAAACGCACAGCATCGGCAAATCTATTCTCGCTCAGGCGGATGCCAGCCCGCTTCAGGCGGCGTGGGACTATGCCATGGTCTACTTCCTTGCCGTCTGGAAGGCTGCCGTCCTGGGCGTGATCCTGGGCTCACTGATTCAGGTGCTGATCCCGCGCAACTGGCTGGTGAAAACCCTCGGACAGCCGCGCTTTCAGGGTACGCTGCTGGGAACGATCTTCTCCCTGCCGGGCATGATGTGCTCCTGCTGCGCTGCGCCCGTGGCGGCAGGGATGCGCCGCCAGCGCGTGTCGATGGGCGGCGCGCTGGCGTTCTGGATGGGCAACCCGCTGCTCAACCCGGCAACGCTGGTGTTTATGGGTTTTGTCCTGGGCTGGCATTTCGCGTTCATTCGTCTGGTGGCCGGACTGCTGACCGTGCTGGTGGTGGCGACGCTGGTGCAAAATCTGGTGAAGGATAAGACGCCAGAGTCCGCGTCTGTTGAGCTGGACGTCAGCGAGCCGCAGGGCGGGTTCTTTGCGCGCTGGGGCAGGGCGCTATGGCAGCTTTTCTGGAGCACCATCCCGGTCTATATCCTGGCGGTGCTGGTTCTCGGGGCGGCGCGCGTCTGGCTCTTCCCGCATGCGGATGGCGCTATCGACAACACGCTGTTGTGGGTCATTGCGATGGCCGTTGCAGGCTGCCTGTTTGTGATCCCTACCGCCGCAGAAATTCCCATTGTTCAGACCATGATGCTGGCCGGCATGGGCACCGCACCGGCACTGGCATTGCTCATCACGTTACCAGCCATCAGCCTGCCGTCGCTGATTATGCTGCGTAAGTCATTCCCGGCGAAAGCGCTGTGGCTCACCGCGGGGCTGGTGGCGTTGAGCGGGGTGATGGTGGGAAGCATTGCGCTTCTGTGAAAAACGCCCGGTGGCGCTACGCTTACCGGGCCTACAAAAAAATCCCCTCACTTGAGGGGATTTTTTTATTTAATGTAAGTAAACGCGGTGGTGACGTGCTTCACGCCGCTCACCCGGCTGGCGATATCGGCCGCCGCTTTCCCTTCACGTTCGGTCACCAGACCCAGCAGGAACACTTCACCGTTTTCCGTTGTCACCTTCACGTTGGAAGATTTCACCTGGTCCGAGCCCAGCAGCTGGGAACGTACTTTGGTGGTGATCCAGGTATCGGAAGAGGCATCACCCAGGCCAATTGGCTTGCCCTGACGCACTTCGTTAAACACCTCTGTGGTCCCTTCAACGCCCATCGCAATCTGTTTCGCACGCGAGGCGAGCTCCATATTCGGCGCCTGGCCTGCCAGCAGCACTTTGCCCTGATAAGCCGTCACGTTGATACGCGCCTCTTTCTTGATCTGTTCGTCTTTCGACAGCGCACTGTTGACGCGCAGCTCCAGCGTACCGTCATCCACCTGTGTTCCCACAGTGCGCGGATCGGTTGCCGCTTTGGTGCCTACTGCGGCGGTACCCACAACGGCCGCAGCGATACATCCCTGAAGCAGTAATGCAGACATAAGGACTGCGAGGGTCGATAAAGCCTTCATAAGAACTCCTTAATCATCCTGGTGAGGGAAAAGCGTGTTATCGATCAAGTCACATAAGCAGTTCACCGTGAGCATATGCATCTCCTGTATGCGTGCGCTCCGGTGAGAGGGAATGCGGATTTCCACATCCTGCGGCCCAAGCAGACCCGCCAGTTCACCCCCGTCATAGCCGGTTAAGGCCACGATAGTCATGTCGCGGGTGACGGCGGCTTCAACAGCTTTGACTATATCCCGGCTATTGCCGCGCGTGGAGATAGCCAGCAGCACATCTCCGGCATGACCCAGGGCTCGCACCTGCTTTGCGTAAATTTCGTCATGCAGACGATCGTTAGCAATCGCCGTTAAGACCACATTATCGGTATTAAGTGCAATGGCAGGTAAACTGGGGCGTTCTGTTTCAAAACGATTGATCATGCTGGCAGCAAAATGCTGTGCGTTGGCGGCTGACGTGCCGTTGCCACAACAGAGGATTTTGTTGCCGTTTAGCAGGGATTGCACCAGCGTCATTGCGGCACGCGAGATAGCATCCGGAAGGGCTTCCGCCGCGGCAATCTGAGTCTGGATGCTTTCTGTGAAGCACACTTTAATTCTTTCGAGCACGTTATCCCTTTTAAATCTTAATTATGCGTCTTCGCCAAAAGCGTTTTTAAGCCATTCGATCTCATTTCCGGTGAAGGCTATCACATCGAACCGGCAATCCACAGTATCAAAACTCCCATTATGGCGGGCGAGCCACAAGTGGGCAGTCTGTAATAATTTATGTTGTTTGGCGAGCGTCACGCTGGCGGCAGCACCGCCAAAACGGGAGGACTGTCGAAAGCGCACTTCAACAAACACAATGACCTGACCGTCTTTCATGATCAGGTCGATTTCGCCGCCACGTCCGCGGACGTTGGCGGCGATAAAACGCAGTCCTTTGCCTTCAAGCCAGCGACGCGCCTTTAACTCCCACGCATCGCCGGTTTGTTTGCGGCTTAACTGGCCGGGACGATCTGCCCCTGCTGGTATTTGAGCCATGATAACTTCCTGTTAATCACACAATCCTGGGTCGCGGTCAGATCGCCGGTGTTGCCGTTAAGCTCGAAGCCCGGCACCTGACGCATCTGGGTAAAGTGGTTCGCCAGCGCCCACGCATCAACCCCCATCGCATACAGACGCGCCAGAGAGTAATCGTTACGCACCGCGCTCAGCGCCTGCTGCATCAGGGATGGATTGCTGCCGGCCAGCATCGGGATTTCGCTGTACTGCAGACCGTCCATTTCCAGACGGAAATCCGGGCCTGCGGTGCCCTGTGCGCTGCGGGAGCTGGCGTAGAGCGTTGCGCCGCTCTGGCTGCCGTTACGCATTGCAATCATCGGTTTGATAAAGGCGATCTCCTGCGGTGTGGCAACGATATAGGCCGCATCCACTTTACCGCCACCGCTAATCTGCGCGTCGGTTGGCGGCGCAGGGATCGTCAGGCCGCCAATCGTCACGCCCTGCTGCTGTGGCAGGCTCGCGGTGACCGGGCTACCGTTAAGCGCGATACCCGCCCCGCCGTTTACGCCTGCGCGCAGTTCAGAGACGGAACCGAATTTCTGCTGCAGCACCACGCCGCCGCCCAGCTTCTGCCACTCATCGGCAAAGGCATTGGCCACGCGATCGCCCAGCGTGCTGCGTGGGATGAGCAGCAGCGGAGCCTGCTTACCCTGCTCATGAATATGACGCGCCGCATCGCGGGCTTCATCTTCTGGAGAGAGCGCGAAGTAGCAGATATTGGCCCGGTTCTGAACCTGCTCTGGCTGGTTGAGCGCCAGCACGTTCAGCGTGGTATTGCTCTTCATAAGCTCTTCCACGTTGTTCTTCAGCAGCGGACCGACAACGATGCTCGCCCCGTCCTGCTGTACCTGCGCCAGCACCTGGTCAAGCGGCTGAGAGCTGGTGTCGTAGATTTTCAATTCAGCGCCCGGGTTGGCGCTGGTGGTTGCCACGGCCTGCGGCTGCGCGGCAGGTTGAGCCGCGGGTTGTGCAGGCTGCTGTTGAGGCTGTTCTGCTGTTGTGGCAGGAGCTGGCGCCGTTTGCGTCTCGGCCGGAGCCTGGGCCGCAGGTGCTGCTGTAGCCGGTGCAGCTTCAGCTGGAGGCGTCGTCGGGGCCGTCACAGGGTTTTGCATCGTGCCCTGCGCTGGCGTTTGCGCCGTGGTCAGGTCGCTGGTCTCTGCGGCGGATGGGCTGACAACATCATTATTCACATTAGCCGCCTGGGCTGCCTGAGCGGGAACGGCGCTGCCGGCTACCGACGTCGTGCCGTTTTTCGCCGCTTCAAAACCCTGCTGAATGGTACGTCCAAACACCGCCGCCTGGCCGTTGAGCGGCAGAAGCAGGGCGATTTTGCTGGTGGAAGCTGGCTTAAAGTTCTGCACGTTCACCAGCTGGGTTGGCAGCATTTTCGCGCCCGGGTTTTGCGGGTAGCGCGTCTGCCAGTCCGTAATGCCGGCTTTCAACATTTTTGGATCGCTGCGGTTGTTAAACCACATCTGCTGCAGATCCAGCCAGCCCTGCAGGACGTTTTCATCGGCGTTGATGACCAGCGCCTGCGCCTGTTCCTGCGTCATCGACGCCAGCGCTTGCCAGGTGGCATCAATATTTTTCTGCTTATCAGCACCGCCAAGCAGCGGCTCTTGCGCGACGAGCGCGCGGAGCAACGTCAGGGAAGGGCGTCCCTGCTCAGCGGTAATACCCGCCTGCCAGAAGCGCGCCTGCTGGATTTTATCCAGCGCGCTTACGTCGATATCACCGAGGATCTTCTTCGCCGCGGCGTAATCTTTCAGCGCGACTTTCAGCTCGGCAGAGAGCAGGCTCTGCTCGCGACGCTGTGCGTCGTTAAGATCTTTTGGCAACTGGTTAAACAGTTCGGCTGCCCGCTGGGTTTTACCCTCTTTCAGCAGTGCACGAATGGCGAGTAATTGCCAGTTGGTCTTGGTATCATTTGAACTCTGCGACATTTGTTGCAGATAAAAGCCAGAATCAGCCTGAGCAGAACCCTGGAGATGGGCGGTGCTCTGGTCAGGTGCCTGGGTGCCACAGCCTGCAAAGATCAGGGCTGCCAGCAGAAGCGGCACGCTGCGCGTGGCTTTTTTTCGAAGAAACGTTAACGGTACCATACTGTATCCAGTGATTTTTTTACGCAATGCTCAATATTAAATCGGCAATACGGACGAAACAATGAAACAACACGAAACGGCAGATAATTCTCAAGGCCAGCTTTATATTGTACCTACTCCTATCGGGAATTTGTCTGATATTACCCAACGTGCGCTCACCGTACTGCAAGCTGTTGATTTAATTGCTGCTGAAGATACCCGCCACACCGGCCTGCTGCTGCAACATTTCGCGATTAACGCCCGTTTGTTTGCGCTGCACGATCACAATGAGCAACAAAAAGCCGAAACGCTGGTGGCGAAGCTGAAAGAGGGGCAGAACATTGCCCTGGTCTCCGATGCCGGTACGCCGCTGATCAACGATCCGGGCTATCACCTGGTGCGTACCTGTCGCGAAGCCGGTATTCGCGTTGTGCCCCTGCCGGGACCGTGCGCCGCGATTGCGGCGTTAAGCGCCGCAGGTCTGCCGTCTGACCGTTTCTGCTATGAAGGCTTTCTGCCTGCTAAATCCAAAGGCCGCCGCGACGTCTTAAAAGAGCTGGAAGCGGAACCGCGCACCCTGATTTTCTACGAATCCACGCACCGCCTGCTGGAGAGCCTGGAAGATATGGTGACCGTCTGGGGGGAAGGCCGCTACGTGGTGCTGGCGCGCGAGCTGACCAAAACCTGGGAAACCATCCACGGCGCACCGGTGGGCGAGCTGCTGGCGTGGGTGAAGGAAGACGAAAACCGCCGCAAGGGTGAAATGGTGCTGATTGTCGAAGGGCACAAGGCGGAAGAAGACGCCCTTCCTGCCGACGCGCTGCGCACGCTGGCGCTGCTGCAGTCGGAACTGCCGCTGAAGAAAGCCGCTGCGCTGGCGGCAGAAATTCACGGCGTGAAGAAAAATGCGTTGTATAAGTATGCGCTGGAGCAGCAGGGGGAGTAAGGCATCCCCTGCCGGTTTTTGCCGGGTGGCGGCTACGCCTTATCCGACCTACGGATCGTTATGTGTCTTTTAGCTAGCAGGTATCGCCTCAACCTGGAAGGTTTGCGGCGTGTCCGACGGGTTACCTAAATGCGGGATAGATGTGGGACGGAAAATCACGTCACCGGTGCCGGGTTAAACACCGCCAGCTGATTATGCAATCCCCATTGGTCCGAGAAGGTTTTCTTTCGCCCGCTGGCGACATCCAGAATGAAGTGGAACAGCTTCCAGCCCACGTCCTCAATGCTCTCTTCTCCTGTGGCGATGGTGCCCGCGTTGATATCCATTAAGTCATACCAGCGGTTTGCCAGTTCGGTGCGGGTCGCCATCTTGATCACCGGCACCGCCATCAGGCCGTACGGCGTGCCGCGCCCGGTGGTAAAGACCTGTACCGTAATGCCGGATGCCACCTGCTGCGTGCCGCACACAAAATCGCTGGCTGGCGTTGCGGCGTAGATAAGGCCGCGTTTCGTCGGGCGCTGGCCCGGAGAGAGCACTTCTGCAATGGCGCTCTGCCCGGATTTGGCAATAGAGCCGAGGGCTTTTTCCACCACGTTTGCCAGGCCGCCTTTCTTGTTGCCCGGAGACGGGTTGGCGCTGCGGTCGGTTTTGCCCATATCGAGATAGTTATCGTACCAGGCCATCTCCTCAAGCAGTCGCTTGCCGACCTCTTTATTAACGGCGCGCGGCGTCAGCAGATGGATGGCGTCACGCACTTCAGTCACCTCGGAGAACATCACCGTGGCGCCGCAGCGAACAAGCAGATCGGATGCAAAGCCCACCGCCGGGTTGGCCGTCACGCCGGAGAAGGCATCGCTGCCGCCGCACTGGGTTCCGACCACCAGCTCCGACGCCGGGCACGTTTCGCGCTGGCGGCGGTTGAGCTTGTTCAGATGGCGTTCTGCCACCTGCAAAATATCGTCGACCATTGAGCGAAAACCGACGTGGCGTTCGTCCTGCAGGCGCACGATACTGGCCTCGTCTGTCGGAATGGCTTTGACATCTTCCGTGCCTTGCAGCAGGCGCTCGGGCTGGAGCTTTTCACAGCCCAGGCCAATGACCATCACCTCGCCGCCAAAGTTGGGGTTCAGGGCGATATTGTGGATGGTGCGGATAGGCACCACCGCAGCGGGCGCGTTAATCGCCACGCCGCAGCCGTAGAGGTGGTTCAGTCCCACCACGCCGTCGACGTTCGGGTATTTTGGCAGCAGATCGCGTTCGATGATTTTCACCACGTAATCCACGACGCCCGCCACGCAGTGCACGCTGGTGGTAATGCCGAGCAGATTTTTAGTGCCGAGGCTGCCGTCCGCATTGCGATACCCTTCAAAGGTATAGCCTTCCAGCGGGGGAAGCGGTTCCGGCACGCGGGTTGCCAGCGGAAGCGTGTTCAGCGGCGGCGCTTCTGGCAGCGCCACCAGCGACTCCTCCACCCAGCTTCCCTGCGGTATCGAACGAACGGCATAGCCGATGACTTCACCGTAACGCACAATTTCGCTTTCAGCAGGGATATCCACCAGGGCGACTTTGTGTCCCTGCGGAACATGCTCAGTCAGTTCCAGCCCGTCCGGGAAGCGGGTTCCTGCTTTTAAGCCATTGTCGTTGACGATAATCGCCACGTTATCGGCGTCGTGCACTTTTATATAAAACGCCGTCGGCGGTGCCTGTCGAATTTCAATGTCGGCCATTGGTCAGTATTCTCCAGCAAAATTCTGATAATAGGTTCAGCCATTTTTCTGATGGTAGAAATAAATACGCGGCTTTCAGAAATAAAGCATGTCAGCAGATTCAATATCAAAATGTGATCCCGATCGCTCGCGAGCCCGTAATCCTTGATTCTGTGCATTAGCGCCCAGTGCTTTGTGCATATGCAAAAATTTTTATCAAAAAATAGCGTGATACCTGAGCATTAAAACAATGTGCGGCCGTGGATTGCATCTTATACTGAATGACGATTTTATTACGCCAGAATATGTCCGAATAATAAATATCATGATGGCGCGGTGTCTGAATAAATAAAACGATACTGAAAAAGGCTGCGGAATTAAAAAGGTAAATACGATGAATAACGCTATCTTCCCGAATAAATTTAAAGCGGCTCTCGCAGCGCACAAGATTCAGATTGGCTGCTGGTCCGCGCTGGCAAACCCTATCAGCACCGAAGTGCTGGGCCTGGCCGGTTTCGACTGGCTGGTGCTGGACGGCGAACATGCGCCAAACGATATCAGCACGTTTATTCCGCAGCTGATGGCGCTGAAAGGCAGCAACAGTGCCCCGGTGGTGCGTGTCCCCACCAACGAACCGGTGATTATTAAGCGTCTGCTGGATATCGGCTTCTACAACTTCCTGATCCCGTTTGTGGAGACGGAAGAGCAAGCGGCGCTGGCCGTGGCGTCAACGCGCTATCCTCCCGAAGGGATCCGCGGCGTTTCCGTTTCGCACCGCGCCAATATGTTTGGCACCGTCCCGGACTATTTCGCGCAGTCCAACAGCAACATCACCATTCTGGTTCAGATCGAGAGCCAGCAGGGCGTCGATAACGTCGACGCGATTGCCGCCACAACCGGCGTGGACGGGATCTTCGTCGGTCCAAGCGATCTGGCTGCCGCCTTAGGCCATCTGGGTAACGCCAGCCACCCTGACGTGCAGCGCGCGATCCAGCACATCTTTGCCCGCGCCAAAGCACACGGCAAGCCGTGCGGCATTCTGGCGCCGGTTGAGGCTGATGCCCGCCGCTACCTGGAGTGGGGTGCCACGTTTGTTGCTGTCGGCAGCGACCTCGGCGTTTTCCGCTCGGCTACGCAGAAATTAGCGGACGCTTTTAAAAAATAACCATCATTGAGGAAACAGATTATGACGCTGAAAGTGGGTTTTATTGGCCTGGGGATCATGGGTAAACCAATGAGTAAGAACCTCATCAAAGCAGGTTACTCGCTGGTGGTCTCCGATCATAATCCACAGGCCGTTGCTGAGGTGATAGCGGCTGGCGCAGAAGCAGCCACCACCGCGAAAGCCATTGCCGAGCAGTGCGATGTCATCATCACCATGCTGCCAAACTCCCCGCACGTCAAAGAAGTCGCGCTGGGTGAAAACGGCATTATCGACGGCGCGAAACCGGGCCTGGTGCTGATCGATATGAGCTCTATCGCACCGCTCGCGAGCCGTGAAATCAGCGAGGCGTTGAAAGCGAAGGGCGTCGATATGCTGGATGCACCGGTCAGCGGCGGCGAGCCGAAAGCCATCGACGGCACGCTGTCGGTCATGGTCGGCGGCGATAAAGCTATTTTCGATAAATTTTACGACCTGATGAAAGCGATGGCGGGCTCCGTGGTACACACCGGGGAGATCGGGGCGGGTAACGTGACCAAGCTGGCAAACCAGGTGATCGTGGCACTCAACATTGCCGCCATGTCTGAAGCGCTGACGCTGGCAACCAAAGCGGGCGTCAATCCGGACCTGGTCTACCAGGCTATTCGCGGCGGTCTGGCAGGTAGTACGGTGCTGGATGCCAAAGCGCCCATGGTCATGGATCGCAATTTCAAACCCGGTTTCCGCATCGACCTGCATATTAAAGATCTGGCGAACGCGCTGGACACTTCCCACGGCGTGGGCGCACAGCTGCCGCTGACCGCGGCGGTCATGGAGATGATGCAGGCGCTGCGTGCCGATGGCCTGGGCACGGCCGATCACAGCGCAATTGCATGCTACTACGAAAAACTGGCGAAGGTGGAAGTGGCGCGTTAATCACGGCTTACCCACAGCCGAGGGTGACAGCGGCGCGCAAACCCTCTATACTGCGCGCCGAAGCTGACCAGACAGTCGCCGCTTCGTCGTCGTCCCTTTCGGGGGAGACGGGCGGAGGGGAGGAAAGTCCGGGCTCCATAGGGCAGGGTGCCAGGTAACGCCTGGGGGGGAAACCCACGACCAGTGCAACAGAGAGCAAACCGCCGATGGCCCGCGCAAGCGGGATCAGGTAAGGGTGAAAGGGTGCGGTAAGAGCGCACCGCGCGGCTGGTAACAGTCCGTGGCACGGTAAACTCCACCCGGAGCAAGGCCAAATAGGGGTTCACATGGTACGGCCCGTACTGAACCCGGGTAGGCTGCTTGAGCCAGTGAGCGATTGCTGGCCTAGATGAATGACTGTCCACGACAGAACCCGGCTTATCGGTCAGCTTCAACTTCTTAGGGAACCCCGCTTCGGCGGGGTTTTTGCTTTCTGGTTGTTGTAGGCCGGGTAAGCGCAGCGCCACCCGGCACCACACAAACGACATCAATTCTCATATTTGCGACATTAAGCACATTTCACTGTTTTTCACTCGCCGGTTCCGCCTCGGCATCTGCAGACGATCGCCATCACAAAATTTAAATCTAAAAAACCGGCGATCTGTAGTATTGATAATTTGTTATGATTGTTAGCTTAATGTTCGTAAATCTTTTCTCGTTTGATGTGCGCTTATTGAAATCAAATACATTTCCTCCGTGAATATGTGACGTATTCCACTCTTTTCCTGAAATTTGAAAATTTACGTCGTAAAAAATGGCTTAAATGAAAGTATGTTTCAAACAAATGACGGTTATTTATTGGCCTTTAATTGCCTGAAATATCGTCTTTATTGTTTTTTTAAGAACGGTGAAATAAATCCGGGTTATCGCCATAAAATAAATTTATTAGCGCTATTTTTGTTGATCAATATCAGCGTTATAGCGTATTCAATTGCCTTCAGTGTATTGATTTGCAAGGGTTTTGTTGGGTTTTTGAAGCGTGAGCTAAGGGTTGCTCAAAGCAAATTGTGAGTAACAGCACATACCCCCTGAAACATTATTGAGTAGAATTCACCCCGTCATAGGGAAATAAGCGCAGAATATTATGAACACTATTATTCTACCGAAAACACAGCACCTCGTGGTATTTCAGGAAGTCATTAAAAGTGGCTCCATAGGTTCTGCTGCAAGACAACTGGGCCTGACGCAACCCGCCGTCAGCAAAATCATCAGCGATATCGAATCTTACTTCGGTGTGGAAGTGATGGTACGTAAAAATACGGGCGTAAAACTGACGGCTGCAGGCCAGGTTCTGCTCTCGTACTCCGAGTCGATCACCCGTGAAATGAAAAACATGGTGAGTGAGATTAATAGCCTGAGTTTTAGCACCGTTATGGATGTCTCCTTTGGCTATCCGTCGCTGATCGGCTTTACCTTCCTGTCTGAGATGATCAAAAAATTCAAGGAAGTATTCCCAAAAGCGCGCGTCTCAATGTATGAAGCTCAGCTCTCCTCCTTCCTCCCGGCCATTCGCGATGGTCGTCTGGATTTCGCTATCGGCACGCTGAGCGATGAAATGCTGCTTCAGGATCTGCACGTCGAACCGCTGTTTGAGTCTGAGTTTGTGCTGGTCGCCAGCAAAACGCGAACGTGCACCGGCCCGACGACACTGGCATCGCTTACGCACGAGCAGTGGGTGATGCCGCAAACCGATATGGGCTACTACAAAGAACTTCTGACCACTCTGCAAGACAACCACATCAGCATCGAAAACATCGTCCAGACCGATTCCGTCGTCACCATTTATAACCTTGTCCTGAATGCCGATTATCTGACGGTGATTCCCCGCGACATGATTGCCCCATTCGGTTCGGATCAATTTATTGTGCTGCCCGTGGAAGACGAATTACCCGTGGCGCGTTATGCTGCCGTGTGGTCTAAAAATTACAGGATTAAAAAATCGGCGTCAGTATTAGTTGAGCTGGCTAAACAATATTCGTCGATGAATATCGAAAGACGACGATGAATAATAAGTTTTAATTTTAAAAATACCCAGAGCTTAACGTATGAACGCTCTGATACCCTGACTTTGCCTGAAAAGAATGAATTATTATAACGAGGATATTATGCATATTACCTACGATCTCCCGGTAACCATTGAAGATATTCAGGACGCCAGAAAACGACTGGCAGGCAAGATATATAAAACCGGTATGCCGCGCTCGAATTATCTCAGCGAACGGTGTAAGGGCGAAATATTCCTTAAGTTTGAGAACATGCAGCGTACCGGTTCGTTCAAAATTCGCGGCGCGTTTAATAAATTAAGCTCGCTGACCGATGCTGAAAAGCGCAAAGGCGTGGTCGCCTGCTCTGCGGGAAACCACGCGCAGGGAGTGTCGCTCTCCTGCGCCATGCTCGGCATCGACGGTAAAGTGGTGATGCCGATGGGCGCACCAAAATCTAAAGTGGCCGCAACCCGCGACTACTCGGCGGAAGTGGTGCTCCACGGTGAGAACTTCAACGACACCATCGCTAAAGTGAGCGAAATCGTCGAGATGGAAGGGCGCATTTTTATTCCGCCTTACGATGACGCCAAAGTGATCGCCGGGCAGGGCACCATCGGCCTCGAAATTCTCGAAGATTTATACGACGTGGATAACGTCATTGTCCCTATCGGCGGCGGCGGATTAATTGCCGGGATTGCAACGGCGATTAAATCCATCAACCCGACCATTAATATTATCGGCGTACAGTCTGAAAACGTACACGGAATGGCAGCTTCCTGGCAGGCAGGAGAAATAACCAACCATCGCGTTACCGGCACGTTAGCCGACGGCTGCGACGTCTCTCGTCCGGGTAAATTAACCTTCGAAATCGTTCGTGAACTGGTCGATGACATTGTGCTGGTGAGCGAAGACGATATTCGCAACAGCATGATTGCCCTTATTCAGCGAAATAAAGTGGTGACGGAAGGCGCCGGCGCGCTGGCCTGTGCCGCGTTATTAAGCGGCAAGCTTGACCACTATATTCAGGGCCGCAAAACCGTCTGCATTATTTCCGGCGGCAATATCGATCTCTCCCGTGTTTCCCAAATTACCGGCTTCGTTGACGCATAAAGGTGACCTATGAGCAACACAGAAAGCATTATCGTTGGCCAGACAAAAACGTCCTCCTGGCGTAAGTCTGATACCACCTGGACGCTTGGCCTGTTTGGTACCGCCATTGGCGCAGGCGTGCTGTTCTTCCCCATTCGCGCAGGCTTTGGGGGCTTAATCCCTATCCTGCTGATGCTGGTTCTCGCGTTCCCGATAGCGTTTTACTGCCACCGCGCGCTGGCGCGCCTCTGCCTGTCCGGCAGCAACGTCTCCGGCAACATCACCGAAACGGTGGAAGAGCATTTCGGTAAAACCGGTGGGGTGGTGATTACGTTCCTCTACTTCTTTGCCATTTGCCCGCTGCTGTGGATTTACGGCGTCACTATTACTAACACCTTCATGACCTTCTGGGAAAACCAGCTCCAGCTGCCTGCGCTAAACCGCGGCGTGGTGGCGCTGTTCCTGCTGCTGCTGATGGCTTTTGTTATCTGGTTTGGTAAAGACCTGATGGTGAAGGTGATGAGCTTCCTGGTGTTCCCGTTTATTGCCAGTCTGGTGCTGATTTCCCTGTCGCTGATCCCTTACTGGAACTCCGCGGTGATCGACCAGGTCAACCTGAGCGATATCGCCTTCACCGGCCATGACGGCATTCTGGTCACGGTGTGGCTGGGGATCTCCATCATGGTCTTCTCCTTCAACTTCTCGCCTATCGTCTCCTCGTTTGTGGTCTCCAAGCGCGAAGAGTACGAGCCGGAGTTCGGTAAAGAATTCACCGAGCAGAAATGTTCCAAAATCATCGGTCGCGCCAGCATGCTGATGGTCGCCGTGGTGATGTTCTTCGCCTTTAGCTGCCTGTTTACGCTCTCTCCGCAGAACATGGCGGACGCCAAAGCGCAGAACATTCCGGTGCTCTCTTACCTGGCGAACCACTTTGCTTCCATGTCCGGCACTAAATCGACGTTCGCGACGGTACTGGAATATGGCGCTTCCATTATTGCCCTGGTCGCTATCTTCAAATCTTTCTTCGGTCATTACCTGGGCACGCTGGAAGGGCTGAATGGTCTGATCCTCAAGTTCGGCTACAAAGGCGATAAGAAGAAGGTCTCTGTCGGCAAACTGAACACCATCAGCATGGTGTTCATCATGGGCTCCACCTGGGTTGTCGCGTACGCCAACCCGAACATTCTCGACCTTATCGAAGCCATGGGTGCGCCAATCATCGCCTCTCTGCTGTGCCTGCTGCCGATGTACGCCATCCGCAAAGCACCGGCCATGGCGAAATATAAGGGCAAACCCGAGAACATCTTCGTCACGGTTGTGGGCCTGCTGACCATTCTGAATATCGTTTACAAACTGTTCTAACCCATTGCTCAGGAAGAGCGGAGTCACATGATGATTGAGTTTCCGGTTGTACTGGTAATTAACTGCGGTTCGTCCTCTGTTAAGTTTTCGGTGCTCGATGCCAGCAGCTGCGACGCCCTGATGACGGGCATTGCAGACGGCATCAACACGGATAAAGCCTTTATTTCCGTGAACGGGGGTGAGCCAGCCAGACTGGCTCACCAGGACTACGAAGGGGCGCTGGCTGCCATCGCCCTGGAGCTGAAGAAGCGTGACCTGATGAGCAGCGTGGCCTTAATTGGCCACCGCATTGCGCACGGTGGTGACCTCTTCAGCGAGTCGACCCTGATTACGGAAGAGGTGATTGAGCAGATCCGCCAGGTCTCCCCGCTGGCGCCGCTGCATAACTACGCCAACCTGAGCGGCGTGGAAGCCGCAGAGCGCCTGTTTCCGGGCGTGCAGCAGGTCGCGGTATTTGATACCAGCTTCCACCAGACGCTGCCGCCGCAGGCGTACCTGTACGGTTTGCCGTACCGCTATTTTGAAGCGCTGGGCGTGCGCCGCTACGGCTTCCACGGCACCTCTCACCGCTACGTGGCCGCGCAGGCGCACGCGCTCCTCAGGCTGCCCCCCGATGACAGCGGCCTGGTGGTTGCCCACCTCGGCAACGGAGCGTCCATCTGCGCGGTGCGCAACGGCCAAAGCGTGGATACCTCGATGGGGATGACCCCCCTGGAAGGACTGATGATGGGCACGCGCTGCGGCGATGTGGATTTTGGCGCGATGGCGTGGATTGCCCAGCAGACCGGCCAGTCGTTTGAGGATCTTGAGCGCGTGGTCAACAAAGAGTCCGGGTTGCTGGGGATCTCCGGCATCTCTTCAGACCTACGGGCGCTGGAGAAAGCCTGGCACGCTGGCAATGAGCGGGCGCAGCTGGCTATCCAGACCTTCGTTCACCGTATAGCGCGACATATCGCCGGGCATGCGGCGTCGCTGCACCGCCTCGATGGGGTGGTCTTTACCGGCGGCATCGGCGAAAACTCAACGCTTGTCCGCGCGCTGGTGGCGGAACATCTGAAAGTGTTCGGGATCCGCCTCGACGACGCCAAAAATGCCCTGCCGGGTAGCGCGGGTGAGCGCGTCATCTCCACTGATACCTCCCGCGTGATCTGCGCGGTGATCCCTACCAACGAAGAAAAAATGATCGCGCTGGACGCCCTCCGTCTTGGGAAGGTTACCCCGGCTGCGGCTTACGCCTGATAAAGCGAGAATCTGATGAAAGTAACAATCGAAACGGGCGTCGCGCCCTACAGCGACGCATGGGCCGGGTTTCGCGGTGAAGAATGGAAAAACGCCGTCAACGTCCGCGATTTTATTCAGCATAACTACACCCCTTATGAAGGCGATGAAGCTTTCCTCGCGCAGGCGACGCCAGCAACGACGGCGCTGTGGCAGAAGGTGATGGTCGGCATTCGTCAGGAGAATGCCACCCACGCCCCGGTGGATTTTGACACCAACATTGCCACCACCATTACGGCCCACGGGCCGGGCTACATCGACCAGGATCTGGAGACGATCGTCGGCCTGCAAACCGACAAGCCGCTCAAGCGCGCCCTGCATCCGTACGGCGGGATAAACATGATCCGCAGCTCGTTCGAAGCCTATGGCCGGGAGATGGATCCGCAGTTTGAATACCTGTTTACCGACCTGCGCAAAACCCACAACCAGGGCGTGTTTGACGTCTATTCGCCGGAGATGATGCGCTGCCGCAAATCCGGCGTGCTGACCGGTCTGCCGGACGGCTACGGGCGCGGGCGCATTATCGGTGATTACCGCCGCGTGGCGCTCTACGGTATCCGCTATCTGGTGCGCGAGCGTGAGCTTCAGTTCGCCGATCTGCAGGGCCGGCTGGAGCGCGGCGAAGATCTGGAGGCGACGATCCGCCTGCGCGAAGAGCTGGCGGAGCACAAGCGCGCGCTGCTGCAGATCCAGCAGATGGCGGCGAACTATGGCTTTGATATCTCACGCCCGGCGATGAACGCCCAGGAAGCGGTGCAGTGGCTCTATTTTGCCTACCTGGCCGCAGTGAAATCCCAGAATGGCGGAGCGATGTCGCTGGGGCGCACGGCCTCGTTCCTCGATATCTACATCGAACGCGACATGCAGGCGGGGCGGCTGAACGAGGTGCAGGCGCAGGAACTGATCGACCACTTCATCATGAAGATCCGCATGGTGCGCTTCCTGCGCACGCCGGAATTCGACACGCTCTTCTCCGGCGATCCGATCTGGGCCACGGAAGTGATCGGCGGCATGGGGCTGGACGGCCGCACGCTGGTGACCAAAAACAGCTTCCGCTATCTGCACACCCTGCACACCATGGGGCCCGCGCCGGAGCCGAACCTGACGATCCTCTGGTCTGAACAGCTGCCGATCGCGTTCAAGAAATACGCCGCGCAGGTGTCGATCGTTACCTCGTCGCTGCAGTATGAGAACGACGATCTGATGCGTGCGGACTTCAACAGCGACGACTACGCCATTGCCTGCTGCGTCAGCCCGATGGTGATCGGCAAGCAGATGCAGTTCTTCGGCGCGCGCGCCAACCTGGCGAAAACGCTGCTGTACGCGATCAACGGCGGGGTGGACGAGAAGCTGAAGATCCAGGTCGGCCCGAAAACCGAGCCGCTGCTGGACGACGTGCTGGATTACGACACCGTTATGGCGAGTCTCGATCACTTTATGGACTGGCTGGCGGTGCAGTACATCAGCGCGCTGAATCTCATTCACTACATGCATGATAAGTACAGCTACGAAGCCTCGCTGATGGCGCTGCACGATCGGGATGTCTACCGCACTATGGCCTGCGGCATTGCCGGGTTGTCGGTAGCGGCGGATTCCCTGTCCGCCATTAAATACGCCACGGTGAAGCCGGTGCGCGACCATACCGGTCTGGCGGTCGATTTCGTGATAGAAGGGGATTACCCGCAGTACGGCAACAACGATGACCGCGTGGACAGCATCGCCTGCGACCTGGTGGAACGCTTTATGAAGAAAATTCAGGCGCTGCCAACCTACCGCAACGCGGTGCCGACCCAGTCGATCCTGACCATTACCTCCAACGTGGTTTACGGGCAGAAGACCGGGAACACGCCGGACGGACGACGCGGCGGCACGCCGTTTGCCCCAGGCGCGAACCCCATGCACGGCCGTGACAGAAAAGGGGCGGTGGCCTCGTTAACGTCGGTCGCCAAGCTGCCGTTCACCTATGCCAAAGACGGGATCTCTTACACCTTCTCCATCGTGCCGCAGGCGCTGGGCAAAGACGAGCTGGTGCGCAAAACCAACCTGGTAGGGCTGCTGGACGGGTACTTCCATCACGAAGCGTCTATTGAGGGTGGGCAGCACCTGAACGTTAACGTGATGAACCGGGAGATGCTCCTCGATGCCATTGCGCATCCGGAGAATTACCCGAACCTGACGATCCGCGTTTCGGGCTATGCGGTGCGCTTTAATGCGCTGACACGCGAGCAGCAGCAGGACGTGATTTCGAGAACGTTTACGCAGGCGATTTGACGAAAACCTACTCTCATGCCCCCTCACTGCAGGGGGCATTTTTTTGCCCGCTAAACATACAAAATTGTTTATATAATTACTCACACATATTCATCCGCTCTTGAAAAACAATGCTCCTGCTTTTTCCTATAACAGCATGTAAGGACTGTAAGATGATGAAAATGACCCGCATTGCGTTGGCTGCTGCTTCACTGGTGGTGTGCAGTTTTACGGTGCAGGCCGCGAACGTTGAGGCTGCCCCGTCACCGTCCCAGGATCCTCTGGTACAGCACCTGAAGCTCAGCAATGAGCAGGTGAAAAAGATTGAAGATCTGCATAAGCAGCTGGAACAAAATGTCAGCAGGATCCCGATGACGGGCGTGAAGGACGGTGCGCTGATCGACATGTTCCAGGCGGGCAAATGGGACGAAAGCACGGTGAAAAGCCAGCTTAGTGCATTCAGCAAAATTGAAGAGCAGACCCGCTATTACCGCGTGAAATATTACTTCGACGTCAGCCAGGTGTTAACGCCGGAACAGCGCAAACAAATCAGAACGGATATGGCTAACGCGCTGGCAGAGTGATCTCTCACCCGCGCATCGCGCGGGTTTTTATTTCTTGATCGTCGTCACTTTTAGAAAAATACCGTCTATCAACCCATTAACAAAGCAAATTTTCCTCTATCATTCGAAAATACTCATAAAAATTGTGGCTTTTTTCTCCCTCGCTCCGGTTAATATTTTCTCACATCAATAACAAGCACCTGCTGCCATCTGAATCGCCATCGCTGGCGATCGGAACCTTATAAAAACAACTGTTTACCCTACAAAATAAGCGAGTGCCCCATGGATACGGCAACAAACAGCAGTGTCATTGTGAATGATTCCCCCGCGGCAAGGCGGGCGGGAATGAGTGAAAGCGAGTGGCGAGAGGCGATCAAATTTGACAGCACCGACACGGGTTGGGTCATCATGAGTATTGGGATGGCTATCGGCGCGGGGATTGTTTTTCTCCCGGTACAAGTCGGATTAATGGGGCTGTGGGTCTTTTTGCTCTCGTCCATTATTGGT
This sequence comes from Enterobacter sp. EC_50, assembly GCF_019584525.1. Lineage (NCBI taxonomy): Bacteria > Pseudomonadati > Pseudomonadota > Gammaproteobacteria > Enterobacterales > Enterobacteriaceae > Enterobacter > Enterobacter sp. EC_50. Next base: position 48,667 of record NZ_VDAF01000006.1, on the reverse strand, counting down.
TATCCCGCCATGTATTTATTCCAACGGTTGTTTATTAACACGCTGGCAGAATCCCCGGAATGCAAAGACTACCCGAGCGTAATTAGCGGGTATTTGGGTAAGAACTGGGGAATTTTATTAGGTGCGCTCTATTTCGTGATGCTGGTGATCTGGATGTTTGTCTATTCCACGGCCATTACCAACGACAGCGCCTCGTATTTGCACACCTTCGGCGTGACCGACGGTTTGCTCTCGGAAAATCCGTTCTACGGTTTATTCCTGATTTGCATTCTGGTCGCGATTTCTTCACGCGGTGAAAAGCTGCTTTTTAAAGTGTCCAGCCTGATGGTGCTGACCAAATTATTCGTAGTTGCCGCGCTGGGCCTGTCGATGATCGGCCTCTGGCATTTAGCCAACGTGGGCATGCTGCCGCCGCTGGGGCTGCTGATTAAAAACGCCATCATTACGCTGCCCTTTACCTTAACCTCCATTCTCTTTATTCAGACCCTGAGCCCGATGGTGATCTCTTACCGCTCGCGTGAAAAATCGGTGGAGGTGGCGCGTCATAAGGCGCTGCGGGCGATGAACATTGCTTTTGGCGTCCTGTTTGTGACGGTCTTCTTCTATGCCGTCTCTTTCACCCTGGCGATGGGGCACGATGAGGCGGTCAAAGCCTACGAGCAGAATATCTCTGCCCTGGCGATTGCGGCGCAGTTTATCAGTGGCGACGGCGCGGGCTGGGTCAAAATCGTCAGCGTGATCCTCAATATCTTCGCCGTGATGACCGCGTTCTTCGGCGTCTACCTCGGCTTCCGCGAGGCCACGCAGGGTATCGTCATGAACATCCTGCGCCGTAAAATGCCGGCAGAAAGAATCAATGAAAACGCCGTCCAGCGCGGGATTATGCTGTTCGCCATTCTGCTGGCCTGGAGCGCGATAGTCCTGAACGCGCCGGTGTTGAGCTTCACCTCCATTTGCAGCCCCATCTTCGGCATGGTGGGCTGTCTGATCCCGGCATGGCTGGTCTACAAGGTACCGGCGCTGCATAAATACAAAGGCGTATCGCTGGTGATAATCATCATCACCGGACTGCTGCTTTGTGTTTCTCCTTTCCTCGCATTCTCCTGAGGGTAATTAAGGTCGTAACGATGTCTGAGCAAATTCATCCTTTATGGAATCAATTTATTCGCGCGGTGCAGGAAGAAGTGAAGCCTGCCCTTGGGTGCACCGAACCCGTCTCTCTGGCACTGGCCTGTGCGATGGCCGCAGACCTCCTGCCGGGGGAGGTCACTCGGATTGAGGCGTGGGTCTCGCCGAACCTGATGAAAAACGGGCTGGGCGTGACGGTACCGGGTACCGGCATGGTCGGATTACCGATTGCGGCGGCGCTGGGCGCGATTGGCGGTAACGCTCACGCCGGACTGGAGGTGTTGAAAAATGCCACAGCCGATGCACTGGTCCGCGCCAAAGCCCTGCTTGAGGCAGGGCAAGTGCAGGTAAAACTGCAGGAGCCCTGCGATGAGATCCTCTATTCCCGCGCCTGCGTTTATGCCGGGGATCTCTCGGCAATGGTGACCATCGCGGGCGGGCATACCCGGGTGGTGGAAGTGGTTTGCCAGGGGGAAACGCGCTTTACGCTGGATAAGCCCGTGACCGAGGTGGATGACAACCCGCTGGCGGTACTGTCGCACGCTACGCTGTCGCAGATCCTGGAATTTGTCGAGCAGGTGCCGTTTGAGGCCATTCGCTTCATCCTGGAAGCAGGGCAACTGAACGATGCGCTCTCCCGCGAAGGGCTCAGCGGGAAGTGGGGGCTGCATATTGGCGCAACGCTTGAGAAGCAGCGCTCGCGCGGATGGCTGGCGCAGGATCTGGGTTCAGACATTGTTATTCGCACCAGCGCCGCCTCGGATGCCCGGATGGGGGGCGCGACGCTGCCGGCGATGAGCAATTCGGGCTCCGGTAACCAGGGGATCACCGCCACCATGCCCGTCGTTGTTGTGGCTGAGCACCTTCAGGCCGGTGACGAACGGCTGGCGCGGGCGCTGATGCTGTCGCATCTGTCGGCGATCTATATCCATTATCAGCTTCCGCGCCTGTCCGCACTGTGCGCGGCGACAACCGCGGCAATGGGCGCTGCGGCAGGAATGGCGTGGCTGATGGGTGGCCGTTACCAGACCATCGCAATGGCGATCGGCAGTATGATCGGTGACGTCAGCGGGATGATCTGCGACGGGGCGTCAAACAGCTGCGCCATGAAGGTCTCCACCAGCGTCAGTAGCGCCTGGAAAGCGGTGATGATGGCGCTGGATGAGTCGGGCGTGACGGGCAACGAGGGGATTGTCGCGCACGATGTGGAGCAGTCGATCGCGAACCTGTGCGCACTGGCGTGCCGCTCGATGCAGGCAACGGACCGGCAGATTATTGAGATCATGGCGAGTAAGGTGTAGCGAGTTCAGGGCTCTATCGGTTCCCTCTCCCAGTGGGAGAGGGTTAGGGTGAGGGCGTTCTTTAAACCGGCAAATCAATCAGCAGCGCGCGCAGCGGCGTATCCGCCACCAGGGTAATATTCGCTTCATCACGAATAAACGCGCCGTCGCCGCAGGTGAGCGCCTCTTTCTCTTCCGCGTGCGTCACCGCATGCACCGTACCGTGAATCGACTGCAGATAGGCGCGCGGGCCGTGAAGCTGGAAGCTTGCCTGCTCACCTTTCTTCAGCTCGATATGGTGCAGCCACACCTGCTGACGCAGCTGCAGGCTCTCTTTACTGCCATCAGGGGATGCAATCAGCTGTTGCTTATCGCCCGTTAAATCTAACTTCTGTACCAGCGGATTTTCCCGCTCAGGGCAGGCGTCGAGCCACAGCTGCATGCGGGTCAGCGTTTTGTCTTTGCTGAGGTTATGCTCGCTATAGCTGATGCCCGGCTGCGTGGAAATTAACAGCGCTTCGCCAGCCTTTGCCTGGACATGATTGCCCTCGCTATCGCGGTATTCTGCCTCGCCTTCCAGGATCAGGTTCAGGATATCGACTTTCGGGTACGTACGCGGCTGGAAGGAGGCGCCCGGGGCGAGCACTTCCTGGTTCAACACGCGCAGTGAAGCGTAACCGAGGAGTTTAGGGTCAAAGTAGTGTCCAAAGGAAAAGGTGTAGCGGGCCTGCAGCCAACCGAAATCGGCTTGTCCGCACTGTTTAGCTGTTCTTGTCGTAATCATAAACTTGACCTCTCTTTACACTAAAACAATGGTAAAGGTATGGACGCTTCATTGTTAGCCAGATATTCTGCCTGGTATGTTCAAATTTCCTGAATGAGAACGAGATGGCTAAAGAGAGAGCATTGACGCTTGAGGCGCTTCGCGTCATGGACGCGATTGACCGACGCGGCAGTTTTGCGGCGGCGGCCGATGAACTGGGACGCGTTCCGTCTGCGCTGAGCTACACCATGCAGAAGCTGGAGGAAGAGCTGGACGTGGTGCTTTTTGACCGCTCCGGTCATCGAACAAAATTCACCAACGTCGGTCGAATGCTGCTGGAGCGCGGCCGCGTGCTGCTGGAAGCGGCGGATAAGCTGACGACCGACGCCGAAGCGCTGGCGCGCGGTTGGGAAACCCATCTGACGCTCGTGACCGAAGCGCTGGTGCCAACCGAAGCGCTGTTCCCGCTGGTGGACCGCCTGGCGGCGAAGGCCAATACGCAGCTGTCGATCATCACCGAGGTGCTGGCAGGGGCGTGGGAACGTCTGGAGACGGGCAGGGCAGATATCGTTATTGCGCCGGACATGCACTTCCGTTCCTCATCGGAAATCAACTCGCGCAAGCTCTACAGCGTCATGAACGTCTACGTTGCCGCCCCCAACCATCCGATTCACCAGGAGCCGGAGCCGCTCTCTGAAGTGACGCGCGTGAAATATCGCGGCGTCGCGGTCGCGGATACCGCGCGCGAGCGTCCGGTACTGACGGTGCAGCTGCTGGATAAACAGCCACGTCTGACGGTGACCTCACTGGAAGACAAACGGCAGGCGCTGCTGGCCGGTCTGGGCGTGGCGACGATGCCGTACCCGTTTGTGGAGAAAGATATTGCGGAAGGGCGGCTGCGGGTCGTGAGTCCGGAGTACACCAGCGAAGTGGATATCATTATGGCGTGGCGTCGCGACAGCATGGGCGAAGCCAAATCATGGTGCCTGCGCGAAATACCCAAACTCTTCGCCCACCACAATAAATAAACGAGTAGGCCCGGTAAGCGTAAGCGCCACCGGGCAGTAATTTACGCGACGATCTTAGGATCCGGACCAAAGCGGTTTTCACCTGGGGTGCCGCTCTGGCAGTTGAAGATAAGAATCACGATCCAGCCCACGATCGGGATCAACAGCAGCAATAGCCACCACGCCGAACGATCGGTATCGTGCAGCCGACGGAACAATACCGCCCACGATGGCAGCAGGACTAACAGGCCATAAATGGTGGTCAGCACGCCTTCACCGCCAGCCCGCTCCCAGCCAAGAATTTTATCCACAATACCCAGCACCATGATGAGGATGAAGTTCACCAGAACGAACATCCAGTACTCTTTGCGGCGGGCGCGGCCACCAAATCCAATGTAGTTGCGCAGTACTTTTAAATACCAGTCCATTTTCCTTGCCTCATTAGTCAGTCAATCACTTGTTTTCTAAGCGATCGAGGTAAGAATAGATGGAGATTGTGAATTAAAAAAGGGCATCTGGTGATGCCCTTAATATTTATCCAAAACGGACGTCGCGCCCGTGCGGTTCATCCAGATCCTGCCAGGGCCCAATGGAGATAATACCCGTCGGGTTGATGGTCTTGTGGCTGCGGAAATAGTGGGTGCGAATATGGTCGAAGTCGACCGTCTCCGCGATGCCCGGCATCTGGTAGATGTCGCGCAGGAAACCATGCAGGTTCAGGTAGTCGCTGATGCGGTGCTTGTCGCACTTAAAGTGGGTGACATAGACCGGATCAAAGCGAACCAGCGTGGTCCACAGGCGAATGTCCGCTTCCGTCAGGCGATCGCCCGTCAGGTAGCGATGCTGGCCCAGGATCTGTTCCAGGCGTTCCAGCGATTCAAACACCTTTCCGACCGCTTCGTCATACGCTTCCTGGCTGGTGGCGAAACCGGCCTTATAGACACCGTTATTGACGTTGTCGTAAATCCAGCCGTTCAGTTCGTCAATTTTCTCGCGCAGCTCCACCGGATAGTAATCTCCGGCACGGGCGCCGTGCGCGTCAAACGCGGTATTGAACATGCGGATGATTTCCGCAGACTCATTGCTGACAATCGTCTGGTTTTTCTTGTCCCACAGTACCGGCACGGTCACGCGCCCGGTGTAGTGCGGATCGGCGCGCAGATAGAGCTGGTACAGGAAATCGTGGTGATAAAGATCGTCGCCGGTTGCCGCAGGAAAATCACTGTCAAACGTCCAGCCATTTTCCATCATCAGCGGGTTGACCACGGAAACCGGAATGAAGGATTCGAGACCTTTAAGCTTGCGCACGATCAGCGTGCGGTGGGCCCACGGGCAGGCGAGGGAAACATAAAGATGATAACGATCTTTCTCAGCCGCGAAGCCGCCTTCGCCGCTCGGGCCTGGTGCGCCGTCGGCGGTCAGCCAGTTACGGAAGGCCGAAACAGAGCGCTTAAAGCGACCTCCGGTGGATTTGGTGTCATACCAGACATCCTGCCAGACGCCGTCTACGAGTTGTCCCATTTTTTCTCCTCCGTCAGATAGCAAAAGCGAGGAGATGTCTCCTCGCTTTGTGTTTATTCAGTATAGCGTGCTTACCATTTCTTATTCAGAACGCGGTCGATGCTGTATGCGCCCGGGCCAGTAACGGCCAGCAGCAGGAAGCCACCCGCGATGGTCAGGTTTTTCATGAACATCAGAGAGTTCACGCCTTCCGCAAAGTTGCTGTGGAAGATGAACGCTGTCAGCACGGTGAAGCCTGCGGTAAACAGCGCGGTGGTGCGGGTCAGGAAGCCGAACAGCACTGCCAGGCCGCCGCCGAACTCAAGAAGAATGGTCAGTGGCAACAGGAACCCCGGAACGCCCATGGCTTCCATATACTGCTGGGTACCCGCATAACCGGTGATTTTTCCCCAACCTGCCACGATGAACAGAATTGGCATCAGAATACGCGCGACCAGTACACCAACATCTTCTAATTTTTTCATTTTACTCTCCAGGAAACCACATCAGCGGCTGAACGTTATTTGTCTGCAATTCCGGGTAGATACCGCGTCGTTGCTGTCGATGGAGAGCATCATAAACGTGACGGTGGGCGATTGTTAGCAAGGAAAACTGTCAATCTTCTTCAAAGATATTGAGTAAGGGAGGGGGAGGATTTTGCCGGGTGGCGCTGCGCTTACCCGGCCTACGCGTGCAAGTAGGCCGGGTAAGGCGTAGCCGCCACCCGGCGAGAAGGCTAGCGTAATTGCTGCTGACGGATCGTGGCTTTCACCAGACGCCAGGCGCTCCAGGCACCAAAACCCCGGCGCGCCCAGCGGATGAGCATATTTGGATGACGAACCGTCCAGATAGCCATCACGCTGCTGCCGACCAGCGCCCATGAACGCAGGCTCAGGAAGGTGTTCCAGCCCCGGTCAAACCGTCGCGTCGCGTCAATCCAGTCGCGACGGCTGGCCGACAGATCCAGCCGTTGCTGCTGGATCTGGCTTAGCAGGTACGCTTTTCGCTTTTGACGTTCGGCTTTACCGCTCACGGCTTGTCATCCTCCAGCAGGGCGCGATCGTTAGCCAGCTCCTGACGCGTATGGCGCAGGAACGTGGACTTACGCGCTTTACGCAGCGTCCATATGCCGCCAATCAGCGCCGCGACCAGCAGAACGACGGTCGTGGCAATCATGGCGTTAAGACGATACTGCGGGTCAATGGCCCAGATGATTAACACCATCAGGCTCATCAGACCAAACGCGGCGAAGAGCATGGTCAGTCCAAGCATCAGCAGCATCTGGAAGAGGTTCGCTTTCTCCTCCTCCAGTTCGACCACTGCCAGCCGGACGCGCGTTTCGGCAATCCCGACCAGCGTCGTCAAAATACGCTGGCCGATGCCGAGGACGTTGTTAGCAGGCCCTTGTGCGTGACGAGGATCTTCCATATCAACGACGCGTCAGCAGGACACCCAGTACCACACCGACTGCGGCACCAATTCCGACACCCGTCCATGGATTATCACGCACGTATTCGTCCGCACGCGCGGCCGCTTCGCGGGTCTGTTTTGCCAGGGCATCGCCGGTTTCACCCAGGCGATAGCGGCTCTCTTTCAGCGCCTGCTCCGCCTTGCTGCGTAGCTTGCTGACCTCTTCTTTTGACTTGTCAGCAGAGGAGTTCAGCACCTCTTCCAGGGTATCGGCCAGGGATTTCAGTTCAGCGCGCAGATGTTCAGACGTCGTATCTTTTGACATGATTCTCTCCTGTTGAGATTTCCGTTAACTCAATAATCGCGAGCTTCCAGCGCTTTCAGGTCGTCCTGCGCTTCTTTCAACTTCTTCTCGCGCTTAGCAATTTTTTCCGCATCCCCTTTCTCTTTCGCTTCCTGCAGGTCGCGACGGCGCTCGGCTATCTCGTCCTTCTGTTCAGCGATTTTCTTCTGGTGGTCGGCACGCAGCTTGCTGTCTGAACAGTTCGCTTTCACTTCGCTCAGCGCTTTTTTAAGACCATCAACACGGTGCTGATTGTTATGCTTTTCGGCATAACCGATCTCACGCTGAATATCCTGTTCTTTCTCCTGACAGAGAGAATTTGCGAAGGATGCTGTGCTTAAAGAAAAAAGGGCCAGAGCCAGAGTCATGCGGAATTTCATTATCGAAACCTTCCATTGTGTTGCGGCGTAAGCCGCTATCCAAAGTTATGCGGAGTACATTCGAGGGGTGCTCCGCGTACTTAAGCATAGTAAGTAAACGGGGGATTCACCAAAGTGAGTGAAAAGATTCGGAATCCTGGTAATTATCCAAACCGATGCGACGTATCGCGAATCAGCGACAGCCAGGCAGCATGCTGGCTGTCATCTTCCTGCTGAGCGATGATATACCCGTGCGGCAGCGTACGGTCGAGAACCACTTTTGCGGCGGCACTTTGCGCTCGGGAATCAAACTTGATCAGTAAAACATCGTCCTGCGGGGTGATGCTTTTAAAGCGGATCCCGTTCGCGTCCAGATGGTGCCAGACAGAAAAACCGTCAGGCACGCTGGCACCCTGGTTCACCGGGCGAATGGCCAGCGTGGATTCCTGGTGCGAAAGCGCGCTCCATGCCAGCAGCATGGCGCTGAGCACCACCAGTGTCATCACGGCGCAGGCAAAACGGCGCAGGGCGAGCGGTGAGATAGCCATCGTTAGCCTCTGGCTCCGTATTTCTTTTTCCACAGGACGACCAGCGAGCCGATCAGACCGAAGACCAGCAGCACCACAGGCAGCAGCATCAGGCAGGACATCAGCTGGTCTTCATATTTCATAAAGACTGGCGTTTTCCCCAACGCATAGCCGAGCGTCGTCAGAATCAGTACCCACAGCAGGCCGCTCATCCAGTTAAAGAACTGGAAGCGCGCGCTGCTCAGCCCCGACAGACCGGCAATGGTCGGCAACAGGGTGCGTACAAAGGCGATAAAGCGGCCAATCAGCAGCGCAGAAAGCCCGTGCTTATGGAAAAGGTGGTGCGCCCGCTGGTGATAATGTGCAGGCAGGTGCGAGAGCCAGTTCTGGACGATCCGGGTATTGCCCAGCCATCTTCCCTGGATGTAGCTGACCCAGCAGCCGAGACTCGCGGCGACGGTCAGTAACAAAATAGTTTGCGGGAATGCCATCGCCCCTTTGGCGCACAGCACGCCGACAAGCACCAGTAAACTGTCACCGGGCAGGAAAGCAGCAGGCAGCAAGCCGTTCTCAAGGAACAGGATCATAAACAAGACGAAATAGAGCATGCCAATCATGGAAGGGTTGGCCAGCGTTTCAAAATCCTGCGCCCAGAGGGCATGCAGTAGTTGGGTCAAAAGTTCCATTCAGTGTTCCTGGAAATCGGTTAACGTCATGCCTGTTATCCGGGACAAACAGCACGGCGACATGGTTGTGATTTCATTATGGTCGCTCGCGGACACATTGCGGTGTGGCCAACACTGTTCCCTGTTAATTGGCTGGTTAGCAAGCACTAACTTACAAAATAACGAAGTGAATCCAATTGTAACAAAGCCCAACGTTCTGCGTCACAGAATTTGCAGGCGTGAGTTGATTTTGGCGTAAGCCCAGAAAGTGAGCGAGGGGATTTACAAAGGCTGACACTATATATGTTTTGCTTACCCACGTTCGCCGGAAGGCGCAGCGAAGCGCCTGCCAGCGGGAAGGTCATCTATTTTGCGGTACTGGGGACCGTATCGAGATGAACAACGGGATTATCGGCGAAAAGATAGCGGTCAGCGTTAAATTCGAAGTCGTCGCTGGTTTCATTGAACAGCATCTGCTTAGTGTTTTCCAGGTGCTGCCACATCGCCAGCTTAGCGGCGTGCGGATCTTTACGAATCAGCGCTTTAAGGATTTGATCGTGATCGTCACACCAGTTGTCGACGGTACGGGAATCGATATGGTCGTGCAGTTTTTTCCAGTACGGGTTGTGAACGCGCTGAGTCCACATTTTCTCAACGATTGCCGCCAGTGCCGTATTCTGGGTTGCCAGGGCGACCTGGACGTGGAACTGCAGATCCCACTCTGAATCGCGGAAACATTTTTCCTTGCGGGCATTCTCCTGGATTTCCATCAGCTTCATGATGTCCTGCTTGGTCACCTGCGTCGCCGCAAATTCGGCAATGTTGCTTTCAATCAGCTGGCGAGCCTGGAGCAGCTCAAACGGACCGTAGCTGGCGAATTCCAGACTCTCGTCCGCGACGGGAGAGTGTTTCGGCAGATTGGAAATGACGTGAATGCCGGAGCCTTTGCGTACCTCAACGTAGCCTTCGACTTCCAGCATGATGATCGCTTCACGCACCACAGTGCGGCTGACGCTTTTTTCATCCGCGATAAAGCGCTCGGCGGGCAGTTTATCACCGACAAGATAGACACCTTGCTCGATGCGATCTTTCAGCTCCGCAGCAAGTTGTTGATATAAACGACGTGGTTCGGTGATTTCCATATGCGCTCCAGACAGGGTACGGCAGATGATTTGTTATACCACTTTTGCGTGCCACTCTCCAGATTTTGCCATTAAAAAAGCCACTACTGAGCGGCCTTTAAATGCCCGGCGGCGCTTCGCTCGCACGGGCCTACGGGTTTTGTAGGCCGGGTAAGCGTAGCGCCACCCGGCACAGCAAGGCTAACTCTGCGTGGCCGGTTTCCCGAGTGACTCTTTTGCCAGCTCCTCTGCCGATTTGCTTTTCAGCACCGTCCAGATCACCACCGCGCCCAGCAGGTCGAAGACCGCCAGTACCGCAAACAGCGGGCTGAAGCCGATGGTATCCGCCAGCGCGCCGACGACCAGCGCGAACATCGTACTCGCGGTCCAGGCGGCCATCCCGGTCAGGCCGTTGGCGGTGGCCACTTCGTTGCGACCGAAGACGTCAGACGAGAGCGTAATCAGCGCGCCGGACAGGGACTGGTGCGCAAAACCACCGATGCACAGCAGGGCGATGGCCACGTACGGGCTGGTGAACAGGCCGATCATACCCGGGCCAATCATCAGCAGTGCGCCCATGGTGACCACCATCTTACGGGAAACGATCAGGTTCACTCCAAACCAGCGCTGGAACAGCGGTGGCAGGTAGCCGCCCACGATACAGCCCAGGTCAGCGAACAGCATCGGCATCCAGGCGAACATCGCGATCTCTTTCAGGTTAAAGCCGTAGACTTTAAACATGAACAGTGGGATCCACGCGTTGAAGGTCCCCCAGGCCGGTTCCGCCAGGAAACGCGGCAGGGCGATACCCCAGAACTGACGGGTGCCCAGGATCTGCCAGACGGTCATTTTTTTGCCGTTGTTGGTCTGATGCTGCGCTTCCTGACCACCAATGATGTACTCGCGTTCTTCTTCGGAGAGTTTTTTCTGATCGCGCGGGTGCTTATAGAAAACCAGCCACGCGATTGCCCAGGCGAAGCTCAGCACGCCGGAAATGATGAAAGCCATCTGCCAGCTGTGCATCACGATAGCCCACACCACCAGCGGCGGCGCAATCATCGCCCCGATGGACGAACCCACGTTGAAGTAGCCGACAGCAATAGAGCGCTCTTTTGCCGGGAACCACTCGGAACTGGCCTTCAGTCCCGCCGGGATCATCGCGGCTTCTGCCGCACCGACCGCACCGCGCGCCAGCGCCAGGCCGCCCCAGCTGCCCGCCAGCGCGGTGGCTCCGCAGAACACCGCCCAGGCGATGGCGAAGAAGGCATAGCCGATTTTGGTACCGAGGATATCCAGCACGTAGCCTGCAACAGGCTGCATGATGGTGTACGCCGCGGAATAGGCAGCAATGATGTAGGAGTATTGCTGCGTGGAGATATGCAGCTCTTCCATTAACGTCGGCGCTGCGGCTGCGACGGTGTTACGCGTCAGGTAGCCCAGCACGGTGCCTAACGTCACCAGTGCGATCATGTACCAACGTAACCCTTTAATTTTACGCATGTAAAACCTCATCGTTATAGTATTGCCGTGCCGGGACACGGTAACCGCTCGACCGTTGCCGGGAGCCGTTCAGTAACGGGAGGGGCGTAACCGGGAAATGTCCCGGAACGGCCCGAACCTTGCCAAAAGTCATCTGCATAAGTCGGTTTCCGTACCGTTAAATCTGGTGTAACTGACACCAGGAATGCATTCCGTCGGCTTATAGTTTGCGACGGCGAAAAGATAACTTGTCATACAGCTTTAAAAGGTGAGTGACATCACAAATGTATGATTCTTTGTGGGGACATTATTCGTGTCGCTTCAAGCCAGTACTGGCGCGGCTTGTAGAAGGATTTACTCCAATTTGGGTAATGTATTTGTCTGCGTTTATTGATCTCACTCACGAAAAAAACGTCGGATGGTGGAAATTGGTGTGATAACTTTGCAGCATATGAACATACGCTTTCTGACGCTCCCGTAATGAGGAAGACGATAATGACGCCGTTTATGACCGACGATTTTCTGTTAGATACCGAATTTGCTCGCCGCCTGTACCACGACTATGCAAAAGATCAGCCGATTTTCGACTACCACTGCCATTTGCCGCCGCAGCAGGTTGCCGAAAATTACCGTTTCAAAAACCTGTATGACATCTGGCTGAAGGGTGACCATTACAAATGGCGTGCGATGCGCACCAACGGCGTGGCTGAGCGCCTGTGCACCGGCGATGCGACCGATCGCGAGAAGTTTGACGCCTGGGCGGCGACCGTCCCGCACACCATCGGTAACCCGCTCTATCACTGGACGCACCTTGAGCTGCGTCGCCCGTTTGGCATCACCGGCAAACTGCTCTCCCCAGCGACCGCCGATGAAATCTGGGACCAGTGCAATGCGCTCCTGGCGCAGGAGAACTTCTCCGCGCGCGGCATCATGAAGCAGATGAACGTGAAGATGGTCGGCACCACCGACGATCCGATTGACTCCCTGGAGCATCATGCCGTTGTCGCCAAAGACACCTCTTTTGATATCAAAGTGCTGCCAAGCTGGCGCCCGGACAAAGCCTTCAATATTGAGCAGGCCACGTTCAACGACTACATGGCGAAGCTGGCGGAAGTGTCCGATACCGACATCCGTCGTTTCGCCGATCTGCAAACCGCGCTGACCAAACGTCTGGATCACTTCGCGGCGCACGGCTGTAAAGTCTCTGACCACGCGCTGGACGTGGTGCTGTTTGCGGAATCAAACGAGGCCGAGCTGGACAGCATTCTGGCGCGTCGCCTCTCCGGTGAATCGCTTAGCGAGCACGAAGTGGCGCAGTTCAAAACGGCGGTACTGGTGTTCCTCGGTGCCGAATACGCGCGTCGCGGCTGGGTACAGCAGTACCACATCGGTGCACTGCGCAATAACAACCAGCGCCAGTTTAAACTGCTGGGTGCGGACGTGGGCTTTGACTCCATCAACGACCGTCCGCTGGCGGAAGAGCTGTCAAAACTGCTGAGCAAACAGAACGAACAAAACCTGCTGCCGAAAACCATTCTCTACTGCCTGAACCCGCGCGATAACGAAGTGCTGGGCACGATGATCGGCAACTTCCAGGGCGAAGGGATGCCGGGCAAGATGCAGTTCGGCTCCGGCTGGTGGTTCAACGATCAGAAAGACGGCATGGAGCGTCAGATGACGCAGCTGGCGCAGCTTGGCCTGCTGAGCCGTTTTGTCGGCATGCTGACCGACAGCCGCAGCTTCCTGTCCTATACCCGTCATGAATACTTCCGCCGCATTCTGTGCCAGATGATTGGCCGCTGGGTGCACGCAGGCGAAGCGCCGGCGGATATCCAGCTGCTGGGCGACATGGTGAAAAACATCTGCTTTAACAATGCGCGTGACTACTTCGCCATTGAACTGAACTAGGGCCGTTTGAGGTTGATATGCAATACATCAAAATCCATTCGCTGGATAACGTGGCCGTCGCGCTGGCAGATTTAACCGAAGGGACGGAAGTCACCTTCGACAACCAGTCGGTGACGTTACGCCAGTCCGTTGGACGTGGACACAAGTTTGCCCTGATCCCCATTGCCAAAGGGGAGAACGTGGTGAAGTACGGTCTGCCCATCGGTCATGCGCTGGCGGATATCGCGCCGGGTGAATACATCCATTCCCACAACGCCCGCACAAATCTGAGCGATCTGGACGAGTACAGCTATCAACCTGATTTACCTGCGGCACAAGAGCAGGCGGCGGATCGTGAGGTGCAGATCTACCGCCGCGCAAACGGCGACGTGGGGATCCGCAACGAGCTGTGGATCCTCCCGACCGTCGGCTGCGTGAACGGGATTGCGCGTCAGATCCAGACGCGCTTCCTGAAAGAGACCAACGATGCCGAAGGCACCGACGGCGTGCATCTGTTCAGCCACACCTACGGCTGCTCCCAGCTGGGTGACGACCACATCAACACCCGAACCATGCTGCAAAACATGGCGCGCCACCCGAACGCGGGCGCGGTGCTGGTGATTGGCCTGGGCTGTGAGAACAATCAGGTGGACGCCTTCCGCGAGACGCTCGGTGAGTTTGACCCTGAGCGCGTGCACTTTATGGTGTGCCAGCATCAGGACGACGAAGTGGAAGCGGGCGTCGAACAGCTTCATCAGCTGTATGAGGTGATGCGCCACGACAAGCGCGAGCCGGGCAAGCTGAGCGAGCTGAAGTTTGGTCTGGAGTGCGGCGGGTCTGATGGCCTTTCCGGTATTACTGCCAATCCGATGCTGGGCCGCTTCTCGGATTACGTGATTGCCAACGGCGGCACGACGGTGTTGACCGAAGTGCCGGAAATGTTCGGCGCGGAGCGTATTCTGATGAGCCACTGCCGCGACGAAGAGACCTTTGAGAAGACCGTCACCATGGTGAACGACTTCAAACAGTATTTCATCGCCCACAATCAGCCGATTTACGAGAACCCGTCGCCGGGTAACAAAGCGGGGGGGATCACCACGCTGGAAGAGAAATCCCTCGGCTGCACCCAGAAAGCGGGCGCGAGCCAGGTGGTTGACGTTCTGCGCTACGGCGAGCGCCTGAAAACGCACGGTCTGAACCTGCTGAGCGCACCGGGTAACGATGCGGTTGCCACCAGCGCGCTGGCGGGAGCCGGCTGCCATATGGTGCTGTTCAGCACCGGTCGCGGTACGCCGTACGGCGGTTTTGTGCCGACGGTGAAAATCGCCACCAACAGCGAGCTGGCGGCGAAGAAAAAACACTGGATTGACTTTGATGCCGGGCAGCTTATCCACGGCAAGGCGATGCCGCAGCTGCTGACGGAATTCGTGGACGCGATTGTGGAAATTGCCAGCGGCAAGCAGACCTGCAACGAGAAGAACGATTTCCGCGAGCTGGCAATCTTTAAGAGCGGTGTGACGCTGTAAGTACTTTGTCGGGTGGCGCTAGCGCTTACCCGACTTACTAAACCCTGTAGGCCCGGTAAGGCGTAGCCGCCACCGGGCTTTTCTTTTTAACTGCGGAGGGCGTTCTTCGCTAAACGCGCGTCTTCCGCCTGACAGGCCGCCGCGGTAAACAGCACGTCGGTAGAGGAGTTCAGCGCGGTTTCGCAGGAGTCCTGCAGCACGCCGATGATAAAGCCGACGGCAACCACCTGCATGGCGATTTCGTTCGGGATACCGAACATATTACACGCCAGCGGGATCAGCAGCAGCGAACCGCCCGCCACGCCGGATGCGCCGCAGGCGCACAGCGATGCCACCACGCTCAGCAGCAGCGCGGTTGGCAGATCCACCGGAATACCCAGCGTATGCACCGCCGCCAGGGTCAGTACAGTGATCGTAATCGCCGCGCCCGCCATGTTCACGGTCGCACCCAGTGGGATCGACACGGAATAGGTATCGCGATCCAGGTTCAGCTTCTCCGCCAGCGCCATGTTCACCGGTATGTTCGCCGCAGAGCTGCGGGTGAAGAAGGCATACACGCCGCTCTCGCGCAGGCAGGTCAGCACCAGCGGATACGGGTTGCGGCGGATCTGCCAGAACACCAGCAGCGGGTTGATCACCAGCGCCACCAGCAGCATACAGCCGACCAGCACAACCAGCAGTTGCGCGTAGCCCCACAGCGCGTCAAAACCGGTGGTTGCCAGCGTGGAGGAGACCAGGCCGAAAATACCGATTGGCGCAAAGCGAATCACCAGCTTCACCATAAAGGTGACAGCGTTGGACAAATCGTTGACCAGGTTTTTCGTGGTCTCGTTGCCGTGACGCAGCGCGAAGCCCAGACCAATCGCCCAGACCAGGATGCCAATGTAGTTTCCGCTCATCAGCGCGGTGATGGGGTTAGAGACCATGCTCATCAGCAGACCGCGAAGGACTTCCACAATCCCGGACGGCGGCGTGATATCACCGGCCGCGCTGGTCAGGTGCAGCGTGGACGGGAACAGGAAGCTAAACACCACGGCCGTTAAGGCTGCAGAGAAGGTTCCCAGAAGATACAGGAACAGAATAGGGCGAATGTTGGTTTTTTGTCCGTGCTGGTGGTTGGCAATCGATGCCATGACCAGCATCAGAACCAGTACCGGCGCGACGGCTTTCAGGGCGCCCACAAACAGCGTCCCGAGCAGCCCCGTGGCCTCCGCAGCAGGTTTTGACACCATGGCCAGCAGAATACCCAGCACCAGTCCTACCAGAATTTGTTTAACCAGACTTCCCTGCGCCAGGCGCGCAAAAAGACCCGTCGATTGTGTGCTCATACATTATTCCTGAGTGAAATTGCGTTCCATTCCGAATGTGCTCTTAGTCACATTTATGTCCGGATGTAAGTAAATGTTTGCCTGGTCGAGTATAGGGAATGCGCGAAAGGAGGGAAGCGTAAAATGCTGGATTTTACGTGTTGCGTCATGTTTTTTAACTATTGATTAACGAAAGTGCCGGGTGGCGCTGCGCTTACCCGGCCTACGGGGTGACGTTGTAGGCCCGGTAAGCGCAGCGCCACCGGGCAAAACGCATTAAGCCTGCTGCTTCTTATCGTGCTGGCGGTTAACCCAGGTATTGATAATCAGCGTCACGATCAGAATGCCAAACACCACGCCGAGCGAAATGGCGATCGGGATATGGTAGAAATCGACGATCAGCATCTTGATACCGATAAACACCAGGATCACCGACAGGCCGTACTTCAGCATGGAGAAGCGCTCCGCCGCGCCCGCCAGCAGGAAGTACATCGCGCGTAGGCCGAGGATGGCGAACAGGTTAGAGGTCAGCACGATGAACGGGTCGGTGGTCACCGCGAAAATGGCCGGAATGCTGTCCACGGCGAAAATCACGTCGCTCAGCTCAACCAGAATCAGCACCAGCAGCAGCGGGGTGGCAAACAGCAGGCCGTTCTTGCGCACGAAGAAGTGCTCGCTCTCGATCTTGTCGGTCATGCGCAGATGGCCGCGGATCCACTTCACCAGCGGGCGATCGCCAATCGCGGAGCCGTCCTCTTTCGCCAGCGCCATTTTGACCCCGGTGAACAGCAGGAACGCGCCGAAGACGTACAGCAGCCACTCGAACTGGGTAATCAGCCAGCTGCCAGCGAAGATCATGATGGTACGCAGGATAATTGCGCCCAGCACGCCGTACACCAGCACGCGACGCTGCAGAGCCGCAGGCACGGCGAAGTAGCTGAACAGCATCAGCCAGACGAAGACGTTATCAACCGCCAGGGCTTTTTCAATCAGATAGCCGGTGAGGAAGGCGAGCGCCTGAGGATCGGCCACCGCGCGGCCTTCGGTCGAGGCCAGATACCACCAGAAGGCGGCGCAGAAGAGCAGGGAGAGAGTAACCCAGACCAGCGACCAGGCGGCGGCCTGTTTCATGGTCATACCGTGCGCGCCGCGACGGCCCTGCAAAAAGAGGTCGATCGCCAGCATGATGAGCACGACAACCGCGAATCCGCCCCACAACATTGGAGTGCCGACAGAATGCATACTATTTTCCTTACACATAAAAAACAAAAACGGCCATGGTCAGAAGACGATAGCCGTTAGCTTTTTATGCATAGACCTCGCCTTCCGGCAAGGTCTCACTTACAACCACGAGGGTTGCCCGGCGACCGGATGCGGTATTGCACGCATCGTAATGACGATCCACCGGCGAAGAAGTTACTCCCCTTTGCAGGTAACAAAATATGTCAGACCATCGGTTTCGTCAATGGTCTGCGCCGTTTCATTACACAGCTTTACGCGATAACTTCCGCGCTCACGCCGTCTGCCGGGAATACCACGCCGGTCTGACGGCGGATCTCCGTTTGCAGCTTCGCCGTGGTGCGGCTCACCGCAAGGCCTGGGTGATTCACTTCGTTGTCTTCCACCAGACGGGCGAAGACCTCTGCCTCATAGAGCATAGTGTTAATATGCTGAGGCTGCGTCAGCTCCTGCGCTTTGCCGCCGCGCGGGACAAAGCTCACCTTCTGGCACTCGGAGATCTTCTCGATAACCAGCGAGCCCGCTTCGCCCTGAATTTCGCTCGGCAGGACAGAATCGCTCACCTTGGAGTGCTGCAGCGTCACGCTGAAATCACCGTAATCCAGCACCGCGACACCGTGCGCATCCACGCCGCTCTCCAGCAGACTGGCGGTGGCCGTGACGCCGTGCGGCTCGCCCCACAGGGCCACGGCAGAGGCCAGGCAGTAGAAACCGATATCCATAATCGAGCCGTTCGAGAAGGCCGGGTTAAAGGTGTTCGGGTTCTCGCCGTCGAGATAGCGCTGGTAGCGCGACGAGTACTGGCAGTAGTTGATAAACGCTTTGCGCACTTTGCCCACCTTCGGCAGGGACTGCTGCAGCAGCAGGAAGTTCGGCAGGCTGGCGGTTTTGAACGCTTCGAACAGCACCACCTGGTTTTCGCGGGCAAGCGCGATGGCGGCTTCCACTTCTTCGATGTTCGACGCCAGCGGCTTCTCGCAAATCACATGCTTTTTATGGCTGAGGAACAGCTTCGTTTGCGGGAAGTGCAGGGCGTTCGGGCTGGCGATATAGACCGCGTCAATGGCGTCGCTTTGCGCCATGTCATCAAGCGAGGTGAAGAGATGCTCGACCAGGTAATCGTTGGCAAAACTCTGCGCCTGCTCAAGGCTGCGGGAATAGACTGCGGTAAGTTTCAGTTTGCCGGTTTCGTGGGCGGCGTCGACGAACTGGCGCGTGATCCAGTTCGTTCCAATGACTGCGAAACGTATCATAAACGTTTACGTACTCCGTAGCGGGGAACCTTTAGCCACTGTAGCACGTCATCATGACAATTCGCGTGCGCTATTCCGCATTACCTTTTAACGATAAATGCGTAAGCCACAGCCGGGTATCAAACTCCAGCTGGTGGTACTGCGGCTCCATGTGGCAGCACAGAGAATAGAACGCTTTGTCGTGCTCTTTCTCTTTCAGGTGTGCGAGTTCGTGCACCACAATCATCCGCAGAAAGGCTTCCGGCGCGTTGCGAAAAACCGTCGCGACGCGGATCTCCGCCTTGGCCTTCAGCTTGCCGCCCTGCACGCGGGAGACGGCGGTGTGCAGGCCGAGCGCGTTTTTCAGCACGTGGATCTTGTTGTCGTACATCACCTTGTTGATCGGCGGGGCGCTCTTCAGATACCGGTTTTTCAGATCCTGCGTATACTGCCAGAGGGCTTTATCGGTCGCGAAATCGTGGGGGCCGGGGTAGCGTTTTTCCAGCACCGCGCCGAGCTTCTGCTCGGCAATCAGGCTGCGAACCTGAGAAAGTAAATGCTCCGGGTAGCCCTGGAGATAAGTAAGTTGGTTCATCAACGCCCCAAATCGACAATAAAACGGGTATACTCACGCACCCTTTTCAGGGATACGCCAAATTTTACCATTCAGGAGGGCCGATGAGCCACTTAGACAACGGTTTCCGTTCACTCAACCTTAAACGTTTCCCGGAAACGGACGACGTTAACCCGCTTCAGGCGTGGGAAGCGGCGGATGAATATCTGCTGCAGCAGTTGGATGAGACTGAAATCCGCGGCCCGGTTTTGATCCTGAATGACGCCTTCGGCGCGCTGGGCTGCGCCCTGGCGGAGCACACGCCGTACAGCATCGGCGATTCCTACTTAAGCGAGCTGGCGACGCGTGAAAACCTGCGCCATAACGACATCGACGAATCCAGCGTGAAGTTCCTCGACAGCACCGCGGACTACCCGCAGGCGCCGGGCGTGGTGCTCATCAAAGTGCCAAAAACCATGGCGCTGCTGGAGCAACAGCTGCGCGCGCTGCGTAAGGTCGTCACGCCAGAAACCCGCATCATCGCGGGTGCCAAAGCGCGTGATATTCACACTTCGACGCTGGAGCTGTTTGAGAAGGTCCTTGGCCCAACCACCACAACGCTGGCCTGGAAAAAAGCGCGCCTGATCAACTGTACGTTCGCCGCACCCGAGCTGGCCGACGCGCCGGACACGCTGAGCTGGAAACTGGAAGGGACCGACTGGACCATCCACAACCATGCGAACGTCTTCTCCCGTACCGGTCTGGATATCGGGGCGCGTTTCTTTATGGAACACCTGCCGGAAAATCTGGAAGGGGAAATTGTCGATCTGGGCTGCGGCAACGGCGTGATTGGCCTGACGCTGCTGGCGAAGAACCCGGAGGCCAGCGTGGTGTTCAGCGACGAATCGCCGATGGCGGTGGCCTCCAGCCGTCTGAACGTGGAAACGAACATGCCGGACGCGCTGGACCGCTGCGAGTTTATGATCAACAACGCGCTGTCGGGGGTAGAGCCTTTCCGCTTCAACGCCGTGTTCTGTAACCCGCCGTTCCACCAGAAGCACGCCCTGACGGATAACGTCGCCTGGGAGATGTTCCACCACGCGCGCCGCTGCCTGAAGATTAACGGCGAGCTGTACATCGTGGCGAACCGCCACCTGGACTACTTCCACAAGCTGAAGAAGATTTTCGGTAACTGCGTGACCATTGCGACGAACAATAAGTTTGTGGTGCTGAAGTCGGTGAAGCTGGGACGTCGTCGTTAAGATGGTTTTGCCCGGTGGCGCTGCGCTTACCGGGCCTACAATGGCCTCGGACCCGTAGGCCGGGCAAGCGCAGCGCCGCCCGGCAATGTTCTAGATCATCAGAGCTAATTTCGTCCCCTGCGCAATCGCGCGCCGCGCATCCAGCTCCATCGCCACGTCGCACCCGCCGATCAGATGCACCGTTTTACCGGCCTCGCGCAGCGGATCCGCCAGATCCCGCTTCGGCTCCTGCCCGGCACACAAAATCACATGATCCACGCGCAGCAGCTGCGGCTCGCCGCCGATCGTGACGTGCAGCCCGTCGTCGTCGATCTTCTGGTAGCTCACCGCCGGGATCATCTTCACCCCGCGCGAGAGCAGGGTGGCGCGGTGGATCCAGCCGGTGGTTTTCCCCAGCCCTTCGCCCGGTTTGCTGGCTTTACGCTGCAGCATTACGATCTGGCGCGGGCTTTTCGGCAGCTGTGGCCCTTCGGGTCGCAGGCCGCCGGACTGGCTGAGGCTGGTGTCGATACCCCATTCCACGCAGAATTCGGCAATGTTCTGGCTGGTGGCTTCGCCCGGTTGGCTTAAATACATCGCGGTGTCAAAACCGATCCCGCCGCAGCCGATAATCGCCACCTTCTCGCCAACCGGCGCTTTGTCACGCAGCACGTCGAGATAGCTCAGCACTTTTGGATGATCGATACCCTCGATCGCAGGCGTGCGCGGTACGATCCCGCTCGCCAGGATCACCTCATCAAAATCAGTCAGATCCGCCGCGCGGACAAACTGGTTAAGCCGCAGCTCGACGCCCGTCAGCTCGATCATCCGGCGGTAGTAGCGCAGCGTTTCGTAGAACTCCTCTTTGCCGGGGATCTGTTTGGCGATATTAAACTGCCCGCCAATCTCTCCCAGCGCATCAAACAGCGTCACGCCGTGCCCGCGCGAGGCGGCATTGACCGCAAACGCCAGGCCCGCAGGTCCTGCGCCGACAACCGCCAGGCGTTTTTTCGCTGTCGCCGGGATCACCGGCATTTTGGTTTCATGGCAGGCGCGCGGGTTGACGAGGCAGGAGGTGACCTTCCCGACGAAGATCTGATCCAGACAGGCCTGATTACAGCCGATGCAGGTGTTGATCTCATCCGCGCGTCCGCTTTGCGCTTTCGACAGCAGCTCGGCATCGGCGAGGAACGGCCGCGCCATCGACACCATATCGGCATCGCCGCGTGAAATCACATCGTCCGCCACCTGCGGATCGTTAATGCGGTTGGTGGTGACCAGCGGAACAGAGACTTTTCCTTTCAGCCTGCGCGTTACCCAGCTGAACGCCGCGCGCGGCACCGGCGTGGCAATAGTGGGAATGCGCGCCTCGTGCCAGCCGATGCCGGTGTTGATAATCGTGGCGCCCGCGGCTTCTATCGCCTGCGCCAGCTGCACGGTTTCGTCAAATGTCCCGCCGCCCTCCACCAGATCGAGCATCGACAGGCGGAAGATGATAATAAAATCCGCGCCCGCGCGTTCGCGCACGGCGCGCACGACTTCTACAGCAAAGCGCATCCGGCGGGCATAGTCGCCGCCCCATTCGTCGTCGCGCTGGTTGGTGCGGGCGGCGAGGAACTCGTTAATCAGGTAGCCTTCGGAGCCCATCACCTCAACGCCGTCATAGCCCGCCTCACGCGCCAGCGCGGCGCAGCGGGCGAAGTCGTCAATCAGCGCCAGGATCTCGTCGTGGCTCAGAGCATGCGGAGTGAAGCGGTTAATCGGCGCCTGAATGGCCGATGGCGCGACCAGATTCGGCTGATAGCTGTAGCGTCCAGTGTGCAGAATTTGCAGGGCGATTTTACCGCCCTCGTTGTGTACCGCGTCGGTCACAATGCGGTGATGCGGCAGCTGTGCTGCATCGTTCAGCACCGCACCGCCCTCCATGCCGACGCCGGAAGGGGAAGGGGCCACGCCGCCGGTGACAATCAGCGCCACCCCGTGGCGCGCGCGCTCGGCATAGAAAGCTGCCAGACGCTCGGCCCCGTCCGGATGCTCCTCGAGCCCGGTGTGCATCGAGCCCATCAACACGCGGTTTTTGAGTGTGGTGAACCCCAGATCGAGAGGGGCGAATAACGACGGGTAGCGGCTCATAGTCTCTTCCAGTGTAAAATTATTGTTATGTGGTCGGATGAGTTACTAATTTAGCCAGCGGCAGCGGAAAGGTAAAAGCGGGATCGAATGATTGTGATAGATCTCAAAGAACTTCCCCGGTGGCGCTGCGCTTACCGGGGCTACAAAACCCCAGGACAGATAAGCGTAGCGCCATCCGGCGTTATTTACGGCGCCGCTGCCCGCACCAGCCCCGGCGCCTGCCACATCGACGTGGTCAGTC
Source organism: Enterobacter sp. EC_50 (assembly GCF_019584525.1). Classification (NCBI taxonomy): domain Bacteria; kingdom Pseudomonadati; phylum Pseudomonadota; class Gammaproteobacteria; order Enterobacterales; family Enterobacteriaceae; genus Enterobacter; species Enterobacter sp. EC_50. The sequence goes on along the minus strand of NZ_VDAF01000006.1, from coordinate 25,726 downwards.
CGCTGTCCACCAGCCCGAGCTGGTCCGCGTATACCGCCTGCCATTTCTGCATCATGCCGTCGTACAGCTCGCGGTGCGCCGGGTTTGGCGTGAACTCGCGGCTCCATTTCACCAGCCGCTCGCCCGTCGAGGCCATATCCGCAAACAGCCCCGCGCCCGTACCCGCGGCAATCGCGCAGCCCAGCGCCGTGGCTTCTTTCACTTCCGGCACGCGCACCGGCAGGCCCGTGACGTCGCTTAAAATCTGGCTCCACAGGGCACCTTTTGACCCGCCGCCCGCAAACACCAGGCTCTCAAACGTCACGCCGGAAAAGCGTGAAATCTGCGCCAGGTTGCAGGCCGAAACAATCGCCGCGTTCTCTTCCAGGGCGCGGAACAGCGTCGCTTTATTGCATTTTTCCGGGTCGATGGAGAGGTTAATAAACGACGGCGCGGCGTGGTACCACTGCTTGAAATGCATGGCGTCGGAGAAGATTGGCATTACCCCGTGGGAGCCCGCCGGCACCCGGCTGGCCATCTCTTCCAGCAGGGAATAGGTGTCCATCCCCATCCGCTCGGCAATCAGCTTTTCCTCCGCGCAGAAGGCGTCGCGGAACCAGCGCATGGTCAGCCCGGTAAAGAAGCTGATCGACTCCGCCTGGACCATGCCGGGGATGACGTGCGGATTCACGCGGATGTTCATGTCGGGGTCGGTGCGTACCTGCGGCAGATTGACCACCTGCTGCCAGAAGGTGCCGCCCAGCACCGCCGTTTGTCCAGCGCGGACCACGCCCAGCCCCAGACAGCCCAGCTGCACGTCGCCGCCGCCCATCACTACCGGCGTGCCTTCGCGCAGGCCGCTCTGCTGCGCGGCCTCCCGGGTTATAGCACCCAGTACGGTGCCGGTCTCTTTCACCGGGGAGAGGATATCGGCGCGCAGCCCGGCCATGTCGAGAAGCGCCGGACGCCAGTCGCGGGAGAAGAGATCCAGCATGCCGGTGGTGCCCGCGTTCGACGGGTCGACCGCCAGCTCGCCGGAGAGCTTCGCCGCCAGCCAGTCGCTGATCATGGTGATAGTCGCGGCCCTGCGGTAAATATCCGGACGGTGGTGCGCCAGCCACAGCAGGCGCGGCATGGCGCTCAGCGCCAGCGTCTGGCCGGAGACCTCATACACTTCGGATTCAAAACGGTTGTCGTGGATCTCTTTTAGTTCGGCCACCTCGCGGCTGGCGCGGGCGTCGACGTTGGCGCAGGCCCAGATGGCCTCGCCGTTACGGTCGTAAAGCACGATCCCTTCGCGCATCGAACAGCAGGCGACGGACTGAATATCCGCCGCGCCCAGATTCGCGCGCGTCAGCACCTGATGAATACACCGGCAGGCCAGCTGCCAGTTGGTCTCGAGGTCAAACTCCATCGACCCCGGCACGTTTTCCACGCTCAGGTGTTTCCACTCGGCCTGGCCGACGGCAATCTGGTTGCCCTGCAAATCGAAAATCACGGCGCGAACGCTGCCGGTCCCTGCATCTAACGCTAAAAGGTAACTCATGAGCTTGCCTCGCTGTTAGCGCAGGCGGGCTCTTATTTGGCCAGAGCCAGCACCGCGCGGGCTGTCGTCTCTTCCGTCACCAGGCCATTGATACGGCGACCCTTCAGTGCGGCATAAATCGCATCGGCTTTCTCTTCCCCGCCGGCCACGCCAACGATGGTGGGCAGCTGCGCCAGCTCATCAAGCGAGACGCCGAGTAATTCTTTGTGGATCTCCAGCTCCTCAACGCACTCCCCTTCGGCATTGAGGAAATAGCCGAGAATGTCGCCGACCGCGCCTTTGCGGGCGTACATCAGCTGTTCACCTTCGCTGATATAACCGGAGCGCAGGATCGTGGCGTCACGGCGCTGGTTTACTGAACCAATACCAACTACCGCCACGTCGGCTGCGGTGGCGGCGAGGATCACGTCCCGCACGCTGGTCTCGCGTTTTAAGATCCCGGCCACTTCGGCGGAAGACACGCGAAGCGGGGCGGGGATCATGCTGACGCTGCAGGCCGCGTCCAGCTGGCCGATACCGGTCATGTACGGCCCGACGCCGCCGGACAGCGTCACGAGACGGATCTGCTGCGAGCTGATAAAGCCGCTCAGGTGCTGCAGGCTGCTCATGGTGGTTTCACCGAACCCCACCGCCAGCAGCTGGCCGGGCTCCAGCACGCCCATCAGCGACTGCGCCGCGCCAATGCCCAGCCGCACGTTCATCGGCGGCGTATTCAGGGCAGGCATCACGCGCACCAGCTTCAGGCCAAAGCGCTGCTGTAGCTCGGTTTCCAGCGACAGGCAGCCCTCGTACCGGGAGTTAATCTGCACGCGGATCACCCCGGACTGGCGGCCTTTCTCCAGCAGGCGGGAGATTTTTAATCGCGGCAGCCCGAGGCGTTCGCCGATATCGTTCTGGGTCAGCCCGTCGTGGTAGTAGCACCAGGCTACGCGCGCCACCAGCTCCTCTTCCGCCAGCGCCAGTCCGGCAAACCGTCCTTCTTCCGCAGTGCGTTTATCGCTCATAGTTGAACTCTTATAAAAATTTAGATCATATGTTCGTGATGACGCGGAGGGAAAGTGTGAGCCACGCGACAAAACGGATCATTTCGATCGTTTCTGGTTTATCTGAATCTCAATCGATAAAACTGTGATCCCCGCACGGTTGTAAATATAGTTCACCGTCTACGCTTTTGAACATTATTAAATCTAAAAATCATTTGTTCAATAGCGGAGCGATGATGACCCCACTTCTCGACGCGCGAAGTATCAGCAAGCAGTTCTCAGGCGTGCCGGTTCTAAAAGGCATTGATTTCACGCTGCTTGCGGGCCAGGTGCACGCGCTGATGGGCGGGAACGGCGCGGGAAAATCGACGCTGATGAAGATCATCGCCGGGGTCGAGACGCCGGATGAGGGTGAACTTTCCGTCGAGGGGCAGTCATATGCGCGGCTGACGCCCGTGCAGGCGCACAGGCTCGGCATTTACCTCGTGCCGCAGGAGCCGCTGCTGTTCCCCAACCTGACGGTGCGGGAAAACATCCTGTTCCGCCTGCCGCGCGAGCGCGGCCTGGAAAAGCGGCTGGCGGAGAAACTTGAGCAGCTGCAGTGCCGGCTGAACCTCGACGCCGCCGCCAGCACCCTGGAAGTGGCGGATCAGCAGATGGTAGAGATCCTGCGCGGATTAATGCGCAACGCCAGGATCCTGATCCTCGACGAGCCCACGGCCTCCCTCACGCCGGGCGAAACCGAACGGCTGTTTCGTCAGATCCGCGCCCTGCAGGCGCTCGGCGTCGGGATCGTGTTTATCTCGCATAAGCTGCCGGAAATTCGCATGCTGTCGAGCCACGTCTCGGTGATGCGCGACGGCGCGGTGGTGCTCAGCGGTGAAACCGCGCAGTTTGACGATAGCGCCCTGATCGCCGCCATGACGCCGGTAAGCCGCGAGAAATCCCTCAGCGAGACGCAAAAGCTGTGGCTGGCGCTGCCGGGCAACCGTCGCACCCAGCCGCAGGACTTTCCGGTGCTCCGGGTGGAGGATCTTACCGGGGAAGGGTTTATCGATCTGAGCCTTGAGATCTACGCCGGGGAGATCGTCGGCCTGGCCGGGTTGGTAGGCTCCGGGCGCACCGAGTTTGCCGAAACGCTCTATGGCCTGCGGCCTGTGCGCGGGGGGCGCGTCTGGCTGGAGAATCAGGACATCACCGCCGCACCGGTAAGTTCACGTCTGGACAAAGGCCTGGTCTACCTGCCGGAAGACAGGCAGGTGTCCGGCCTGTTCCTCGACGCGCCGATCCGCTGGAACACCGTGGCGCTGAACGAGCCGTCGCTCTGGCAGCAGCGGAAAAGAGAGTCCGCGGTGGTGGAGCGCTATCACCGGGCGCTGGGGATCAAGCTCAACCATGCGGATCAAACCGTGCGCACGCTCTCCGGCGGCAACCAGCAGAAGGTGCTGCTGGCACGCTGTCTGGAAGCCAACCCGTTATTGCTGATCGTCGATGAACCGACGCGCGGGGTGGACGTCTCGGCGCGCGCCGATATCTACCAGCTTATCAAAAGCGTGGCGGCGCAGAACGTGGCGGTGCTGATGATCTCAAGCGATCTCGATGAGTTTCCCGGCCTTGCCGATCGCGTGCTGGTGATGCATCAGGGCGTACTCAGCGGCGAGCTGCCGCGCCATGCGGTCAGCCTCGATCGCATGATGGCGCTGGCGTTTGGAGGGCAATCATGAAGATCTTACTGAAAAACCGCGAGCTGAGCGCGTTTCTCGCCATTCTGGCGCTGTTCGCCGTGCTGGTGGCGCTCAATCCGTCGTACCTGAGTTTGCAGACGCTGGGGATGATCTTCGCCAGCTCGCAGATCCTGATCCTGCTGGCCATCGGTGCCGCGCTGGTGATGCTGACCCGCAATATCGACGTCTCCGTGGGGTCGACCGTTGGGCTGTCCGCCATCGCCGTCGGCGTGGCGCTGAACAGCGGCTACAGCCTGCCCGTTTCCATTCTCTTCGCGCTGTCGGTTGGCGCGCTGGCGGGGGCATTCAACGGTTTTCTGGTGGTGGGATTACGCATCCCGGCGATTGTCGCCACCCTCGGCACGCTGGGGCTGTACCGTGGAGCGATGCTGCTCTGGACGGGCGGAAAGTGGATTGAAGGGCTGCCGCCGGGGTTGAAATCCCTCTCTGAGCCTGCGGCCATCGGCGTGTCGCCCCTTGGCATGGTGGTGTTGATTATCGTGGTCACCGGCGCGTGGACGCTGTCGCGCACCGCGTTCGGGCGTGATTTCTACGCGGTGGGGGATAACCTCGCTGCCGCGCGCCAGCTGGGCGTGGCGGTGAATCGCACCCGCATGATCGCCTTTACCCTCAACGGCATGCTGGCGGCCTGCGCCGGGATTGTCTTTGCCGCACAGATTGGCTTCGTGCCCAACCAGACCGGCAGCGGGCTGGAGATGAAGGCCATCGCCGCCTGCGTACTGGGGGGCATTTCACTGCTGGGCGGAACGGGCACGCTGATCGGCGCGCTGCTCGGTGCGTTCTTCCTGACGCAAATCGACACCGTGCTGGTGCTGTTCAGGCTTCCGGCCTGGTGGAACGACTTTATCGCCGGGCTGGTGCTGCTGGGCGTGCTGGTGCTCGACGGGCGTCTGCGTCAGGCGCTGGCGCGGCATCAGCGGGCGCTGAAGTACGGTCGTTTCCAGCCGGGCAACAGAGGGGGAAAGCACGTCACCCCCTTTCCCAAACGTAAAAAAGAGGTGGCGTAAATGAGGCTTAACTGGGAAAGCGCGCTGCTCATTTTGCTGGTGCTGGAGATCCTGCTCTTTGGCGCCATCAACCCGCGCATGCTCGACGTCAACATGCTGCTGTTCAGCACCAGCGACTTCATCTGCATCGGCATTGTGGCGCTGCCGCTGACGCTGGTGATCGTCAGCGGCGGGATCGACATCTCCCTCGGCTCGACCATCGGCCTGTGCGCCATTGCGCTGGGGGTGATGATGCAGGCCGGGTGGCCGATGGCGGTCGCCGTTCCGCTGACGCTGCTGCTGGGTCTGCTGTGCGGGCTGGTAAACGCGGCGCTGATCCACTACACCGGCATCAGCCCGCTGGTGATCACCCTCGGCACGCTCTACCTCTACGGCGGCGGCGCGCTGCTGCTCTCCGGCATGGCGGGCGCGACGGGCTACGAGGGCATCGGCGGCTTCCCGGACAGCTTCACGGCGTTCGCTAACCTCACGGTGTTGGGTCTGCCGATCCCATTGGTCTTGTTCGCGGTAATCACCGTCTTCTTCTGGCTCATTACCCACCGCGGGCGCTTTGGCCGTCATCTGTTCCTGATTGGGCAGAACCCGCGCGCGGCGCGCTATGCGGCGCTGCCGGTGAATGGGATGCCCTACGTGCTGTACGGCCTGGTGGGCGTGGCCTCGGCGATTGCCGCGCTGGTGATGGTCTCCTATTTCGGCTCCGCGCGTTCGGATCTGGGGCGCGATCTATTAATGCCTGCGCTCACCGCCGCCGTGCTCGGCGGAGCCAATATCTACGGCGGGTCAGGTTCGGTTGTCGGTACGGCGCTGGCGGCGCTGCTGGTGGGGTACCTGCAACAGGGTTTACAGATGGTCGGCATCCCCAACCAGGTGTCGAGCGCGCTGTCGGGGGCGCTGCTGGTTGTGGTGGTGATGGGGCGTTCGCTGAGTCTGCACCGCGAATGGGTGCGATCTCTCTTTAGAAAACTATCCGGAGCGTAAGATGAAAACAAAACTGCTCGTCCTGGCAATGGCCCTCAGCTTCGCTTCGGCGCAGGCGGCGGACCGCATTGCCTTTATCCCGAAGCTGGTGGGCGTCGGCTTCTTCACCAGCGGCGGCAACGGTGCGAAAGAGGCGGGGAAAGATCTTGGCGTGGACGTGACCTACGACGGCCCGACCGAGCCGAGCGTCTCCGGCCAGGTGCAGCTCATCAATAACTTCGTCAACCAGGGCTATAACGCCATTATCGTCTCCGCCGTGTCGCCGGATGGGTTGTGTCCGGCGCTGAAGCGCGCGATGCAGCGCGGCGTCAAGGTTCTGACCTGGGATTCCGACACCAAACCGGAGTGCCGCAGCATCTACATCAATCAGGGGACGCCGGAACAGCTGGGCGGCCTGCTGGTGGAGATGGCGGGCAAGCAGGTCACCAAACCGAACGCGAAAGTGGCGTTCTTCTACTCCAGCCCGACCGTTACCGATCAGAACCAGTGGGTGAAAGAGGCGAAGGCCAAAATCGAGAAAGACCATCCCCAGTGGCAGATCGTCACCACCCAGTTTGGCTATAACGACGCCACCAAATCGTTGCAGACCGCCGAAGGGATCTTAAAAGCCTATCCGGATCTGGATGCGATCGTCGCCCCGGACGCCAACGCGCTTCCTGCTGCCGCGCAGGCGGCAGAAAACCTGAAGCGGGAAGGCGTGGCGATTGTCGGGTTCAGCACGCCGAACGTGATGCGCCCGTACGTTGAGCGCGGCACGGTGAAGGCCTTCGGCCTGTGGGACGTGGTGCAACAGGGCAAAATTGCGGTCAATGTCGCCGATCGTTTGCTGAAAAAAGGCGATCTTAACGTTGGCGACAGCGTGGACGTAAAAGATATCGGGGCGCTGAAGGTCGAGCCGAACAGCGTGCAGGGCTACCAGTATGAGGCGAAGGGCAACGGCATCGTGCTGCTGCCGGAACGCGTGGTGTTTACCAAAGAGAACATCAGCAAATACGATTTCTGACGGGGGAGCAAATGGCTGATTTAGACGACATCAAAGACGGCAAGGATTTTGGCATCGGCACGCCGCAGCAAAATGTGCCGTTCACCCTGAAGGGCTGCGGCTCGCTGGACTGGGGCATGCAGTCACGGCTGGCGCGCATCTTCAATCCGCAGAGCAACCGTACGGTGATGCTGGCCTTTGACCACGGCTACTTTCAGGGGCCGACTACCGGCCTTGAGCGTATCGACCTCTCTATCGCGCCGCTGTTTGGTGAAACCGACGTGCTGATGTGTACCCGCGGCATCCTCAGGAGCCAGGTGCCCGCCGCGACGAACAAACCGGTGGTGCTGCGCGCCTCCGGCGGTAACTCGATTCTGGGCGAACTTTCCAACGAGTGCGTGGCGGTGGCGATGGAAGACGCCCTGCGCCTGAACGTCTGCGCGGTGGCGGCGCAGGTGTACATCGGAAGCGAGTTTGAGCATCAGTCGATCAACAACATCATCAAGCTTGTCGATGCAGGGGCGCGCTACGGCATGCCGACGCTGGCGGTAACGGGCGTGGGGAAAGAGATGGCGCGTGACGCTCGGTATTTCTCGCTGGCAAGCCGCATCGCCGCCGAAATGGGGGCGCAGTTCGTCAAAACCTACTACGTGGATGAGGGTTTTGAAAAAGTCACCGCCAGCTGCCCGGTGCCGATCGTTATCGCGGGGGGCAAAAAGCTGCCGGAGCACGAGGCGCTGGAGATGTGCTGGCGCGCGATAGACCAGGGCGCGTCCGGCGTGGACATGGGGCGCAACATCTTCCAGTCCAGCGCGCCGCTCGCCATGCTGAAGGCGGTGAAGAAAGTGGTGCACGATAACTGGAATGCCCGTGATGCGTTCCAGTTCTGGCAGGAAGAGAAACAGGGAGAAGCACAATGAACGTGACGCTGGTAGAGATCAACATTAAACCCGAGCGGGTGGACGAGTTTCTGGAGGTGTTTCGCGCCAACCACGAGGGCGCAATCCAGGAGCCGGGGAACCTGCGTTTTGACGTATTGCAGGACCCGAGGGTGAAAACCCGGTTCTTTATCTACGAAGCCTATAAAGACGAAGAGGCGGTGCTGGCGCATAAGCAAACCCCGCACTATCTCGCGTGCGTGGATAAGCTGGAGGAGCTGATGTCGGAGCCGCGCAAAAAACGCAGCTTTGTCGGGTTATTGCCGGAGTAATGGTCTTGCCCGGTGGCGCTGCGCTTACCGGGCTTTTGGGGAAAAGGTGGAATGGTTTTCTAGGCCGGATGAGCGTAGCCCGCCCGGCTTTTGATTTTGCTTTACTGCGCTTTTTTGGCTGCGTCCTGCATCTCTTTCATTTTTTGCGCGGCCGCTTGCTGGCTTTGGCGTAGGTTTTCGCTCGCGGCAACCAGAAACTCAGGATGATTAGCCAGGTAGATAGATATCGCTTCACCCATTTTTTCCGGATGGGCTGTAAAGTAATCCTCGGCGATTTTGCCGATTTCCGTCTTCTGCTCAGCGGTAAACTCAGCGGCCTGGCTCAGCGCCGGTGCGGTCAGTGTGACGAAAACGGTCAGAACGAGGAAGGGGTGCTTTATGAAAAACATGATGGGTACTCATTTCAGATTAAGGATGTTAACCACGGGCGGCATAACCCGGCCATAGTCGTTTATGGTTTGCCAGCGTATTTCGCAGCGAGGCGCCTTCTGGCACTCGTCCATTGTTCGCTGGCTAAAAGGGGGAATGATGCCCGCGTTATCAATGGATTTGTTGTTAATACGCGTCTGGAAGAGCGTCACGTAGTAGGGGGTCGGGTTCTTCACCACGAGCTGGTTTGCTGAATATGACCAGAGGATTTCCCGATACGCGTTTTCTGGATTGCCGTTTAATCCCTCAGGGCGATAGAACACTTTAAAGCTTGAACGTACGGCCATTTGCACGTTGTCGCTGCTGGTCTTACTGGCTGGAATGGTTGAGATGCTGAGGGTGAAAAGCGTTTCACGGTCAGCAGGCAAACCCTCATCGGCACGAAAAATCCTGATGCTATTTTCGCGTCCGCCCTGTAGTGCAAAAAGCGCGGGCGTTGCAACAAGCGCCGAGGTCGCCTGGGGGGCAGAGGTTGCCCCTGGCCAGTTTCCGCCAGCATAAATTTTTGCGCTGACCAGCCAGGGAAGCGTGGATTTATTGCGCACTGAAACGGTAATGGAGTGCTGTTTTTCAGGATAGACGAAGCGTGTCCCCCCTATCACGACGCCTGCATGCGCAAAAGAGATGAACGTTAAGAGTGCTAAAACAGGGATCAGGATGCGCAGTTTCATCACGGTGTTATCAGGCATAAGTCAAAATAAAGGTTGCTGCAGCATTGGCTGTTCCGGGCGATACAGCGCCTCCGTCAGCAAGATAACGGGCATAAAAATCAAGGGTGGCAGTAAGCTGGTTATTTGACAGCGTAAACAGCTGGCTTTCATCGCCCAGCGGTATAAGCGTTTTGTCCGGATTATAAATACCGATAGCCACGCCGCTGGCATAACCCGGACCGCCTGTCAGCGAAAGCAAATCTGCATTGCCCTGATTGGGTGTGCCTTCAAAATGGGTACTGATGTTATTCAACCCTGCGCCGCAGTTTTCAAGATTGATAGCAAAATGTTCCCATGGCGTATTATTTTTCTGGTTCGTAAATTGCCCTGTGGCGACGTCGCTCATACGAACGATAAGATTTTCCGAATCAGGCGATATGATGCAGGTTTTGCTTTTTACGGTACCTACAATATAAACGGTCCCGTCGTGCGCCATTGTACTCGCACTGCCCAGGTGCATCAGGATAATGCAGAAGAAAAATAACCGGAGAAACGGTTTCATTCATATTCCTTACTGATAAAGCAGGTCAAAATACATAACGGCAGTCGCATTTCCTGACGTCACAATGGGCAGCGTGGATTTATAGTGCAAATAAAACGTGAGCGTGTTATCCCCCGGCAGCAGCGGATAAAGCGAGGACTCCGTATTATTGATCGGTATTGGGGTGCGATTGGAATCCAGTAGCTCAACGCCGAGGCCCGTTGCCATCCTGCCAGGCGTTCCCTTTCCGTTATCTGAAAGTGCCAGCAATGTCGGGTTGTTCGCATCCACATTCCCGGTAAACCAAACTTTGGTGCCGGTAATGGCGCGAGTGCAACCTTTCAACGTGATATCAAACTTTGTATCCGGCGTTGTGGTGCCAACCGACGGGAAATCATCCGCGGTAAAGTCACCGAGTTCGACCGTCTGCTCAACGCTGCCTGTGTCGACGTTGCAGGACTCCCCCACGATGGTGCCGATAAACTGAACATTGAAACTGTCATTATCTGCTCTGGCGGTCTGTAAGGACAACGCCAGATTTGCCAGCAGAAACAGGAGAAAATTGCGCTTTTTCATTACCCAATCCTTATGCGAAATCAACGCGTAACAAGGCCAGAGCGGTGAACACGCCCAGTTCCGGGGAATTGCCCGTTGTGCTGATAGGATATGCTTTCAGCGTCACGTTGGCCTTGCCCGCCTCATCAGTCGTAAAAGGTGCGCTACTTGAAAAGACATTCGGTTTCAGTATGTTGTCTTGCTCACTGGTAACCACGACGGCAACATCAGGATTATCCGATGCCAGCGCTTCCGGGTAGCGAGGGTCCGATGTGCCCATAACGCGCAAGGTTAATTGTGCCGGCGAGTTCACGTCAGCATTACATTCAATGGGCACATTAAAGGTTTTGGGCTGAGCGTTGTCCGGCATCTGCCCGGCGCGCGTAAAATCACCGTGATAAAGAGAACCCAGATCTACCGTTACGGTTTGCCCTGCATTAATGACGCAGTTTTGCGGCACGGTAATAACGCCACTGTAAGTAATCTGGTAGACAATATTGGTCAGGCGATCGTTATTCGTCGTGGTGACGTACACATTGAACATCAATTTTGGCGGGATAACCACGGTGCCGATAAAAGGCCTGACAATTTGTAATTTAAAGATCAGGTCATTATCGTTGACCGGGAAAACGCCGCCAGTATCCACTTCATCGTGGCCGCCCATGTGAACGTACTCAATGGGGGGATAAAACTCACCAATGGTTGCGTCATTTATTTTCATGGCGCCAATAATATAATCCGGGTCAAGCTGGAGATATTTCCATTCACCATCCGTTTTGACGACCGGAAAAGGGCTCAAATAGGAGCGATAGGTGCGTTTTTCCCACTCACCCGGTGGACAGGTGGCGTTAACCTGCACATCCTGATTTTTTTCCAGCTCTGTGGAGCCACCTTTAATGTTCTGATTGGTGTTCAGCGTGGTGGTCAAATCATAGTTAACAATCGAGATGCCACCGTTAGCATTTTTACAAATATCGGCTATTCCATAAGGTGAGAATGCCAGCCCGACCACATAAAATAAAATCATCCATAATTTCATTTATATACACTCCATTTTCAACCGCAGCAGCGGCTGTTTACTTTCAGGTAATTGATACTTCACGCTACATTGCTTGTCTGACCCTTCACCCCACTGAATTTTCAGCGTTCCCGCCGGGCTCAGGCCAGAGAGATAGACCTCTCCGTCTTCACCCACAATCGTATCGCTGCCATTGTCATCACGTGACACCATGGCACCGAAAGGAACGGGTTTGCCCCGATGGGTTAAGGTCATTAACGCACGCGTACCAGGCCGGGCTTTGAAGGTTGCACGCACAACCGCGCCACGGGTTGGGACCACATTGGTTACGGCATCATCGATATCCATATCGTCAGCCAGTGAGTTGATGTCCAGTGCCATGCGGTTGAGATGATACGAGGATGCGTAGGGAACCACGGCATAGCCTCTCCAGTCGGTATGAATACCCGGCTCGTTCTCGACCTTGACGTTACTCGCGCCCGGAGCGGCAATCAGCACGTTGGTATCACCCAGTGGCTGGCTAAGGGTGATGCCATTCCGGTGAGCTATGACGCCGCCGCTCAAACCGTAGTTCACCTGCTGGTAGTCGCCGTTTCCGCTGTAGTTATAGCCCACGTTCGCATTGCCATAGGCGCTATCGTATTCAAGGCTGCTGGAGCCTTGTGATTTTGTCCCCTGGCTTGAATACCCTTCCTGAACGCTGTAGCTCAGGTTGTTATCCTCAAGCAATGTGCCGTTGATCCCGGCATTTTGCGAGGTTTCACCCTTTTTGTCGGTGCTGATGTTGTAGGTGGCATAAGCATAGTTATGCTTCTGGCTGACATCGTTTTGTGGACGCAGCCACAGGCTCAATGGCAGCGACAAATTCAGCGCGTAAATCTCGTCGCTTTTCGACATGCCCGGTGATTTGTTGTAGTTGTAGGACAGGCTGTAGGACACATCTTTAATGGTCCCGCTAAAGCCTACCTGGAGTAGCGTATTTTTTTCATCGGTATGCCAGTAGGTCTGTTGGCTGCCCGTGACAAAGAGCGAACCAGCATGACCAAGCTGCTGAGAGATGTTGAACTGAACCTTTCCTCGCTTGGTGTAGTACAGATTGTAATAATCCATCCAGGGATTTTGCTGTTCGGTATCGTTGTCCTCGTGGTCACCTGTGTAGCCGCGCATTTGCTTATAGGCTGTTTCATCCAGTGAATAGAATCCCGATGTCGAGTACCGGTAGCCCAGCAGCTGAAAGTTAGTGCCGAGGCCGTTAAGGGATTTTGCATACAGAAAACGGATCGATTGCCCTGAATGCGTGCTGTCATCCGCCAGCGTGCTCTTCGCGTGAGTCACATCCGCAGAGATAGCGCCCAGTTCACCCATATTCAGGCCGGTGCCGAATGCCAGCGAGTGGTAATTGTTGGTTATCTGCGATCCGCTATACAGCGTGAAGCCATGCGAAAGCCCCCAGATTAGAGACCCCTGAACGAAATTAACCTCATCCTGTTGATCGCTGCTGCTGCGGTATTCGGCCGCTGTTAATGCGTACTTTACGCGGCCTTCACGCTGGAGTACGGGAACGGTGGAATAAGGCACGGAATAGCTGTTGATGCTACCGTCAGATTCTTTTACCTCAACACTGAGGTCACCGCTTGAGGACGTGGGAAACAGGTCGCTAATCGCAAATGCACCCGGTGGAACATAGCTTTGATAAATGGTGTAGCCATTTTGCTTAATGGTTACCTGAGCATTGCTTTTTGCGATACCACGGATCGTGGGCGCGAAACCCTTCAGGCTATCGGGCAGCATATTGTCATCAGAGGCGATTTGCGCACCGCGAAAAGGGAGGCTGTCAAATACGTCTGATGGGGTGTAGCTGTCACCCAGCGTCAGTCTTCCTTTCAGCGGAATGACCGCGCGTTCAACATAGGTATTAATGTGCTGCCAGTTGTCGCTGCGTGAGTCATCGCTGTTGTGATAATTCCAGCTTGAGTAATCCCTTAACCGCCACGGGCCAAGGTTCAACCCGCTGTTAAGCCCGAGGAAATAGCTTTTACTGGTTGAGTTGCTCTCCCCCCGATCGCGGCTACGAGAGCCGGTGAAGTTATAATTCAGCAGGAGGGCATTAATGCCTTCATCCCATTGTTCAGGCGGAATGTATCCGCGTGCGCTATTCCTCAGGGCGGCTTGCGGGATACTGATATCCAGCCGCTGATGCTCAAAATCAAAGGTGGTTGATGAGGCGGGAATGATTGACGCAATATCAATACAGCTGTCCGTCTTTTCCGCCGTCAGGGCAGGAAACGCCTGAAGGTTAACGCCCAGGTTTTCCAGCGCTTTTGCTGATAAACAGGCGGTCAGACCGGTATCATCCACCTGCGGTTGTGCCGTCGACGCGGTATTTCTTGCCGTAAAGGTGATATCGCGAGTCGCCACAAACGCCCCGTTAAGCCAGAGATCAACACGATAAACGCCTGGTGCCTGGCCATTGGTGGAAAACCGCGACAGGTCAGCAACGGCAGAGGGATCGCTAGACAAAAATGCCGGGTTGAAAAAATATTCTGCACTTGCATCTGATGGCGATAGCAATCCTGCTATCGCCATCGCCACTGGCGTAAGGGATGTTAAAGAAAATGTGCTAAAAATCAGTGACGTATTACGTTTCATCTCTTTTCCCTGCAGTAAATGCTAAGTACTTCCTTCCTTGAAGACAAAATGCAGGTCTGCTATTTCATTTCAGGTTGTTAATGGGAACAAATCTGCGTAGGGGTATTTGCGCCGAAATCATTCACTGTCTGGAATTTCACACTGCCGGAACCGCCGCCGGGGATATCCACCGCCAACGTGTTTTTAGGTGCGACCATTGAATTGGGAAGACGGGTTCCCCCAACAAAGAACTGCACCAACGATACGTAATACGGTGATGGATTCGTTATGATGACTTTTCCATTTTCTGTCCGACACGTCAGCGTTTTGGGCGCATCCACGGAAAGGGATGTTAATTTCTTAGGGCGAATGAATAACTTAATCACACTCTGTGTTGCTATTTGCAGCGTATTGCCCTGAAGCTTATTTTTATCGACAGACGGAATAGCCTTGCTGTTCAGATAGAAAACAGTTTCGCGATCGGCAGGAAGGTCGGGGCCGATATACATAATACGCAGCGTGTTCTCTTTCTTAGGGTGGATAACAAACAACGGTGGCGTAAGGATAAAGTCTGGTGACTTGATACCCTCAACGTTGGCTACCCATGATTGTATTAAGAACGTATTGTCTGCCGACGAATTGATCACCGGTAATGAAACCTGTTTATCCCCCTGCGGATAAATGACGCGGGTAGCCCCTAAAGCAATTCCACCTGCAGAGGCATTCGTTGCCAGACCCATTGTCAGCAGCAACGTACCAGCCATCATCAGGCGAGACAAAGACGTAGGTGATGTGTTCATTTGCATTGTTCCCTCAATTCTCATGACGAGGCACTCGGGCCTCTGAGTGTTTTACTGGTAGACGACGTTAAACCATACCTGGGCGTCGGCCGTACCAGCCTGAACGTGCGGTTGTGTGGAGCGGTATTTCGCCATAAAACGCAGAACATTGGCGCCGTTCTGCAAGGGGGCGTACCAGGGCGGGGCTGTATCCGGAATAAGTAGATGGCCGGTTGCGTCAAATATTCCCACACCAATCCCCTGCGCTGCGCCTGCGCCATAACCTGCGCGAAAAATTTGCGGGTCTTTTGCATCGGACTCGCCGCTGAACAGTACGCCCGCACGTTGACTGACGCTGGTATCGCAGTCTTCTAGCGTTATCTGAAAGGCTGTTGGTGCTGCCCAATCGCCCGTTGCGGCAAATTCGTTATTGCGTATTTGGCCCATACGCACAATCTGGTCCTGACTTTCTGCACTGACGGAACAGCCGGTGTTGACGACTTGCCCCTGAAAATGCACGCTTCCGTCGTCAATTGCCGAGGCGGGCAGTGCAACGCACAGCAATACGCTGAAAAACAGCACTGATTGCCTGGTGACCTGTCGCATAGTGACTCCGTTTCGATGGATCGGCAAAACACCCCCGAATCAGATTCCGAGGGTGTTACTGCTGCTAACGAATCAGGAGTAAACCATCTGGAATGTTGCAGTCGAGGATACGTTACCCGGCGTGGCCGCACCGGTAGCGATGTAGTCAACGCTCAGCGGGATGGTGTTCTCGCCATTGATCAGCTTCACGTTGGAGGAGGTATCACCGATATTGAGTACGTTACCATCCGGTCCGAACAGTTGCAGTGCGACGTTAGTTGCTGAGCCAGCTCCCGCTGTGTTAGCCAGTGAACCTGCCAGTGCTGCGTCTTGCTGACCGTTGAAAATCACAGCGGCGTTCTGGCTTACCGTGGTGTCACAATCTTCCAGAACGATTTTGAAATCTTCTTTCTGGTTCGCCTGCATTCCTTTTGTCGTCAATTTCACAGTACGAACCTGGCTCAGCGTTACAGTCTGATCTACGGAGTCAGCTGCGACCGAACATGCAGCATTAACAACCTGGCCAACGAAGTTAACCGTACCGCCAGAAACCGTGACGGTGTCTGCCTGTGCGTTCATCGCTACGCCACTTACCATTGCCGTTGCAATGACCATTGCTAAAACGTGCTTTTTCATACAAATCCTTTTAAATAAACATCTTTCTGTCAAATTGAAATTGAGTAAAAGCTATATGCTTTCACAGCGTGAACTTGAATAACGTTTAACAAGTTCCGTTATTTAGAATATGCATTTCGCATAATGGACGGGCTTATTGAAAAGCTCTTTTCATCATGTTTATGATGTTCCGCGGCAGGTATTCTAGGAGTCGTGAAATATTATTTCAATGTATGGTGGTATAATATGCCGTTAGTTTTTTTTAGGTATAATATTAGAATTAATTAATATTTTTAAATGATGTAAGTAGTGGTGTTTTTACCGGATTTTAACAATGGGCGGCCTGTTTGCGGTCAAATAGATAAAGGTGGTGTATGGATATCGGTTTGGTTGCAAAAAAAATCATGTAAGAGAAAAGGAACTTTATAATTTTAAAAGTATAAATGTATGTCTGAAATATAATACTTTTATTTCAATTTGTAATATTTATACCAGAAAAATGAAATCCCCCTCGGTTAAGAGGGGGGATTAATCAGATCTCTTCTACGCGCACTCTGAGTGCTGCCAGCGCTTTACGTGCCGCTTTTAGCACCTGCTCACACTGCTCAATGGTCAGCGTAAGCGGCGGTTCAATACGAATGGTTTTTGCGTTATTAAGCGTCCCGGCCACCAGCACACGCTGCCTGAACATCTCGCTCGCGAAGCTGTAGCCGATTTCGTTATCAACGAACTCAATCGCCATCAGCATCCCTTTGCCGCGCGCCTCCTGCACAAGGTCAGGGTATTCCCGGCCCAGCTGGCGGAAGCCGTCCAGCAGCATGTCGCCTTTTTGCTCCGCCTGCGCAGGCAGGTTTTGCTCCAGCAGCACGTTGATGGTCGCCAGCGCCGCCGCACAGGCCAGCGGGTTACCGCCAAAGGTGGTGGTATGCAGGAACGGATTGTCGAACAGCACCGAGAAGACTTCTTCGGTGGCGACCGTCGCGCCAATCGGCATCACGCCGCCGCCGAGCGCTTTCGCCAGGCACAGAATGTCCGGCTGCACGTTTTCGTGCTCGCAGGCGAACATCTTGCCGGTACGCCCCATGCCGGTCTGGACTTCGTCGAGGATCAGCAGCGCGCCAAACTCGTCGCACAGCTGACGCACGGCAGGCAGATAGCCCTGCGGAGGGAGGATGACGCCGCCTTCACCCTGAATGGGCTCCAGGATCACCGCCGCCACGTCATCGCCGGTTTTACGGCATTCACTCAGCACGGTGCGCATGGCGTTAATGTCGCCGAACGGCACGTGGCGGAAGCCCGGCAGCAGCGGCATAAACGGTTTACGGAAAGTGGATTTAGCGGTCGCCGACAGTGCGCCGAGGGATTTACCGTGGAACGCGCCGCTGGTGGCGATAAAGGTGAATTTCCCGCGCGGCGACTGGTACGCTTTGGCGAGCTTAATCGCCGCTTCGACCGATTCTGTGCCGCTGTTGCTGAAGAAGCTGTATTTCAGTTTGCCGGGCGTTAAGGCCGCCAGCGTTTTCGCGAGCATGGCGCGAAGCGGGTCGAGCAGTTCCTGGCTATGGAGAGGTTGTTTCGCAAGTTGATTCTGTACGGCGGAAACCACAACTGGATTACGGTGCCCCACGTTGAAAATTCCAAAACCTCCCAGGCAATCGATAAACTCCTGTCCCTGGGTGTCGACAAGCGTGTTGAGACTTCCCGCTTGCCACTCTACGGCTCCGTAATCCCCGCCGGCGGTAACAGATTTGCGATACTCCAGAAACCCTGGATTGACGTGCTCTTTAAAGTAATCGATGACCTCACGGTTAAGTTGTTTCATCTCCTCATGATCAAGCGTTCGCTTCTCAATGAGATTCAGTGCGTGCGCGGCACAGGCAAGAGCCGAGGCGCTGGAAGGTAACCTGTTCAAAATGTGCTCCCGGGGATCGCGTATCACATGATACTGGTTTAAGTATTGCAGGGATTACGCCACTTCAGAGGCCTTAACGAAAATCGGGATAAACGCCAGGTTAAAATAATGTTGCACAATATTTAATCATGCCGAAAGAAGCCAAACGGGATTTAGCGGTACGGGGCAGCAAGTATAAAGAAAGGGGGGAAGAGCGTCGCTGCACTAAAGAGGTGCATACGCTGCAACTTAAGCGGGCATTAACAGGTCATACTTTGTCGGTAATTTCTTTGCGAAAGTATTTGAAATCAATGAATTAAAATATCGTACAAAAAGTATGGTTTAAGTCAAATCTGCGATCTTCATCAAGTTTAACAACTAAAGATAAATTGTTTACCGCCGAAAAAACATTGACCCACAAAATTAACATTCAAATAACCTGCAAGGGATGCTCACGATGTCCTCTCCAACCTATGTCACCCAGAATGAATACCCTCTGGACGATGACACCACCTTAATGTCTACCACAGACGTCCACAGCTACATCACCCACGCCAACGACACCTTTGTTCAGGTGAGCGGCTATCAGCTCGATGAGCTGACGGGCCAGCCGCACAATATGGTGCGCCATCCCGATATGCCAAAAGCTGCGTTTGCCGATATGTGGTACACGCTGCAGCAGGGCGAGCCGTGGAGCGGGATTGTCAAAAACCGGCGCAAAAACGGTGACCACTACTGGGTGCGTGCTAACGCGGTGCCGATGGTGCGCCGCGGGCAGGTGACGGGCTATATGTCGATTCGCACCAGAGCCACAGTGGAAGAGATCGCCGCCGTGGAGCCGCTCTACCGGGCGCTGAACGACGGGCGCTGTAAAAAACGTATTCACAAAGGGCTGGTGGTGGGAAAGGGCTGGCTGGGTAAACTCCCGGCCATGCCGCTGCGCTGGCGCGTGCGCAGCGTGATGGCGGTGCTCTTTGCCGGACTCGCCGCCACGCTGGCCGCCACCTCCGCAGGCTGGTTACCGCTTGCCGCCGCTGCGGTGGTGATGCTGATGGGAACGCTGCTGTTTGAGCAACAGATTGTCCGCCCGATAGAGAATGTGGCGCGACAGGCGCTGAAGGTCGCCACCGGCGAGCGCAACAGCGTGCAACATCTTAACCGCAGCGATGAGCTGGGCCTGACGCTGCGCGCGGTAGGACAACTTGGCCTGATGTGCCGCTGGTTGATCAATGACGTGTCGAGCCAGGTGGTGAGCGTCCGTGACGGGAGCGACAGGCTGGCGCAGGGAAATGAAGATCTGAACGATCGGACCCGTCAGACCGTGGCGAACGTGCAGCAGACCGTCGCGACAATGAACCAGATGGCCGCGTCCGTTCAGAGTAACTCCGAGACCGCCGCCGAGGTGGACAAACTATCCGTGGCAGCCAGCAGCGCGGCGACGAAAGGGGGCAACGCGATGCAAACCGTCGTTAAAACGATGGATGAGATTGCCGACAGCACGCAGCGCATTGGCTCGATCACCTCCCTGATTAACGATATCGCGTTCCAGACCAACATTCTGGCGCTAAACGCGGCGGTTGAAGCGGCAAGGGCAGGGGAGCAGGGCAAAGGGTTTGCCGTGGTCGCGGGCGAAGTCCGTCATCTCGCCAGCCGCAGCGCCAGTGCGGCTAACGATATTCGTAAACTCATTGATGCCAGTGCCAGCAAGGTGCAGTCCGGTTCTGAGCAGGTTCATGCCGCGGGCCGTACGATGGATGATATCGTTGTGCAGGTGAAAAACGTGACCCAGCTTATCGCCCAGATCAGCCACGCGACCTCCGAGCAGGCAACCGGCTTATCAGAGCTAACCCGCGCGGTAGCTGAACTCGACAGCATCACGCAGAAAAACGCCGATCTGGTCGAGGAGAGCGCGCACATTTCGGCCATGGTGAAGCACCGCGCCGGACGCCTTAAGGATGCGGTGACCGTGCTCCATTGAGTCAGTCATGTTCCAAAAAAACCGTTCATACCGTAGGGAATAAACGGTTTTTTATTTTTCTGATTGTGACTATTAATGGGGTTTGTTGTTAATTTAATATTAAATAACTAAAGAAAGTGCCTCAGTTATTTATTCCTGCCTAAGTCAGTTCTTCAGAATGCTATTTCGAAAATACCCCGTTTGGCGGTCTGGTAACGATCGATGAGGCCATATTAATAGCCTGCACCTATGTATTGTGAGGATTATGAAATAAAAAAACGATCAAACTCATAAAGTTAGCGAAATCGTTACCGATAACAGCGATCGTCTGAGAAATAATCACATCGATGGAGAAAATATGTTCTTTCATGACGTAAAGATCGGCACGAAATTATTTCTGGCGTTTGGGTTCTTTATTGTCCTGATGGCGATCAGCGCAAGTGTGTCTTTGCTGAGCCTGAACCGGGCAAATAATGGGATGCAGTCCATTGTTACCCATGACTATCCGACCACGGTAAAAGCGAACCAGTTAATTGATAACTTCCAGGAATTTATTAGCACTCAACAGCTGATGCTGCTGGACGAGCAGGGTACCTACACGGGGCAATCTCAGCAGCGCCTGAAAGAGATCAGCGAGCATATCACGGTGATCCTGGGCGAGCTGAACAACGCCTTGCAGGATCAACAGTCTCAGCAGGTGCTGGCGGATATCCGCAGCGTGCGCCAGCAGTACCTGGATTCACGCTACCGCATTCTGCAGGCGGTGCAGAACAACAACCGTGCGGGCGCCATACAGGAAATGATGACTACCACCCTCGCCGTGCAGCAGGCTTATAAAGCGAAGGTGAAGGAGCTGATCGCCATTCAGAACAGCGAGATGCAGCGTGCGGGCACGCAGGTGGAAGGAGATTTCAGGTCTAACCGTCTGCTGCTGATCCTGCTCACGCTCTTTAGCGTTGCGGCAGGCAGCCTGATTGGCTGGTTTATCGTGCGCGCCATCACCCGCCCGCTCGGTGAGGCGGTGAATTTTGCAAAAGCGATTTCAGAGGGCGATCTGACGGGCAGCATCACGCCGCACGGCAAAGACGAAACGGGCCTGTTGCTGCATGCGCTGATGGAGATGAAGACGCGTCTGCTGGACATTGTGCAGCAGGTGCAGACCGGCTCGGAGAATATCTCCAGCGCAGCCGCGCAGATTGTCGCCGGTAACCAGGATCTGGCCGCACGCACGGAAGAGCAGGCCAGCTCCGTTGAACAGACTGCCGCCTCGATGGAGCAGATCACCGCCACGGTGAAAAATACCGCCTCGCATACCGGTGAAGCGACCAACCTTTCTGCCGATGCCGCCACGGTGGTCAAAAACAACGGTGAGATGATGAAGCAGGTGACCAGCAAAATGCGCCTGATTAACGAGACCTCCAACCGGATGTCCGACATTATCGACCTGATCGACGCTATTGCGTTCCAGACCAATATTCTGGCGCTGAACGCGGCGGTGGAAGCGGCGCGCGCCGGTGAGCACGGCCGCGGCTTTGCGGTAGTGGCCGGAGAGGTGCGCCAGCTTGCCCAGAAGAGCGCGTCGTCTGCCAGCGAAATCCGCGAGCTGATTGAGAGCTCCACCAGCCAGACCCAGGACGGGATGAACCTGGTCGAAAAAGCGAGTGGGCTGATCAACGGCATGGTTGGCAACGTGGAGGAGATGGATGCGATCCTGCGCGAGATCCGTCAGGCCAGCCATGAGCAGACGGAGGGGATCTCGCAGATCAACAGCGCGATTGGCCTGATTGATGCCACTACCCAGCAAAACTCCGCGCTGGTGGAGGAATCCGTCGCGGCGGCGGCATCGCTTAACGAACAGGCGATGCACCTGAAAGAGCTGGTACGCGTCTTCCGCGTGAGCGAGCACGCACCGGCTTAATCCAGCTGGGAGATCTCCAGCGCCGCGCGGTCAATCACGCCGATAATCTGCTTAAGCTGCGCGTCGCTGAGCTCTCCCTGATTCACTTTCAGGTCTAATACCGCCTTAAAGTTATCCAGCGCCCGCTTCATCTGTGGGTTTTTGCGCAGCTGAAAGCCGACGCTGCGCGCTTTGATACGCACCTGGATCTGTTCCAGCTGTTCCCGGTTTTCGTCCAGCCAGCGTTGTCCTTCAGCGGTAATCGCAATGCGCTTACGCCCGTTCTCTTCTTCTGTAATGGTGATAAACGCCTGATCCTGCAAATAATCCAGGGTTGGATAGATGACGCCCGGGCTCGGGGTGTAGTTCCCCTGGGTCAGGTTCTCGATCTCTTTAATCAGCTCATAGCCGTGGCTCGCGTTGCGGGTCAGGATATCCAGAATCACCAGCCGCAAATCGCCGTGGCCGAAAAAGCGCGGCCGACGTCCGCCGCCCTCGTGTTCGTGTCGCATAGTATTCCCTTTTTTTGATATATCTAAACTATATCTAAGATATATTCAGATGCAATCTAAAAGATCTTGCATTTTTCCTTATTAGTAATCATTATCATTTGAAAATTGATTTAGATATATCGTATTCACCAGAAAAGGGTCTAAAAATGGCATCTACTCGTTATCCACAGCGTGTTCGTAATGACCTGCGTTTTCGCGAGCTGACGGTGCTCCGCGTTGAGCGCGTAAGCGCGGGTTTTCAGCGCATTGTGCTAGGCGGCGAGGCGCTGGAGGGCTTTAGCTCCCGCGGTTTCGACGACCATACCAAAGTCTTTTTCCCGGCACCCGGGACAACGTTTACGCCACCGGTGGTCACCGATGAAGGCATCGACTGGGGTGACGGCGTGCGTCCGCAGGCGCGCGACTATACGCCGCTCTATGATGAGGTCCGTCATGAGCTGATGCTCGATTTCTTCATTCATGACGGCGGCATTGCCAGCAGCTGGGCGGTTGAGGCGAAAGCGGGAGACAAGCTGACCATTGGCGGCCCGCGCGGTTCGCTGGTGGTGCCGGAGGATTACGCCTGGCAGCTGTACGTGTGCGATGAATCCGGCATGCCCGCGCTGCGCCGACGCTTAGAGAGCATTGCTCAACTGCCGGTTCGCCCGGACATACACGCGGTCGTGACGGTTGGGGATGAATCGTACCAGGACTATCTGGCGCACCTGAGCGCGTTCAACATCACGTGGGTGGTGGGCCACAGCGAGCAGGCAGTCGCTGACCATCTGGCGGCGCTGACTGTTCCGGAGGACGATTACTTTATCTGGCTGACCGGGGAAGGGAAGGTGGTGAAACGCCTGAGCCGTCAGTTTGAAACCGACGCGATTGACCCACAGCTGGTGCGTGCCAGCGCATACTGGCACGCCAAATAATCAGGCTGCCGAATCCAGCTGCGCTTCGTTCACCTGATGTTCGAGCGAGGCGCGGACCTCGTGCAGCGCTTTCTCCTGCTGAGCAAAGTACGCTTCCATATTGCTCAGCGAGGAGACCAGCAGCCAGGACTCCTCTTTATCCAGCTCCGCCAGCTCGTTCACTAAAATGTCGATTTGCTCGCGAACCTGCGCCATTTTTTTGCGGATACGTTCCAGATCGTTCAGCCTGTCGCTTGCCATCAATGGCTCGAAGCCCTGCTGCAGGCGGGCCACCAGCGAACGAATGGCTTTCACATCGCCGCGCTGCTTCGCCTGGTTAAGCTGTACCATCATGCTGTTGGCTTCTTCTTTCAAATCGTCCGCCACCAGATCCGGGTGGCAGAGCTTGCTCGCCTGCCGCCAGAGACGCTTGAGTTCGTTCTGGTCCTCTTGTGAAAGATGCTTACCTTTGTGCAGCCGCACTTCGGCATCGTGATGCTGTTCGCGATACTTCTCGTACTCTTCGTTCGCCTCGTCGCGCGCCTGACGCGCAGGCTCCTCTTCGCGCGTTAAGCCGCTCTCCAGCTCCAGCGCTTCGGCCAGCAGGTTGGCAATCAGATTGCTTTGCTGCTCCAGATGCTTACGCGCCTCGGCGGCCTGCACGGAGTCCGCCGGGAGATCGCGCCAGCGCTGGGTCAGCGTCGCCAGCACCTCTACCGCCTGCGCCATATAGTGCTGGCAGCGACGGTAATCCTCCTCGCGACGACGCGCTTCCGCCTGCTGACGACGCAGGTTCAGCTCCGCCAGCGTTTTACGCAGGGCGAGGATCTGCTGCATCAGCGGCCCCAGGCGGGAGAAATAGAGATCGTTGAACTCATCAAGCTGCTGCACCCGCGCGTTGCGGCGGTCAATCAGATCGCGCAGACGCTCTTCCAGCGCCTTCAGCTCCAGCTTGCTGGCCGCCACCTGCGGATCGCGCCACGGCGTCACGGCGCGCTGGCCCTGCAGCCAGGCGGTAATGGCCGCCATGGCCGCGGTGTAGTTCTTCTCCTCAAGCGCCACGACGATTGCCTGTAGATCATCGTCAAACGCTTCATTTTTCAGGCGTGTCAGCTGGCTCTGGATGATGTCGTCATCTTCCAGTTCAATGGCATTTTTAATGATTTCTAGCCGTTTGATCGGTGTGCTCATGATGCCTTTCGCTTTGGCGCTTAAGTATTTGAGTTAAGGTTAGTTGTTGTAAAAGCTACAGGAAATAATACACACGGATGATGATCGGCGCGATGGGGGATTTCTTTAGTTTTTAGGGTTTGTGAGGGTGAGCGGCAGGCCGGGCTATGTGTGATTGATTCCGTATGTGCTTGCATAGGGTGCAGCAAAAATCAGAGGAGGGATACAGCCTGGCGAATGCTTGGGGGAAAACTCAGGGGACAACGAGGGGGCACCCGTTATTTAGCCAACAAAAAAGCCACTCAATCGAGTGGCTTAATCATATGATTGAATCGCCACGGGTTTAACAGACACCTCAGAGTCATTTAAGATGACTTAAAGAGAGGTGCCCATGAGCGGTAAGCGTTATCCTGAAGAGTTTAAAATTGAAGCAGTCAAACAGGTTGTTGATCGTGGTCATTCTGTTTCCAGTGTTGCAACACGTCTCGATATCACCACTCACAGTCTTTACGCCTGGATAAAGAAGTACGGCCCGGATTCTTCCACTCATAATGAACAGTCAGATGCTCAGGCCGAGATCCGCCGTCTTCAGAAAGAGTTGAAGCGGGTTACGGACGAACGGGACATATTAAAAAAAGCGCTGTAGATTCAATTGGTCAACGCAACAGTTATGTGAAAACATGGGGTTGCGGAGGTTTTTTGAATGAGACGAACATTTACAGCAGAGGAAAAAGCCTCTGTTTTTGAACTATGGAAGAACGGAACAGGCTTCAGTGAAATAGCGAATATCCTGGGTTCAAAACCCGGAACGATCTTCACTATGTTAAGGGATACTGGCGGCATAAAACCCCATGAGCGTAAGCGGGCTGTAGCTCACCTGACACTGTCTGAGCGCGAGGAGATACGAGCTGGTTTGTCAGCCAAAATGAGCATTCGTGCGATAGCTACTGCGCTGAATCGCAGTCCTTCGACGATCTCACGTGAAGTTCAGCGTAATCGGGGCAGACGCTATTACAAAGCTGTTGATGCTAATAACCGAGCCAACAGAATGGCGAAAAGGCCAAAACCGTGCTTACTGGATCAAAATTTACCATTGCGAAAGCTTGTTCTGGAAAAGCTGGAGATGAAATGGTCTCCAGAGCAAATATCAGGATGGTTAAGGCGAACAAAACCACGTCA
>NZ_VDAF01000059.1:0-3255 GCF_019584525.1 Enterobacter sp. EC_50 | reverse complement strand
AGCCACCAGGGGGAAACGCCTGGTATCTTTAAGTCCTGTCGGGTTTCGCCACCACTGATTTGAGCGTCAGATTTCGTGATGCTTGTCAGGGGGGCGGAGCCTATGGAAAAACGGCTTCGCCGTGGCCTTCTTGCTTCCCTGTTAAGCTTCTTCCTGGAAGATACCAGGAAATTTCCGCCCCGCCCGTAAGCCGGTACCGCTCGCCGCAGCCGAACGACCGAGCGGAGCGAGTCAGTGAGCGAGGAAGCGGAATATCTCCGGGCTTATCTTTGGCACCGTACGCGCCATAGCTGCATTTTTTAATACGATGCAGGATAGGGCGAACGCCGCAAAATGACGTCATCCGACATCATTCCGCCGCGTTCGCCCAGTGACCTACAGTCGGCTCTGGGGTGTCGGGGCTGTGCCCTGACCAGGCGTTTTGGAGTATCGCCACCGTGGTGGCGATACTCCAAAACATATCCTGTCCCTTCCTTGGCATCTCTGAAGTTTAGCCAGTATACACTCCGCTAGCGCTACGTGACTGGTTCAGGGCTGCGCCCCGAAACCCGCTAACAACCTCTCTGCTACTGGATATCACCCCATGCCATCTGAATATGATGAGCAACGGGGTTCGACTGATACGCAGCTTCCCGGCGAATATGACCTTTTTGATTTAATGGCGAAGGTTACTGAAGAGATCCTGCATGCCCCTGTGGATTCTGGGCCGCCTGTCGGCCGGGAAGCGTTATAGCTTTTTCGCTTGCCCGCGTACGTGGTAATACGCCGGTATTACCTTTTATTTCTTTATTTTCATGTAATTACAGTGGGTTTTTAATACCTGGGTATTACTCGTGAAAACGAAACATTCATTTTTTTTCTTTTAATTCATGCAGTTGCGATGAAAATCGCGGCTGCGTTAGGTGTATGACCATTTTGAGGTTGAAAAATAATCAACCATGGAGGGTGATTTACGCAGGTTAAGGGGAGATCGTGACAAAAAAAAGCGTTCCTCACTGTATCGTTCATGCCTGCATGAACGGGTTATTCTTCCTGACTACAGAATTACATCGCTCCTTCAGTTCATACATCACTTTTACAACACTTTTACATCATTTATACATCACTTTTACATCATTCCTTCAGCTCATACGTCACTTTCATCCTCTGTGCCATTTGTACATCACCCCCTTCCTGAACGTGCTGACAGCGGGTTTTCCGGCTGCGCCGGCAACGCTTCACGGCCACGCAATAAATTGCGTCCCCGTTCACCGTTTTCGGATGGGAAGAACGCCGGAAACAGGACTTCCCCTGGCTGAATGGTGTGAATTTCCGCGCTATGCACTTGCGCGCATACTCATGCATGCCGTAAAAACAGAGCCTGCGCGTTTCTGGCGGGTTTTCGGGTGGTTTGTTGCCTGTTTTACCGGTTTCCCGTCAGAAACGCCCTGAGAGCTTCTCAGGCGGTGCGGGCAACGGATGTTATGGTAAATTGAATCGCCACGGATAATCTAGACACTTCCGAGCCGTTGATAATACTGGTTTTCATATTCTGTCGGTGACATGTGTTCGCTAGAACCATGCCGACGTTACTGTTATAAAACATTTCGATGTAAGCGATCTTAAATGACTCTGGGTGGTCTGTTAAACCCGTGCCGATTCACTTGCATAAAATTTGTCAGCAGCATATTTAAGCAGATTAGCTCTATGATCTACGATGGCTTGAGTATATCCCCTTCTAGCAGGGTGGTCGGTACATATAGCGATTGGGCAATGCAAAAATTCTGTCTGGATAATCCCCAGATGCGAGCGTTCATCTATTGCCTTAACTGCTAATTTTTTACCATTGTTTAGATAATGATCTAACACCCAGGTTTGCCCACCCGTGAAGTAGATGATGATATCTGGCTTGGTATCTTTAATTTCAGCCAAGAATAATTCACGCTGCATATGAATCATTGTCATGATATCTTTTGAAGGTAGTTTGGAAATGCTGACACTATCTCCATCATTTTCAATTAATTGAAACTTATGAAGATTAGTCCAATAAGCATGCCTTCTGGATGGTAGGTTAAAATACTTTACTACTTCATCAAATGCATACCAAAAGTGGCTATTCCTTAAATCTTCACCAAAATTGAATTTATTGAAGGATTCAATGCTCTCATTAATGTAGTCATCGACCGAAACGATGGTACTGAAAGCATCTTCCATTCCCAGAGTTTCTTGCCCCACGATCATCACTTTAACTGGGGCATTTTTGTATTCGTGCGTCATCAGTGGGATGAATGGTGTACTTACCTTTTGTAGTAGTTCTTCTGACAGGTAAGTACCGCGATTGGTAATGATATCTTCGAATGCCTTTCTTACACCGTCACTAACAACAGGTTTAGAGGTTAACTCAGTAAGGCTGTATGAAGTGAATGATGATTTATACACTATTCCCATTGCAGTTAACCCATCAATGATGCCCTCCAACTGCGAAATACTCATCTTTAACGCGCGTTGAATCTTGCTAAAACTGGTTGAGTCGTTGGCCTTAAGAATAGTGAGAACGTTGATTACATCTTGTGCTGTCATTCCTGTTTTCCTCATATTGAACTGCTTCAATGTAGATACGCGTTTAACTCATTCTGACGGTCGCAGTACAAAAAATTAGTCAAAAATCACATGCCCCGGTAATCCCTGGATTGGCCCCTATATTTCTCTAATGAACCGGCATCAATAACGACTTTGCCTGATTGGTTACAAGCTAAAAATCCTCAGAGATAAACGACTATAACCGAGCATTGCTTCAAGACATCGACCGTAGTGGCCTATCATGATTTTTATGATTGGTAAGTTATCCTGGTGGGTAGTTTGGAGAACGGAAATTTTTGTACGTTAAAAGGATCTTCTTGAGATCCGTCATTTGTCGTCGTAGTCTCTTCTCCAAGAAACGAAAAAACCACCTGGGGAGGTGGTTTTTCGAAGGTTAAGTCAGTTGGGGAACTGCTTAACCTGGTAACTGGCTTCAGCAGAGCGCAGATACCAAATACTGTCCTTCCAGTGTAGCCGTAGTTAGGCCACCACTTCAAGAACTCTATAGCACCACCTACATTAACTCGCTCTGCTAATCCTGTTACCAGTGGCTGCTGCCAGTGGCGCTTTGTCGTGTCTTTCCGGGTTGGACTCAAGACGATAGTTACCGGATAAGGCGCAGCAGTCGGACTGAACGGGGGGTTCGTGCATACAGTCCAGCTTGGAGCGAACTGCCTACCCGGAACTGAGTGTCAG
>NZ_VDAF01000058.1:0-3587 GCF_019584525.1 Enterobacter sp. EC_50 | reverse complement strand
TTACTGCTGAATTCACTGTCGGCGAAGGTAAGTTGATGACTCATGATGAACTCTGTTCCATGGCTCCAGATGACAAACATGATCTCATATCAGGGACTTGTTCGCACCTTCCTTAGAGAAAAACGACGCTGAAACACGTCGCGATCCTTACGATTATGATCCTTTTGCCGGGGATACCGTTCCGGTGCCGGGATGCTGGCAAATGATGAAAGAAAAATGGTTTTATTATGAAGGGAGTGCGTGGTACACCCGGGACATTGATTACCTCAAACAGGACGCGGATGAACGTATTTTCTTACGCATTGGCGCAGCCAATTATGATTGCAAAGTTTTTGTCAATCATCAGTTTATAGGCAACCACTATGGGGGCTCAACTCCATTTTGCGCTGAATTAACGTCTGTATTACTGCCTGGAAAGAATGTGGTGATGTTATGTGTGAATAACACCCGCACTACTGACAGGCTACCCTTGAGAAATAATGACTGGTTCAACTATGGCGGGATATACCGTGAAATTGATATTATTCGAACGCCGCAAACTTATATCAGGGATCTGTTCGTTTATTTAGTTCCAGACGGCAAATATAATAAAATAGCCGTGAGAATAGCAGTGGAAGGCGATGCGCGAGAGGTGAATTTCTCTCTCGCTGAACTTGGCATCTCCGTAACTCTTCCGGTGGTGAATGGCATTGCTGAAGCTAACCTGTCTGCTGAACCGCAAATTTGGTCTCCTGAACACCCTAAATTGTATCGCGTTATGGCATCGCTGGGGCGCGACTGTGTCAGCGACCGCGTGGGTTTCAGGCAAATTGACGTTGTGGGTACGGATATCCGTCTCAACGGTAAATCGCTCTATCTACGCGGCATAAATTGTCACGAAGATGATGTATTATTGGGAAAAATGACCAACGAAGCGGATATCCGCCGCCGTTTTCATGATGCTAAAGAGCTGAACTGCAACTACCTGAGACTGGCGCATTACCCCCACCATGAGATGGTCGCGCGTATTGCGGATGAGGTCGGTTTGTTGCTCTGGGAAGAAATTCCAAACTACTGGGCGATAGATTTTAAAAATCCGACAACGCAACGCGATGCACATAATCAGTTGATGGAGCTAATCTATCGTGACCGAAACCGTGCGAGCGTAATTATCTGGTCAGTGGGTAATGAAAATGCCGATACCGATGAACGCCTGGATTTTATGAGCATGTTGATTGACGCAGCCCGAAAGGCCGATCCCAGCCGTTTGATTTCTGCCGCTTGCCTTGTCAATCATGCAAAAATGAAGATTGAAGATCGTCTGGCAGATTATCTTGATATTATCGGTCTGAATGAGTATTACGGCTGGTACGAAGAGAATTTTGACGATCTGATTGTGCTCGGTGAAAACTCGTCGCCAACAAAGCCTGTTGTCATCACTGAAACTGGTGCCGAGGGCGTTCCGGGCGAACATGCGCCTCAGTCGGGGCCATTCTCGGAAAACTATATGGCGGATGTTTATCGCAAACAGACCGAGTATCTGCCAAAACTCAATTATGTGCGCGGTTTTACTCCATGGTTGTTGTATGACTACCGTACAGAAAGACGTCAGAACCCCTATCAGAAAGGATTCAATTGCAAGGGACTGATTACCGCAGATAAAATAACGCGCAAAAAAGCATTTTATGTATTGCGGGATTTTTATCAGCAATTAAAAAATGCCGGGTCATAATTGATCAATTTTCTGTCAAACTTTCTGCCAGGCTAAGTAGCCTGGCAGGATCAAATAGCATAGCCAGATAATGTGGCTGTTGTTGTTCTTCTTTATCAATCCACGCAGAAATTCGAATCGCCAGAAGGCGCAGTTCATTAATTTCACTATTTAATTCAAATGAAGATATGCCACTCTGATGGCCGTAACGATCGACCATCATTTTCATAGCGACACTTCGTGCGACTCTGTTGAACATTTCAGTGTAGTACGGTACGCGGTCCCAGACGCGTTTGAATAAATCTTTTTTCTCATCCGACATATCAATGGAGTGTATTATTTGAAAGAGCCGGTTACGGGAGTCTTGTGCCAAAAACATAGCTCGTTCTTTCTCTAACACTAATTGCTGGAACTGTTCGCGTCCGGCATCGGGATCGTTTATCGGGAACAAGACCGTCGCAGCATAATCATCAGATTTAAGCAAATGAAACTGCAGTTGTTTTACGGCTTGTGCATAGCTTACCGGGACCTGGCTGAAATGGTGTAAAACATGCCCCAGGATATAGGGGGTCTTTCTCATCCATTCATAGCTGCTGGCGTACAATTGATGAAAGATGTTTAATTCAGCCGCCTCCACCTTACGCTCAAGCATATCCGTGAGCCAGCAATGAAACGCCTGTTTCTCAGACATAAATATTTCACGGCCAAACATCGCTAAGCCATGCAGGTTCACTGAATTTACGGAGTTAATCAGGGAACTGTTAGAGATCCATTCCCAACTAAGCCGTCCCGTAATCGCTTCCAGTTCCTCACCGGCCATACTTTCAACCCAGCTAAGACGGCCCTGAATTTCCTCTAATAAGTAGCACGGTAGTAGAGTCCAGCCGTACTCCAGCCCCCACATATCAAACTCAATCCACTTGACCCGACCTTCAAGCTGAGTCAATAAAGGGTTATTGACAAAACCCGGGCGATAACCATGAGCAACTGCTTTTATTGACACCCTCACATCCGGAGGTAATACCTGCAACGCATTGACTAATTGCCACGATGCTGCCTCATCCTCCATGTAGTCACGCAGGACCATTTTTTTTCCCAGGCTTCGCAGGGTTTGGTAGAGAAATGGGATTGTCGAGACCCAGCTGGCTTTATAGGGTTGATGTCGGTGAAGATTAACAATCATTCCATCAATGCCGGATAGCTGCTCCAAGGCTTCAAAGAGTGCGTGCTGATAGAAGTTTTTCCAGAAAATTTCATCTGCGCTAATATTATCAATCAAAGCATACTCTGGATATTTTTCTTGTATTTTTCCATCCCGTGGTAGCGCTTCACCTTGCAACCAAACGCCAATGCCCGACGCCTGACAATAACGGCATAATCGCTGCAAATACAATAAATGCTCCTGATACTCACGCATCAGATTTTCACGACCATATTGACAATATTTTGAGGGAGGAACTAATAAAGACAATAAATTCTGCTGATTAATAACAAGTCCATTAAATTGGTCCCGTACCATCACTGCAATAACACTCTGCAAGTATGGCCAGTGCCAGATCAGCGAAGAGTTTACTTCTAGTAAACGAAGCGGAATTGAGCTCTGCACTTAAAGAAACCACACTAAGAACGTTAGCCATGACCTGCATTTTATAGCTTTTATTTTTCATTCACCACATTTCTTTGTTCCTAGACATCCTGAAGTCCTAATTACAATAGTGATACAGTTTGCCTTTAAAAAGCAGCATCTCGTCATTTACTTATATCTCATCCCCGGCAGGCGATGGGTATGAACCGGAAACATGGGTAACACTTTAGACCGGATACATGGGTAACAGTTATAACTGGCATAGAAGAGGAGACTCGCTATGCCCTGGACTGAGACCCGACCTATGCAACG
>NZ_VDAF01000057.1:0-4176 GCF_019584525.1 Enterobacter sp. EC_50 | reverse complement strand
GACTGTATGCACGAACCCCCCGTTCAGTCCGACTACCACGCTCTTTTCGGTAACTATCGTCTTGAGTCCAACCCGAAAAGGCACGACAAATCGCCATTGGCGGTAGCCATTGGTAGAGGGTGTACAAGAGATTACTGATGCAGAGTTCTTGAAGTTAGAGCCAGACTGCGGCTAAACTAGAAGGACGATTTTGGTGGCAGCGGTCTTGTACACCCTGTTACCACGGTTCATAAACTTGCCGGTTTAATGAACCTTCGAAAAACCACCTTGCCGGGTGGTTTTTTCGTTTTCAGACCAAGAGATTACGGCTGTAACACAAGGATCTCAAGAAGATCTTAAAATATGTGGAAAGGATACAGGCTGATAACAACTCTCTCCATAGACATAACCGAACAAAAAACAAACAAAAAAAATTGATTTTAGGAGTTTTCTCACACCTAAATAATAGGTAAAATGTTTTTATTTGATTGGATTTTAAAATGAAATATAGTAAATCAGCGAAAATATTCATCACGGCTATTTTAATTTTATTTATTTATTTAAGCTATAATTTAATAACTATTGTTGGTATATGAAAAATGGAAAACAATTCACCTGATATTGATTTCATCGAGTTATTTCTCTTTCTTAAGAAAAAAATCGTGAGTATTATTTTGTTTGTTGTTTTCTCATTGATTTTGTCATCTATTTTCTTGCTGATAAACAAAAACAAAATAAATATAAAGTACGAATTAAATATGATCGCTAATTCGCCAAGCATGATTATTAACTGTGAGTCTGACTTTTATTGTAAAGCGAATATCATACAATCAATTATAAACAATAAAAGCAAGTCTATAACATCAAATATAGACGAAAGAGGAAAAAAAATAATCCTGTCATGGGCTGGTGATGACCGCTACAAACCACTGATTACCGCTGAAGTAAACGCTATCCATAAAGCTATTGATGACTGGTACATCCAAGATTATAAAACTTATAAAAGCATAGTTAACAACCAGGACAGCAACTATATAAATGGCACTGAAACATATGCAAAAGTTGCATTATTAACAAAAATAAACACTGCCGGAGAAAAAAACTTCATTTCAATAAATGATGAAATAGTGAATAAAAAGTATAAACCAGCTTTAATTATGGCTCTAACGTTAATTATAGCCGTTATCTTTTCCTCCTCGTATCATATAATAAAAAGATCTATACTTGAATATAAAAATAAGTTAAACAGGTCTTTTTATTAGCCTGTAACGATTAATAACCGTATTCTAGCAACATCCGTTACACGCCAGATGCAGAAAAGCCCGCTAATAGCGGGCCTCCCGATAAACCTCAAGTGAATAAGGGCAGTCAGTTCTATTTATTACCCTTCCATTGCCTAACTGATTCTCCGTGGCACTGGGCCAACTGCAGCAGTTTTTATTCCCATGAGGAACCCGATTGGTCACCTCGCGGGTAATGCTGCCAACTTGCTGATTTAGTGTATGATGGTGATTTTAAGGTGCTTGCGTGGCTTCCATTTCCATCAGATGTCCTTCCTGCTCCGCTACTGAAGGCGTGGTGCGTAACGGCAAAAGCACTGCCGGACATCAGCGCTATCTCTGCTCTCATTGCCGTAAAACATGGCAACTACAGTTCACTTATACCGCCTCTCAGCCCGGTACGCACCAGAAAATCATTGATATGGCCATGAATGGCGTCGGATGTCGCGCCAGTGCACGCATTATGGGCGTTGGCCTCAACACGGTTTTACGTCACTTAAAAAACTCAGGCCGCAGTCGGTAACCTAGCGCATACAACCGGGCGGTGATGTGATTGTCTGCGCTGAAATGGACGAACAGTGGGGTTACGTCGGCGCTAAATCACGCCAGCGCTGGTTGTTTTACGCGTATGACAGGATTCGGAGGACGGTTGTGGCGCACGTATTCGGTGAACGCACTCTGGCCACACTGGAGCGTCTTCTGAGCCTGCTGTCGGACTTTGAGGTCGTGGTATGGATGACGGATGGCTGGCCGCTTTATGAATCACGCCTGAAGGGAGAACTGCACGTTATCAGCAAGCGATATACGCAGCGCATTGAGCGGCATAACCTGAATCTGAGGCAACATCTGGCAAGGCTGGGACGGAAGTCACTGTCGTTTTCAAAATCGGTGGAGCTGCATGACAAAGTCATCGGGCATTATCTGAACATAAAACACTATCAGTAAGTTGGAGTCATCACCGCGATTCCGATGAAAAATTCGCACGAAAATATGGCTAACTCATAGCAAAAAAGCCCTGCGGGGCTTTTTTTGTACCTGCCAATCAGTTGGATTTACCATAACATCTGTTGCGTGCACCGCCTGAGAGGCGCTGAGGGCGTTTCTGACGGAAAACCGGTAAAACAGGCAACAAACCACCCGAAAACCCGCCAGAAACGCGCAGGCTCTATTTTTACGGCATGCATGAGTATGCGCGCAAGTGCATAGCGCGGAAATTCACGCCATTCAGCCGGGGTAAGTCCTGTTTCCGATGTTCTTCTTATCCGAAAACGGTGAACGGGGACGTAATTTATTGCGTGGCCGTGAGGCATTGACCAAGCCGTAAGGCACGGTAGGTAATTGCAGGTATCCGACAATTTCGAGTAGAGGATCCACTATTTCACTACTTAGAATTCAAAATCAGAATCCTTTCTTCCTGCCAAGGCTATCTCTGAATGACTCAACCATTCTTTGAGATTCTTCTTCTGCTCGCATGAAGTCATTCCCGGACAGAAAAAAACCATTTTCAGGCCCACTGGCTTCAGAGAAATTCGTTTCTGCAGCAGACACAGAATCCACATCAGCAAGAGACGGTTCATCTGTACTTTTTCTCAATCTGTAAAGAGCCTTATCAAACGCAACCAGTGAGATATTCAGGCCGTAACGTTTATTCAGTACAGTCACAATCTCTTCCCTACGGATACCATTTTTCTTCCAGGTTTCTATATCGTTCTTGGAATCCCTGACAGCTGCAATGGCTGTTCTTGGACCAGGGTTAAAATTCGCCATATACCGCCCATAATGTCTTACATTTGTCTCATAATAGTCCAAAAATAAGAGTAAAACGCAAAAAATGTCCTACAATTGTCTTATTTTTGTCCTTTCCGGTTCATGTATCCATGAACCGCCTGATGTGGAACGCTTTTTATCGATCTCATGCGCTACCAAAGATAGATTCATTCTTTAAAAGTCAGGTTACATTATCCCTTAAATGGTCATACACCATACGCAACCGCGATTTTCATCGCAATTGCATGAATTAAAAGGTAAAAACTGAAGTCCCCGTTTATTTATGTAATACGCAACGTATTACAACCACCTGTAATTACATGAAAATAAAGAAATAAGATGTAATACCGGCGTATTACCACGTACGCGGGTAAGCGAAAAAGCTATAACACTTCACGGCCGACAGGCGGCCCAAAATCCACCGGGGCGTGCAGGTTCTCTTCAGTAACCTGCGCCATTAAATCAAAAAGGTCATATTCGCCGGGAAGCTGCGTATCAGTCGAATCCAGTTGTTCATCATATTCAGATGGCATGGGGTGATATCCAATAGCTGAGAGGTTGTTAGAGGGTTTCGGGGCGCAGCCCTGAACCAGTCACGTAGCGCTAGCGGAGCGTATATGGGCTCAATATGCTACGGTGGAGTAACACTTTATGAAAGTGCTTCATGTGGCAGGAGAAAAAGGAGGCACCGGCGCGTCAGCAGAAGATGCAATACAAGAGATATTCCGCTTCCTCGCTCACTGACTCGCTACGCTCGGTCGTTCGGCTGCGGCGAGCGGTACCGGCTCACGAATGACGAGGTAACGAGATGGAGCGGAGGTCAAGAAAGGCCGGAAAAAGGATGCGGGCTTGCCGTTTTTCCATAGGCTCCGCCCCCCTGACAAGCATCACGAAATCTGACGCTCAAATCAGTGGTGGCGAAACCCGACAGGACTATAAAGATACCAGGCGTTTCCCCCTGGTGGCTCCCTCGTGCGCTCTCCTGTTCCTGCCTTTCGGTTTACCGGTGTCATTCCGCTGTTATGGCCGCGTTTGTCTCATTCCACGCCTGACACTCAGTTCCGGGTAGGCAGTTCGCTCCAAGCTGGACTGTATGCACGAACCCCCCGTTCAGTCCGACTACCACGCTCTTTTCGGTAACTATCGTCTT
>NZ_VDAF01000056.1:0-4607 GCF_019584525.1 Enterobacter sp. EC_50 | reverse complement strand
ACGAGCGCTGAACAAAATGACGAAAGCAGGTATGCCTGAAAGCGTGCGTATTGCCTGAAAACACAACCCGCTACGGGGGAGACTTACCCGAAATCTGATTTATTCAACAAAGCCAAGTGCAAAGACAAAATCCTGTACTGCTTTAATCGGGTCATTCTGCTTTAACAGCCGAAGTTCGAACTGTTCGATTAATTGTTTGTCGTCAAGCGGAACATCTACCCTGTTCTTGCCTATGTTGCTGCAGACACGCAAAACATGGAGCAGGAAGTTGGAGAAATTGATAACACTATTAAAACGCTCTGAGCTACCTTCATCTTCGTCGCCTCTTTCACCACTTATGGTTGAAGATGACTTGATAATGTCAGCCAGTGTGCGGTTTGTTTGGTTCTCTCTTGTACCAAGCGCCGAAGCCGATGGGATAAGCATGTCAGCTAGGGAATTAAAATCAGCAGGCACAAATTGCCCCCAATTTTCCTGCCCAAATAATTGATGACGTTCGGCTGGTGTAAAACCGTACTGGACATAACGTTCCATGTTGGAGCAAGCATCCCAAACTCGTGAGAGGGTGTTCAGGCTGCTCTGCCGAGCTTGCTGGTCCGTTATCTCGTTGAGCACAGCCATCAATTGCGCTTTCACCACTTCATGTTTTTCAAGTTGCTCGCCTCGGTTGTTCATCACCTCAAAAAAATGATTGAGGTCGGTATCAGCAGGCACTTCTATTCGGGCAATTTGTACATGGTCGAACAGATAGGTATAAAAATGAGTTAATGACTCACCAACTAATTTCAAGTCGCTTAGAACCTTGCCAATAAGTTCGTAGCCTTTGATCAGCCCTTCATTAAATTCCTTGCTCCGCAGTTTATGCGGTTCGACGCCTTGCCAGAGCCGAGCAAAGGTTTCGCCAGACTTAGGTCTGCTCTCAAACCCTAAGTTAATCCCTTGGTACCAGCTCATATCAAGCGTGGATCCCGCATGTTTTTTTAACCAGTTAGCAAGAAGGGATAGGGTAGTGAAACGTTGCTGCCCGTCGATTATCTCTGCGTCCCCATCAGGACGAGTGAACACGACTAACGTACCGATGTAGTAAGTTTGAGGGTATAGGCTATGCAGGCTTTTTTGTTGGTAGTCGAGTATGTCCTGCACAAGTTGAGTGATCTCCCCCTCTCCCCAAGCATAATTACGCTGGTACATGGGGATAAGGTAACGAGATGCATCACCCAGTAATGATCTGACCGTAAAGGATGTTACCTTTGCATCACTCATAGTAGTTCATCTCCTTGAACAGCCTCACCAGTTCATCTTGTTCATAGTTACCTTTAAGGCGGTTATTGTGATTTTCTGATGCCTTAACTGTGAGTAATGGCATAGATAACACATCACCAGGTACTCTGGCTTCCTTGATTACTCGGAACAGATTGTTATCCAGCACATACTTGTCCATGGTTGCAAGTTGTACCACTTGCTGTCGAATTCGGCATCTGTAGGCCCAGATAAAGCATTTTTCAATCGCTGTAGATAAGGACTGCCCGCCAAATTTGTCGATATAAAAGATCAGAGCACAATCAAACATAGTGCGTATATATTGATCCCCTGTTCGATAGCGATTTCGATAGCTATTTAACGTTCTTAGTATCTGAGTTGCCATTTCACCAAGGACTATGCC
The DNA here is from genome assembly GCF_019584525.1 of Enterobacter sp. EC_50. Lineage (NCBI taxonomy): Bacteria > Pseudomonadati > Pseudomonadota > Gammaproteobacteria > Enterobacterales > Enterobacteriaceae > Enterobacter > Enterobacter sp. EC_50. Next base: position 2,944 of record NZ_VDAF01000056.1, on the reverse strand, counting down.
CTGAATCATTAACGGCTTTTGAGTATGAGTGCTGGCATGCTCACTGGAGATAATTGCCGATACCTGTTGCTGGTAGTGTTCTGCCATTTCGAAAAAGCGTCTTCCATTGATAATCATCTGATCGAGATGGAAAGGGAAACGCAATTTCTGGCCATCAATCTTACGCTGGAACTGATTGTTATAGTCATCAACAAAATGGTGAGCCATGCGCAAAGATTCCACATAAGGGAACTGACCAATCTGATCAAGGTTGATCCCTTTGAATAGGCCGACTTCATCCTTACCAAAGAAACGAGCTGAATTTCCCTGCGACCACTGACGTACCCTGTAGAGATAGGATGCGAAAAGATTAGCCAGGTCATCGCTGGGTAATCCTTCCCAATGGGCAACGGAAGCAGCTTTCAGTTCTACCTCATGGCTGGCGAATTCACGTAGATGGTAGGCTTTAAGCAGATCGTGTGGATCCAGGTCTCGCCCTCGGGCATTTTGTGAGTCGAAGAACTGAAAGGCTTCAGACAGGTCAGTCAGCACAAAGACCACCAACTGGCAGCTGTTGAGGAGAAAATCAATATGTTGCTCGCTGAATTCTCGATGGCTAACCCTACGTTTTAGCTCCTGATAATTCTGGTACAGATTGTATTCCGATACCTGACTGGCAAAGCGTTGTCGTCCCATAAAACCTTCAACGGAGGGCTTTAGCTGGGTTAGCGCTTCCTGCAAATCCTGACGTTCCAATTCAGCAAGTCGGGTTTCGATAATGGCCCATACTGCCAGCATTAATGTTAAAGTTCGTTGCTGACCATCGACGATATCCAGTCTATGTTCTTCATTGCTTTCAGGCTGATGAAACACTACTGAGCCCAAGCGGTAGGCCGATTTATCGAGATGACTGTTTATGTCCGCAAACAGTTCGCTGATATTTTTTACCGTCCATTTATAAGGACGCTGATAGGCCGGAATGGTTACGTCAGTCAGGCTCAGTAGACCCTTGACCGACAGAACTGTCTTATCAAGGGCATGTTTCATGGCTGGTTATCCAGGGGTAAACGGATACTTCCGGTCAGCAGTTGTTGCATCATCCCTTGTTTTATATCCCGGATCTTGGCGAGTTTTTTCTCTAGCACCGTGAGTTCAGCATCCATATCTGAAAAGATGGCGGCGATGGCGGTTTGTTCTTTTAATGACGAGGGAATAGCCACTTTGAAACTATGGGCATCGTTTCTATTTAAGGTTGGTACCCCTGAACCACTTGCGAAGCGTTCAAAACCGATATATTTAAAAATATAGTAGACAAACTTTGAATCTGAGTTAATGAATTTTGTAACCCAAAGCGATGTATTATGAGGCCAAAAATCGCACTCAATGTGATGAACTTTTCCCAATGTCCCAGATCTGCCTGTAACCACACCAGGACCTTTAACTTGGAAATGATTATGAGTGTTAACTATGCCATTTGAATATACTACTGGATATAATCCTTCACTTCTTTTACTGGCAGGTAAATCAAAACCTCTTTGCAATGGGGCAAACTTGCCTATTTCGCGTTCTTCCCAATCCTCCGGAATATTCTGTAGGTCGCCAGATTTATATTTTTTGGTAGTCCCATCGGGATGTTTCGCAAATTCTGTTAGGCGAGTACGACCAGTTAGTAGTTGCTGCATGGTGGCGGTTTTGATAGCCTGCTTTTTAGCAATTAATTTCTCAAACTCGATAATCAGCGCATCGATATCGGAGAGTACATTTGCGATGATTTTTTGTTCTTCAATAGTTGGTAATGGAACTATTGTTTGCCGTATAGTTGCTAAACCTAGATTCTTAATTGTGGAACCAGTCATCCCATCGTCAAACTGTCTTTTAGTCTGAAATGTCTGAATAATATAGTAAATGAATTTTTCTGAGTTGTTATCGTTTATAGTTAAATATGCGGCACTTTTCCCAAGAACTAAACGCTCTCCATTGTAAAATGCTATGTTCCCAATGGTGCCATTTATTGATAATAACACTGTCTTTTTAGAAAGCTTTTTTTGATGTTTCAGGAATTCTGATGTGGTAACCTTCTTTGTGTTATTATCTGTAAATATTTTTCCATCAGAAATATTGTTGCCGTTAATGAAGTAATATTCACCGGATTCTGAGTAGGTAGGGGTTGCGTGAATACCATCACCAATTTCCTTACAAACATTCACAAGTTGAACCACCTCCCATTCTTTCGGGAGTATTCCTATTTCTGTATATTTAAAGCCTGCTGGAGTGGTATTCCCATCCCGCATATTTATAATGTTATTCACCTTGTCTGCTCCAGTCCCATAGACTTAAAATGAACAGCAACCTTGGCCTCTAAATCTGCCACACTTTGAGTGAGAGCAGGCAGAGTAGTACTATAACGCTCCTCCAGGTCTTTTACACGACTCGATAACCGTTGTGTGACACGTTCAATTTCTGTCTCTAAAGCGTCACTTAAGCTAGTCTTCCATTTGTCGTGAACCAATAGTGTCTTAATGTCATTATCAGTAAGCTTTGAATAATGAGCAAAGACCGCATGATCCAGCTTTTCCTGGGCTTCTTTATGGGCTTTTTTTGCTTTGGTTTCTACATCAAATAATGCCTGAACAAATTTCAGAGCCGTCTTTTCTTCACTGTCAGTGGCAACTTTAAGACGAGCCTTCACGCTGGCAGCGGTCACTTTTTCTTTGTCATTCATCGTATCGGCAAGTAGTCCATCTTCACCGCTGTTTTCTTCAAGGAAGCTTTCCAGCTCTTGAACTGCTTCATCATAAGCGATTTGTAGTTGATCGAGCTCCTGCTGCTCGGGAGTGAAATAGCGAGCTACTAAATAGATGCGCGGAATAGTAGATCACTGAAAGGGAACTCAGCCCGGATTGTGCGATCTGATCAATCGCCAAACCAACCAAAACCACCAACCGGACTGAGCGATGCCGATCAT
>NZ_VDAF01000055.1:0-4816 GCF_019584525.1 Enterobacter sp. EC_50 | reverse complement strand
GGTCAGCGTCAGCGCGAACGACTCGGACATCGCCTCGCGGCCCGTCAGTTTCCAGAACAGAAGCCCCTCCACCGGGAGCTGAACGGTAATTCGGTTGAGCATAATCTTTATTCCACTATGGACTAATCTCGGTGTTCATTGAGATATTTTTTAAATCGTGCTTATTTAAGCCATAAACCTGAAAACATAAGGACGCTCCCCAGGGAAACTATGCTTTTAGCAACGATAAGTAGGCAAGGCGCAACGACGCGTGTTATAGACGATATTGCTTCATAATTTTCAGCATTGTATTTTTTGTGCCCTCCTGTAATCCCGGAAAAGATCGTGCAGAGCAGCACAACGGTAACTTTTAGTCCCCATACGCACAGGAAAGACATGGAAAAGATAATCGAATAGTGTTTCGCCGTTGCGACGGAGAATAATGACATTGACTGAGCGAGCCATTTCAACGTAAAACCAATAACAACCGTAACCACTAGCACCAGAACGAACATCAACCCAGCAAGGAACCATTGTTTTTTACTGAATAAGTCTTTTCCATTCCAGATATAAACCAAAGTGATGAAAATGAAAAATATACAACCAATCCATTTCACCTTTCATTCTCCACTATTTTTATTTGTGACCATACAAACAGTAAAACAAATTAACCAGGACCTGGATGTTCACATCTTATCAGATATAAAAACAAAAAATTAATCAATTGCGATATCTTTTTTGTCTTTTCAAATACTCCAAATCTTGTTCATGCGGAAGAATAATCTTTAATCCTTGTCCCATCTGCGAAGCTATATAATTAGCATTAGATAAATGTTCAGCAAGTTCGGCATCTGTTGTATCAAATTCTTTGGACGCGAGTGCTCCTAAGTTCAATGCATGTAATTTACTTTTATCTTTTTCAGCACCGATTAAAAGAGATTTAATATAATCCAACTGACACTTCACCATAACATATAGTGAAAAATCAGGTTTTATTTCCAATCGTTGATTGATTATATCAATGGCATCATTAATGTAATCCAGACCGGTATAGCTTTCTTTATTCTTGTGCAATCTTACACCGATTTCATCTTGAAAAATACTCTATCCTTCCATCTTTTTGCTGGCGAGGTCGTTTTTTAACCGAAAATATAGGGTGCGAGAAAACAACATTACCTAACAGTTGTATTTTATTGCTGAGCAATTCAATATATTTTCAGTGCTGGCTAGGTGAGTTTTTTCTCACATATAACTTCACATTAACACAACATTTTCTGTTCAACTGAATGGCACGCTACAATAGCCGTGCCATAGGAATTATTCAATTATAATAAATTGTCCTCAGGTGCTCTATCGAATAACTCACCTGCCATTGTGGCGATACGTTCGTGTTGCACGAGTTTATCTTTCCAGTCCTGCGGAATACCGGAATAACCATATAATGCCCCCGCGATTTGACCCGCCGTCGCTGCAACGCTGTCAGCATCATCGGCAAGGTTAGCTGCCAGTAGAATGGCATCACGGAAATTATCAGTATTCCATACGGACCACATCGCGGCCTCAAGCGTATCGATAACATAACCACTTGAACGAATCTGATCGCGAGTTTTTTGCTTATACTCACCCGCGTTGATTATCATTACACGTGGCTGAAGCGGCATGACGTGCGGAGAAAAAACAAAAGCTTTATTGCTACCGTTAATCATATGCACAAGCAAATAACTTAAATACTGTGTACTATTTATTGCTTCCGCGGCACCGTGTGTTGCGATACTTTGTTTTTTAGCTTCATAAAACGCTTTGCTTAATGATTTTCTAAAAAAAATAGAGACAGGTGCTTGCCTGATAATGGAAGCATTACCTGCAGTTTCTGGTGCTGTATTACCGCTCCACCCAGGACCAACAGTTAAATATTGCTCTAAAGCAAACCGAGTTGTATTTCCTATATCAAAACAGATGCCATTTGAACTGTTATAACCATGCCGATGCCATTCCAGAAGCTTATTCCTGAAGCATATAGTATCAGCATCACCTTTCTCAAGAAGCGTTTCCGCAAGACATAATGCCATGGATGTATCATCCGTCCATTCACCTGCGCGGAGTCGAAATGGCCCACCACCTATCATATCTTTGACATGTGCTTTGTCACGAGGTAAAAATTCGAGCGTCGTACCTACAGCATCTCCAACAGCAAGACCTATAAGCGCACCGACAGCACGATCCCGTGATTCCGCGAGTGAGATGTTACATTGTGGTGTTAAGTCCCATTGTTTTTGTGCATCGCAATCAAAAGATGATTCTAATAGTTTATCATTATATTTATACTGCATCTTCTGCTGGACTGAAAGACTGCTAACAGGTAAGTACTTACGATATATATCTACATATTTTAACAATACATTCAAATTAGCATGTAAGTCTATCACCATTCACCCATAATAAAATATTTTTAATATCAAACCCTAAAATTCACCAGGATATTTCATTTTAAGATTATGTTGTTTCATTTTGTAATTGGCATCAACCTCATGCGGCAGTCTAACCTTTAACCCTCGGCGGATTTGATCCACAATAAACCAGGCATCCGACAACCTTTCAAAAAACAACTCATCAGAATTATCAAACTCCTTTGCTGCATACATACCGAAAGTCATTTTCCATAATTTTGCTTTATCCTTTTCCTTGCCTTCGATTAAATCCCGTAGAAATATTAATTGTTGTACAATAGAATCGTACATTTGTAAAAGTGGGGAGTGGGGGTTGAGATGTTTTACCTCAGCATATCTCTTTTCTGCTAAAGTTAATGCTTTTTCAACATAATTTAGAGCTGTCATGTTATTCATTATATGGAGTCCAAATATCACGCTTAGTGGTAAACCATTGTATCCCACCGCCTTCTGTCTGGAAAGGTTTGTCTGGTACAGACCAGGTGTCCAAGGCTGGTGTGGCACTACTTCGAAGCATCTCAACTTTTTGTTGCGCTTGATAAGCTTTTACTTCTTTAGGAACAATTAACCCCGTATCCCTGACCTGTCCCTCTGGGTTAATGCCTAGTTTTGTGGCAGGGGTCGATTCGTCAAGAGAATACCAGTTTCCTTGCCAATTCCCTGGGGATTGATTCTGATAAGCTATTTTGCCTTTATTGATTGTTTCAATTGTCACTCTCTGTTCAAGATCTATACCGCTGCGATAAGCTGGTATTTTACTTTCTTCAACACCCTGAGAACGCATAAAATCATCAACAATTTTTTGATTTGCACGGATATTAATATCTCTATTAAGATCGCCCGTGCGTCCAAATTTTTCATTAAGTTCAGCTCTTCGGGCCGAAATATTTGGCTTAACCGGTTCGAGAACAGGCTTACCAGCCCGCCACGCATCAAACCTTGCCCCGCCTTTCATGCCAGCCCCGCCGCCAATAACCGAGCCGATCAGCATCCCCCATTTCTGACCGTCGCTACCTTCGCCAAACAGCATTCCCCCCGCATAACTACCGACTGTCCCACCGCCCATCGCACCGAGGGTACTCAGAAGTGCGATTGCCGGACTGGCCAGCACCGCCATGGCTCCGGCACCAACGGCGAGCATCGTCCAGTTCACCCATTCCGGGATTTCAGGACTTATTTCATCGGTCTGAACTTTGCTTCCACCGATAATAACATTACGCGATCCCTGACTAATCTCAGCGCTGCATGTCAATTTATCGCCTGTGCGAGAGGCGGGAAAGTTGTTGATGTAAACTTTTATCGAACCTTCCGCAACCCGTTGCAGGCTACCGCTGTGCTCATCACACTCTCCGGCTGACAGGTGAGCGCGGATCGCCTTTCGGCTGTTGATAAAAACATTGGGTGAACCTTCTTTTAGCGTACCGGTAGTATGGCGTGGAGCCCATGACATACTGCCGAGGAGCTCACCCAACCCACCCGCAGCGCATGCCCCAGCCGCAACGGCAGAAACAGCAACCAGCGCGGTCCCTCCGGTGACGACAACGGCAGCTGCGCCCAGAATGGCCCCGCCCACCAATCCTGCAATCATCCAGCCTTTTGAGGCTGTATGTGCAATCTCATCATCTACGCGAGCAGCCTGACATTCGGACATGGCTATTCGGCTCGCTGTGCCATCAGATACTTACGGATCCGGTCGGCTGTATCAAGCGGGTCAGAACCAGACACCTGGCGGCATACGGAAAGCTGTGAAAGTAGGTGATGTGATTTGTCTGCGAAAGTCGTCCACAGCGCGTAACGAAGGGGTTGGCTCCCCGGAACGGGTGCAATACTGAGTGGTTTACCCTGTTTTTCAAAAAGCAAATATTGCCCCTCTTTCGCCCGCTGAAGCGAAAGATGTCCATACAGTTCCTGAATGTTTTCAAAGACACTCAATTCCTTACTCTCACTATCAAGCGCAAAAAATGGCCCCTGGCTGTCGGCAGCGAGCATTTCTCTAGTTTCAGTCTGAGCCGGTTTGTGGAACTTAATACTGCGGATAATTTCCTGATATTGATTATGATAATAATCGCTAAACTCGCCCGGGCAAGTACCGATATAACACACCATCTTTTGGCCGCCAGGATGGTCACCGAGCAAAATAACGGTCTGCCTCTGGAAAATGATCGCATTATCATTTTTGAATTGATAAAAAAGCTCAACTGCCGGGAGACCATCAACAGAGGTCATCTGCGAGGATTCGAGACGAAAGTCGGGCACCGTAATTTCCAGTTCACGTAGGCTTTGTTGAATAAATCGAACTTTTGCTGAGTTGAAGGATCAGATCACGCATCTTCCCGACAACGCAGACCGTTCCGTGGCAAAGCAAAAGTTCAAAATAACCAACTGGCCCA
>NZ_VDAF01000054.1:0-5014 GCF_019584525.1 Enterobacter sp. EC_50 | reverse complement strand
CTGACACTCAGTTCCGGGTAGGCAGTTCGCTCCAAGCTGGACTGTATGCACGAACCCCCCGTTCAGTCCGACTGCTGCGCCTTATCCGGTAACTATCGTCTTGAGTCCAACCCGGTAAGACATGCAAAAGCGCCACTGGCAGCAGCCACTGGTAACTGATTTAGAGGAGATAGTCTTGAAGTCATGCGCCAGTTAAGGCTAAACTAAACGAACAGTTTTGGTGACTGCGCTCCTCTAACTAGCCAGTTACCTCGGTTCAAAGAGTTGCTGCTCTGAGAACCTTCGAGAAAACCGCCTTGCTGGGCGGTTTTTTCGTTTACAGAGCAAGAGATTACGACGCAACAGAAAGGATCTCAAGAAGTTCCTTGCTGTATTGCTACTATCCTAGAGATCTGACCCATTAGGGGCATTATCAGATGACGGCCTTGTAATCCACGGGGAGCAGGTCACACATCTAAAGCATCTACGAGTAAAAACACCCCAGTGACCAATGAGCGATTTGCGTGAGCTAATCGTCAATGTATACTGATCGCTTCAAATTAATCGCTCATGCTTTTAATGAAATCATCTAAGTACCAAGCCTTAGAGAAATCACTAAGATCCTCCATCTGTTTTCCCATTACACCCAGAAGCCCACCCTCCCAAACACTATAAGCTCTCTCTCCATTTAACATATACACGTTTTCCGGAATTGTTCTTAATGTATATACGGGGTTTTGAATACCATATTCCTGCCCAAGAGTTTTAAAATACCCCCCTTTTAAGTAAAACTTATCTTTCCCTCTGTAACTAAGATAAACCTTACTAAAATCATAATCTTTCACTTTTTCAGCAAATTGCAGCATCACCCTACTAACATCCAGTGAACTATTTTCTGCAGAAACAGAACGAAGGTCATAATTAATCTCGGAAGAGTTTACAAACCACTTATAATAAACCCAAACGCTAATACCATCATTCCTTGGGTCTTCTTTCAGAACCTCATTCATGTGCCTTTGAAGAAAAATGTAGTTGGCAGATAAAACACCACCACATAAGAGTACTATTAATATGATTGCTTTATATACTTTTTTCATTTCTATAATCCATCTCAACTGCTCTAAAGTTTACCCTGAGATTTTTAAGCTAAGGTGCCATAAGTTAGCAAGAAATTAAGCATCGATTTACCATAATCCCTTCTTACGCGCACCGCGAAAACGGCCTCAGGGCATTTCTGGCAGGAAACCGGTAAAACAGGCAACAAACCACCCGAAAACCCGCCAGAAACGCGCAGGCTCTGTTTTTACGGCATGCATGAGTATGCGCGCAAGTGCATAGCGCGGGAATTCACGCCATTCAGCCGGGGTAAGTCCTGTTTCCGATGTTCTTCTTACCCGAAAACGGTGAACGGGGACGCAATTTATTGCGTGGCCGTGAGGCGTTGCCGGCACAGCCGGAAAAACCATTTTCAGCACGTGCAGGAGGCCCAGGAAGAGGGGGCGGATGTACGAATAGTTCAGAGGTCAGATCTGACGTAAAAATGATGTAAAAGTGATGTACTTTTGATGTAATTCTGTTGTACACCCGCGATCTGACGTAAAAGTGATGTAATTTTGATGTACTTTTGATGTAATTCTGTTGTACACCCGCGTTCTGGGGTAAAAGCAGATGCAATTTTGTAGTTTATGTGTAGTCGCTGAACCCATAGGGTCATACGAGCATGACCCTTTCCCGGAAAAGGACGCTTTTTAGCCAGAATCATCCTTAACCTGCGGCGCCAGCACTCGGGAGTGGTCGTTTTATATACTAAAAAATGACATACACCTAACGCAGCTGCGATTTTTATCGCAACTGCATGAAAAATAAATAAAAAAGAAAAAATAAAGGGATTCTGGGTATTACCAGGGTAATAATGTTAAGCACCAAGACAATGAAAATTAAGGCGATGCCGGTATTACTCCGGTAATACCCAGAACGGAGCCATTACGCACCGTCCTGCTGCTCATTCAGGCGCGCTGACAGGCTTCGGTAAAGGCGTTCCGCATCCTCATGGAGTTTCTCGCAGAAATCAGCCTCATGATCCAGATCCAGCTCATTAAGCCTGTCCAGAAGAAGCAGGGACTGATCCTGGATGAATTTAGCCATGTTAACGGCTGTCTTTTGTTGTTTGTTCATGAAGGCCCCGGTGCGAAAGTGCTTACTGTACGTTCTGATGGTTTTCCGCTTCCTCGCTCATTCGCTCACTCCGTTCGGTCATGAGTCTGCGGCGAGCGGAGGAAGATGAGCAGATAACGTAACGGTAAGCATAACGAAAGCTAAGGACAAGGGCGAAAAGGCCACGCCCAGCCGGGCGTTTTTCCATAGGCTCCGCCCCCCTGACAAGCATCACAGAATCGGACGCTCAAATCAGTGGTGGCGAAACCCGACAGGACTTAAAGATACCAGGCGTTTCCCCCTGGTGGCTCCCTCGTGCGCTCTCCTGTTCCTGCCTTTCGGTTTACCGGTGTCATTCCGCTGTTATGGCCGCGTTTATCTCATTCCACGCCTGACACTCAGTTCCGGGTAGGCAGTTCGCTCCAAGCTGGACTGTATGCACGAACCCCCCGTTCAGTCCGACTGCTGCGCCTTATCCGGTAACTATCGTCTTGAGTCCAACCCGGTAAGACATGCAAAAGCGCCACTGGCAGCAGCCACTGGTAACTGATTTAGAGGAGATAGTCTTGAAGTCATGCGCCAGTTAAGGCTAAACTAAACGAACAGTTTTGGTGACTGCGCTCCTCTAACTAGCCAGTTACCTCGGTTCAAAGAGTTGCTGCTCTGAGAACCTTCGAGAAAACCGCCTTGCTGGGCGGTTTTTTCGTTTACAGAGCAAGAGATTACGACGCAACAGAAAGGATCTCAAGAAGTTCCTTGCTGTATTGCTACTATCCTAGAGATCTGACCCATTAGGGGCATTATCAGATGACGGCCTTGTAATCCACGGGGAGCAGGTCACACATCTAAAGCATCTACGAGTAAAAACACCCCAGTGACCAATGAGCGATTTGCGTGAGCTAATCGTCAATGTATACTGATCGCTTCAAATTAATCGCTCATGCTTTTAATGAAATCATCTAAGTACCAAGCCTTAGAGAAATCACTAAGATCCTCCATCTGTTTTCCCATTACACCCAGAAGCCCACCCTCCCAAACACTATAAGCTCTCTCTCCATTTAACATATACACGTTTTCCGGAATTGTTCTTAATGTATATACGGGGTTTTGAATACCATATTCCTGCCCAAGAGTTTTAAAATACCCCCCTTTTAAGTAAAACTTATCTTTCCCTCTGTAACTAAGATAAACCTTACTAAAATCATAATCTTTCACTTTTTCAGCAAATTGCAGCATCACCCTACTAACCTCCAGTGAACTATTTTCTGCAGAAACAGAACGAAGGTCATAATTAATCTCGGAAGAGTTTACAAACCACTTATAATAAACCCAAACGCTAATACCATCATTCCTTGGGTCTTCTTTCAGAACCTCATTCATGTGCCTTTGAAGAAAAATGTAGTTGGCAGATAAAACACCACCACATAAGAGTACTATTAATATGATTGCTTTATATACTTTTTTCATTTCTATAATCCATCTCAACTGCTCTAAAGTTTACCCTGAGATTTTTAAGCTAAGGTGCCATAAGTTAGCAAGAAATTAAGCATCGATTTACCATAATCCCTTCTTACGCGCACCGCGAAAACGGCCTCAGGGCATTTCTGGCAGGAAACCGGTAAAACAGGCAACAAACCACCCGAAAACCCGCCAGAAACGCGCAGGCTCTGTTTTTACGGCATGCATGAGTATGCGCGCAAGTGCATAGCGCGGGAATTCACGCCATTCAGCCGGGGTAAGTCCTGTTTCCGATGTTCTTCTTACCCGAAAACGGTGAACGGGGACGCAATTTATTGCGTGGCCGTGAGGCGTTGCCGGCACAGCCGGAAAAACCATTTTCAGCACGTGCAGGAGGCCCAGGAAGAGGGGGCGGATGTACGAATAGTTCAGAGGTCAGATCTGACGTAAAAATGATGTAAAAGTGATGTACTTTTGATGTAATTCTGTTGTACACCCGCGATCTGACGTAAAAGTGATGTAATTTTGATGTACTTTTGATGTAATTCTGTTGTACACCCGCGTTCTGGGGTAAAAGCAGATGCAATTTTGTAGTTTATGTGTAGTCGCTGAACCCATAGGGTCATACGAGCATGACCCTTTCCCGGAAAAGGACGCTTTTTAGCCAGAATCATCCTTAACCTGCGGCGCCAGCACTCGGGAGTGGTCGTTTTATATACTAAAAAATGACATACACCTAACGCAGCTGCGATTTTTATCGCAACTGCATGAAAAATAAATAAAAAAGAAAAAATAAAGGGATTCTGGGTATTACCAGGGTAATAATGTTAAGCACCAAGACAATGAAAATTAAGGCGATGCCGGTATTACTCCGGTAATACCCAGAACGGAGCCATTACGCACCGTCCTGCTGCTCATTCAGGCGCGCTGACAGGCTTCGGTAAAGGCGTTCCGCATCCTCATGGAGTTTCTCGCAGAAATCAGCCTCATGATCCAGATCCAGCTCATTAAGCCTGTCCAGAAGAAGCAGGGACTGATCCTGGATGAATTTAGCCATGTTAACGGCTGTCTTTTGTTGTTTGTTCATGAAGGCCCCGGTGCGAAAGTGCTTACTGTACGTTCTGATGGTTTTCCGCTTCCTCGCTCATTCGCTCACTCCGTTCGGTCATGAGTCTGCGGCGAGCGGAGGAAGATGAGCAGATAACGTAACGGTAAGCATAACGAAAGCTAAGGACAAGGGCGAAAAGGCCACGCCCAGCCGGGCGTTTTTCCATAGGCTCCGCCCCCCTGACAAGCATCACAGAATCGGACGCTCAAATCAGTGGTGGCGAAACCCGACAGGACTTAAAGATACCAGGCGTTTCCCCCTGGTGGCTCCCTCGTGCGCTCTCCTGTTCCTGCCTTTCGGTTTACCGGTGTCATT
>NZ_VDAF01000053.1:0-5481 GCF_019584525.1 Enterobacter sp. EC_50 | reverse complement strand
ACGCCATATTTTCACCGAACGGCAGCGAGCAGCGCTGTTCGATCTGCCCACGGACGAACTGTCGCTACTGAAGTTCTACACGCTGGGCGATGATGACCTGGAAAACATTAGGCAGCGCCGCAGACCGGAAAACAGGATTGGCTTTGCCCTGCAACTTTGTGCCTTACGATATCCGGGCCGTGCACTGGCTCCTGGTGAGATGATCCCGCGTGAAGTCCTTTCCTTCGTCGGTGCTCAGCTTGGAGTTCCGGCTGATGCGCTTCTCACTTATGCCACACGGCGCCAAACCCGTCAGCAGCACATGGACACGCTGCGCGAAATTTACGGCTACAAGACCTTCACGGGCCGTGGTGCCCGTGATCTGCGGGAGTGGACTTTCGGCCAGGCCGAAGATGCCAGATCAAACGAGGATCTTGCTCATCGTTTTATTGTGCGGTGTCGGGAAACTTCCACCATTCTGCCCGCAGTATCGACAATCGAGCGCTTGTGCGCGGATGCTCTGGTCGCCGCTGAGCGGCGGATTGAAACGCGGATTGCGGAAAATTTAACAGCGGATGTTCGCGATCACCTGGACAAACTTCTGAGTGAAATGCTCGCCGGCAATATCAGTCGTTTCATCTGGCTTCGCAACTTCGAGGTTGGTAACAACTCGGCTGCTGCTAACCGTTTGCTCGACAGGCTCGAATTTCTGCGTACCCTGAATATCAATCATAGTGCTTTGGCCAGCATACCTGCCCATCGCATTGCCCGGCTGCGTCGGCAGGGTGAACGCTACTTCACCGACGGTTTGCGTGACATCACTTCGGACCGCCGCTGGGCGATCCTTGCCGTCTGTGTTGTGGAGTGGGAAGCGGCGATTGCTGATGCCATAGTCGAAACCCATGACAGGATCGTAGGAAAAACCTGGCGGGAAGCGAAGCGCCAGCATGACGAAACAATTTCCGGCTCTAAAGCCACACTCACGGATACGATCCGTACCTTCACGCGCCGGTCGCCGGACCATTGGTAGCAGCAGCTTTGTCGATCGGAGAGATGAAAGGTGTTGCATCGCCAGAAAGGCGTTTCCTGCGGCCCAGCTCCAAATGGAACCGTCATTTACGAGCTCAGGAAAAAGGAGATACCCGTCTTTGGGAAGTGGCGGTACTCTTTCACCTCCGGGATGCTTTTCGTTCCGGAGATGTCTGGCTCGCTCATTCGCGCCGCTATGGTGACCTCAAGCAGGTACTGGTGCCGATGATCGCGGCGCAGGAAAATGCAAAACTGGCCGTGCCTTCCAACCCACAGGATTGGCTGGCAGACAGAAAGGCGCGACTCACGATCGCTCTTAAGCGGCTGGCCCGGGCTGCCCGTAACGGCACTATTCCGCACGGTAGCATAGAAGATGGAACGTTGCGGATCGACAGGTTGACAGCAGACGTGCCGGATGGTGCCGAGGCACTCATACTGGATCTGTATCGCCGAATGCCGTCCGTTCGGATTACCGACATGCTGCTTGAAGTTGATGCAGCCCTTGGTTTCACAGATGCGTTTACCCATCTGAGAACCGGGGCTCCATGTCGCGACCGGATCGGTCTGCTCAACGTCCTGCTCGCTGAAGGGCTCAATCTGGGCCTGCGTAAGATGGCGGAAGCTACAAACACGCATGATTACTGGCAGCTCTCACGCCTTGCCCGCTGGCATGTTGAAAGCGAAGCCATGAACCAGGCATTGGCAATTGTGGTGGCCGCGCAGGGTAAACTGCCGATGTCACGCGTCTGGGGGATGGGCACGTCAGCATCGAGCGATGGTCAGTTTTTCCCGACAGCGCGGCATGGCGAAGTCATGAACATGGTCAATGCCAAATATGGTTCTGTTCCCGGCCTCAAAGCGTATACTCACGTAAGCGACCAGTTCGCGCCATTCGCTTGTCAGTCGATCCCGGCGACCGTGAGCGAGGCACCGTATATTCTCGATGGACTACTGATGAACGAGGTCGGTCGCCATGTTCGCGAACAGTATGCCGATACAGCAGGATTCACCGACCATTTGTTCGGAGCCAGTAGCCTGCTCGGCTACAATCTCGTTCTGCGAATCAGGGATCTGCCATCGAAGCGGTTGTACGTATTTAATCCCGATACGACCCCCAGGGAGTTACGCAAGTTGGTAGGTGGAAAAGCCCGGGAGGATCTTATCGTTGCGAACTGGCCTGATATTTTCCGTTGTGCCGCGACGATGACCGCTGGCAAAATCAGGCCCAGCCAACTCCTGCGCAAGCTCGCTTCTTACCCACGACAAAACAACCTTGCAGTTGCGCTTCGTGAAGTTGGTCGTATTGAACGGACCCTTTTCATTATTGAGTGGATCCTGGATACGGACATGCAGCGGCGTGCTCAGATCGGTCTTAACAAGGGAGAGGCCCACCATGCGCTCAAAAATGCGCTCCGTATCGGGAGGCAGGGGGAAATTCGCGATCGCACGACAGAGGGGCAGCACTACCGAATCGCTGGGCTCAATTTATTGACTGCGGTGATCATTTACTGGAATACCGTCCATCTTGGTCATGCCGTCACGGAGCGGCGGAACGAAGGGTTGGATGTTCCCCCTGAATTTCTTCCCCACATATCCCCATTGGGCTGGGCGCACATTCTACTGACTGGCGAATATCTTTGGCCCAAGGAACCGAAAGCTTAGGGTGTCATTTCGCCCTCAGCCGGAACCGACCCCTCATACGTCACTTTTACGTCAGTTCCATCCTCTGTGCCATTTGTACATCCGACCCCCTTCCTGAACGTGCTGAAAACGGTTTTTCCGGCTGTGCCGGCAACGCCTCACGGCCACGCAATAAATTGCGTCCCCGTTCACCGTTTTCGGGTAAGAAGAACATCGGAAACAGGACTTACCCCGGCTGAATGGCGTGAATTTCCGCGCTATGCACTTGCGCGCATACTCATGCATGCCGTAAAAACAGAGCCTGCGCGTTTCTGGCGGGTTTTCGGGTGGTTTGTTGCCTGTTTTACCGGTTTCCCGTCAGAAACGCTCTCAGAGCCTCTCAGGCGGTGCACGCAACGGATGTTATGTTGAATTCCTTTTTTATGGAGCTATGGAGCTAGCATGTTGGGAAAAATATGGTGTTCACTGATTACAGTTACTTTCACATTATTGGTTGGATGTGTTCCACAACCGAAACCGGTTGATAAATTTGATATAAACAAACTTCTTAACGTCACAGATAGTGAAATAACTACAGATCTTGCGATCCCATCACCCGCTCAACAAGACCCTATTTGGCAGACTTCCTTGTTGACAGGGCGGCAATTGAAGGAAGGGATTGACGCAGGAAAAATAAAGCGTGGTGATGTGTTTCGGGCAAAAATCGACCTGAAGTATACGATAGTCAATAAGTCTCAACTACCACCTGCACTTGACGTTTTCCGAAGTGTGTTAATAGGGGACCCATCAGCGTGGAATGATCTCATTGCTATTGATATATCTGACCCCAAGCATACCAAAACGGGGAAATATGTAGCCCAGAATGCTTTTGGCGCAAGAGTTAAGGTAGATGAGGTTAAATCAGAACGTTACTTATTGGCGCTTGATGCGGCGAATACACTATCGACTACAGCGATCAAAATGGGAGTTGAGGGATGTGCGGTAACAGAGGACTCTCTTAATTCCTTTGTGCTCGAGTACGTTGCTGAATTAGATGAAAGCACATACCAGCAGGAGAAAGGAATTATTCCTGCTGAATACAGTAGCCCTACAGATATTCGTATTAACAATTACTATTTCAAAGGGGAAGTTAGAGCTGCTCGATTGATTGACTCGACAACCGGGAAACCATACCCATGTAAGTTAAGTTTTATCATAAGGTATTAAAGATACACTATGCCGAGATTGATATGTTGACTCAGTTTTATAAAAGGATCTTCTTGAGATCCTTTTTATCTACGCGTAATCTCTTGCTCTGTAAACGAAAAAACCGCCTTGCAGGGCGGTTTTTCGAAGGTTCTCTGAGCTACCAACTCTTTGAACCGCGGTAACTGGCTTGGAGGAGCGCAGTCACCAAAACTTGTCCTTTCAGTTTAGCCTTAACTGGCGCATAACTTCAAGACTCTCCTCCTCTAAATCAGTTACCAATGGCTACCGCCAATGGCGATTTGTCGTGCCTTTTCGGGTTGGACTCAAGACGATAGTTACCGAAAAGAGCGTGGTAGTCGGACTGAACGGGGGGTTCGTGCATACAGTCCAGCTTGGAGCGAACTGCCTACCCGGAACTGAGTGTCAGGCGTGGAATGAGATAAACGCGGCCATAACAGCGGAATGACACCGGTAAACCGAAAGGCAGGAACAGGAGAGCGCACGAGGGAGCCACCAGGGGGAAACGCCTGGTATCTTTAAGTCCTGTCGGGTTTCGCCACCACTGATTTGAGCGTCAGATTTCGTGATGCTTGTCAGGGGGGCGGAGCCTATGGAAAAACGGCAGCGCCGTATCCTTTTTTTGCCCTGCTTGTCATGCCGTATGCCTTTGCTCTTATCCGTGTGCAGGTAACGCCCGCCGCAGCCGAACGGCAGGAGCGGCAGCGACCGAGTGAGCGAGGAGGCGTCATATCACCGTAACTCCCATTTTCTCCCTTACGCCCTGTAGCTGCATTTTCCCCTGTCACATGAAGCACTTTTATTAAGTGTTACTCCGCCGTAACATATTTAGCCAGTATACACTCCGCTAGCGCTACGTGACTGGTTCAGGGCTGCGCCCCGAAACCCGCTAACAACCTCTCAGCTACTGGATATCACCCCATGCCATCTGAATATGATGAACAACGGGATTCGACTGATACGCAGCTTCCCGGCGAATATGACCTTTTTGATTTAATGGCGAAGGTTACTGAAGAGAACCTGCATGCCCCTGTGGATTCTGGGCCGCCTGTCGGCCGGGAAGCGTTATAGCTTTTTTCGCTTGCCCGCGTACGTGGTAATACGCCGGTATTACATCTTATTTCTTTATTTTCATGTGATTACAGATGATTTTAATACTTGCGTATTACCGTAATAAACGGTGCATCCCATTTTTTTTATGTAATTCATGCAGTTGCGATGAAAATCGCGGCTGCGTTAGGTGTATGACCATTTTGAGGTTGAAAAATAATCAATCATGGCGGGTGATTTACGCAGGTTAAGGGGAGATCGTGACAAAAAAAAGCGTTCCTCACTGTATCGTTCATGCAGGCATGAACGGGTTATTCTTCCTGACTACAGAATTACATTGCTCCTTCAGTTCATACATCACTTTTACAACACTTTTACATCACTTTTGCATCATTCCTTCAGCCTATACATCACTTTTACAACACTTTTGCATCACTTTTACATCATTCCTTCAGCTCATAGGGGTCGGTTCCGGCTGAGGGCGAAATGACACCCTAAGCGTTAGCTCTGTGTCGTTGCACGATGTCAGCGACGGTATTCTTGCTGATACCGAGCTCGCGTGCGATCCAGCGATAG
>NZ_VDAF01000052.1:0-6873 GCF_019584525.1 Enterobacter sp. EC_50 | reverse complement strand
TTACGCACCACCCCGTCAGTAGCTGAACAGGAGGGACAGCTGATAGAAACAGAAGCCACTGGAGCACCTCAAAAACACCATCATACACTAAATCAGTAAGTTGGCAGCATCACCCGCTTTCGCTAGTAAACTGAGATACAGATAAATTAGACGAAAAGAGGGACACCGTGGACTCCATATTTTCTATTGGCATCCAGTCATTATGGGACGAATTGAGCCACATGCCAGTCGGAGGAGTCTGGTGGATTAATACGGACCGTAATGAAGATGCTATCAGTCTGGTAAACCAGACAATTGCTGCCCAGGATAAGGATTCCCGCGTGGCTGTCATTAGCATGGGCGAAGATCCGAAGAAAATTATCACGCTGGAAAACGATCGCGGCCCTCAGACGGTGCGATTATTTTCCATGACATCGGAAGCCGATAGTCTATACTTTTTGTCCCGCGACGTTCAGTGCACTATTGATCCGGATCACTATTTAGTGATTCTTAAATGTGCAAATAACGTCCTGCAAAATATCCCTGCTGAAAAACTGCTGCCCTGGCTGGAAAAAATCAATAAATGGGCAAAATTTCAAAATTGCACGCTACTGATAGTCAATCCCGGCAGTAATAATGACAAGCTGTTCTCACTTTTAATAGGTGAATATCGTTCTCTGTTCGGTCTGGCAAGCGTTCGTGACCAGGTGGGCAGCTATCTCTACGATATTGCATTCTGGTGTAATGAAAAAGGCGTGAGCGCCAGACAACAACTTACGCTGAAACATATCGAGGGTAAGTGGCACCTGGCACAGCAGGAAGAAACCGTGGTGCAACCGCGCAGTGATGAAAAACGTATCCTGAGCCATATCGCGGTTTTAGAGGGGGCACCGGCCCTGTCGGAAAACTGGTCGCTGTTTGAATCTAACGAAGACCTTTTCCACGAAGCCCGCACAACCCAGGCGGCGACCCTTATTTTCTCATTGATGCAAAATAACCAGATTGAGACGCTGGCAAGGCAAATCCACACCCTGCGCCGCCAGCGCGGAAGCGCGTTAAAAATCATCGTGCGCGAAAACAATACCAGCCTGCGCGCCACCGATGAGCGCCTGCTTCTTGGCTGCGGGGCAAATATGGTTATTCCGTGGAATGCGCCGCTGTCACGCTGCCTGACGCTGATCGAAAGCGTTCAGGGCCAGCAGTTTAGCCGTCATGTACCGGAAGACATTTCCACACTGCTCTCTATGACGCAGCCGATGAAGCTGCGTGGATATCAAAAATGGGATACCTTCTGCGACGCCGTCGGCAATATGATGAGCAATACGCTTCTTCCTGCAGACGGAAAAGGGGTTATGGTTGCCCTGCGTCCTGTACCGGGTATCCGCGTTGAACAGGCGCTCACCTTGTGTCGCCCCAACCGTACGGGAGATATCATGACCATTGGCGACAATCGCCTGGTACTGTTTTTGTCCTTCTGCCGGGTCAACGATCTCGATACGGCGCTAAACCATATCTTCCCCCTGCCTACCGGGGATATTTTCTCGAACCGTATGATTTGGTTCGAAGATAATACGATCAGCGCGGAGCTGGTACAGATGCGTGCGCTCCAGCCTGAACAATGGGCTAAACCGCTCGCAATTAAGAGCGATGCGAAACCGATCCTCAATGCCAGACATGATGGCCATATCTGGCGCCGGGTTCCGGAGCCCCTTCGCTTATTAACGGACAACGCGGAGAACGCACCATCATGAATATCAGCGATATCATCCAACTGGTTATATTCTGTGCGCTGATTTTTTTCCCGCTTGGCTACTATGCACGCCATTCCATACGTCGTATCCGTGATACGGCCAGAGTGCTGTTTATAAAACCTCGCTATGTAAAACCAGCCGGAACACTGACACGGGCATCACACGTCAAGGCAGACCGAAAACATGACTAATTCTACCTATACCGCTTCGTCACCCTCGCCGCTCTGGCAATACTGGCGCGGCCTTTCCGGCTGGAACTTCTACTTTCTGGTGAAGTTTGGTCTGCTGTGGGCAGGCTATCTGAATTTCCATCCCCTTCTCAACCTGGTGTTTATGGCCTTCCTGCTGATGCCCCTGCCGAACATCAGGCTGCATCGCTTGCGTCACTGGATAGCCATCCCTGTCGGCTTTGCGCTGTTCTGGCATGATACCTGGTTACCGGGGCCGGACAGCATTATGAGCCAGGGGTCGCAGGTGGCAGGCTTTAGCGCCAGCTATGTCCTCGATCTGACCGAGCGGTTTATTAACTGGCAGATGATTGGCGCGGTATTTGTGCTGCTGGTTGCCTGGCTGTTCCTGTCACAGTGGATCCGCATCACGGTGTTTGTCGTCGCGATTATGATCTGGCTGAACGTGCTGACGCTGGCTGGTCCGGGCTTTTCGCTGTGGCCTGCTGGTCAACCGACCACCACGGTGACCACCACAGGGGGAAGCGCAGCAGCAACCGTTACCACGGCTGGCGATACGCCTGTAGTGGGCGATATCCCAACCCAGACCGCACCGCCGACCTCCACAAATCTGAACGCCTGGCTCTCCAGCTTCTACACTGCGGAAGACAAGCGACAGACCAAATTCCCGGACGCGCTGCCGGCGGATGCTCAGCCGTTTGAATTGCTGGTGATCAACATCTGCTCTCTCTCATGGGCCGACGTGGATGCAGCCGGTTTGATGTCCCATCCGCTGTGGTCGCATTTCGACATTCAGTTTAAAGATTTTAACTCTGCCACCTCGTACAGCGGCCCGGCAGCAATCCGCCTGCTGCGTGCAAGCTGCGGTCAGGCATCGCATAAGAATCTGTATCAGCCTGCCGGCAATCAGTGTTATCTGTTTGATAACCTCGCCAAACTGGGCTTTACGCAGCATCTGATGCTGGGACATAACGGCCAGTTCGGTAACTTCCTGAAAGAGGTGCGTGAACAGGGTGGTATGCAGGCACCGTTGATGGATCAAACCGGTCTTCCCGTTACTCTGCTGGGCTTCGACGGCTCGCCGGTTTATGACGATACCGCCGTGCTGCAGCGCTGGCTCCAGACCATCGAGAAAGACAGTAATCCGCGCAGTGCGACCTTCTTTAACACCCTGCCGCTCCACGACGGTAACCATTTCCCGGGCGTGAGCAAAACGGCAGATTATAAAGTGCGTGCGCAGAAGTTCTTCGACGAGCTGGACGCGTTCTTCACGGAGCTGGAAAAATCAGGCCGTAAAGTGATGGTGGTTGTGGTACCTGAGCACGGCGGCGCGCTGAAAGGCGACAGAATGCAGGTGTCGGGTCTGCGTGATATCCCAAGCCCGTCCATCACCAACGTGCCTGCTGGCATTAAATTCTTTGGTATGAAAGCACCCCATCAGGGCGCACCGATTGAAATCACCCAGCCGACCAGCTATCTGGCGATCTCTGAACTGGTTGCCCGTGCCGTTGACGGGAAGCTGTTTGTGGAAGATAGCGTGAACTGGGATCAGCTCACCAGCAACCTGCCGCAAACGGCAGAAGTCTCTGAGAACGCCAACGCGGTCGTCATTCAGTATCAGAACAAACCGTACGTTCGCCTGAACGGCGGGGATTGGGTACCGTATCCGCAGTAACTGATTTACCCCTAACCCTCTCCCCATTAGGGAGAGGGGATAGTCAGTGCGTTATTATTGCGCTGAAATCCACACCAGCATTTTCAGACTTGCCGAATAGTAGTCGTCTTTAGAGGTGATTTCGGGTTCTCCGGAAGACTGTCCCATCGTTAAATCGCGTACAGCCAACAGGCCGCCTTCCATCATGTAGGGCGCATATTCGTTGGTCATGACGTTAACCCAGGCGGGCGTTTGTTCCCGGGGGAACTGACCAAACCAGGCTTTCCACGGCGTCAGGAGCGGGCTTTGCTTATCAGACCAGGCAAGGTACAGCGGAATACGAATCGCGTCATAGCTCATCCGCGGCGGCCAGCTTTTGGCAGGTTCCAGCTTGCCATCTGATGCCAGCGAGACCCAGTCAGCGGGCAGATCCGCTTTACCCGAGCCCATTTTTCCCAGCAGGCGCTTCCCGTCCTTAATCAAATCGCGCCAGACCGGTAAATGACTGCGTCCGGCGAAGGCCTGCCAGGCCGGAAACACGAAGTAGGAAGGGTTAAGGATCGCTTCACCGTCAAGCTTAAATCCCTGGACGCCGGGCAGCATCACGCGGTAACCCGCATAGCGGATGACACTATGGGCAACCAGCGCTTTTGTAATGGCATCCGATGCGGCACCGTAGCGTTTTTCGTGCCAGCGGGCATCGGCTTTAAGCAGCGCCCAGGCAATCAGCACATCGCCATCGGCGGCATTGTTTTTGTCAGCGACCGGGTTGGACTCTGCGGGGTTATAGCGCCAGTAAAACAGACCGTTCTCTTTGTTCTTCAGCTCACGGTTTGTCCATTGCCAGAGCTTATCGAGCGTGGCCTTATCGTCGTTGGCCACTGCCATCAGCATGGCAAATCCCTGACCTTCCGTATGCGACACGCCGCCATTGCCGGTATCGACAATGCGGCCTTCCGGTTTGAAAAAGCGTGCCTTATAACTCTCCCAGGCCTGACCCGCCTGAGAGAGGGGTGAGAACAACACGCTCATCATGACGGCCAGCGTCGCGCAGACGGTTTTTCGCATCATTCACTCCATCCTGTTATTCGGCACTCCGCAGGGAAATCTCACCGCCCATCCAGGGTTTGATCACGCCATCCTGCTCCAGGAGCAGCGCGCCCTGAGCGTCAATACCGCGGGAAGTGCCGTAGATTTCTTTATCCCCAATCAGCAATTTCACCGGGCGGTTGATGAAGTTATCCATTTTTTCCCAACGAGACAGGAACGGTGCCAGCCCTTCCTGCTCAAAAAGCGTGAGCGAGCTGCGCAGCTCTTTAATCATACGTACGGCAAGGGTGTTACGATCGATGACGATCCCCGCCTCCTGGAGGTTAGTCCAGGCCTGATTCACCACATCATTCTGGACATTGCGCATCACCATATTGAGGCCCGCGCCGATGACGATTTGCGCCGCATCGCCCGTTTTGCCCGTCAGTTCAACCAGAATGCCGGCGAGTTTACGATCGTTGAGGTACAGATCGTTAGGCCATTTAACACGCACTTGATCCGCACCCAGATCGTGAAGCACCTCCGCCATAACGATACCGATGACCAGACTCAGGCCAATGGCAGCGGCCGGGCCCTGATCGAGTCGCCAGTACATAGACAGATAGAGGTTGGCACCAAAGGGGGAAAACCACTTGCGGCCACGACGACCGCGACCGGCCTGCTGATACTCAGCAACGCAGGCATCGCCGGATTTCAGCTCAGGCAGACGATCCAGCAGATACTGGTTCGTCGAATCAATCACCGGCAGCACCGCCACATTACCGTGTCCAATCTGGCTGCGGATCGTGTCTTCATTCAATAATTGTATCGGCTCCGGCAGGCTGTACCCTTTTCCGGGAACCGTGAACACATCAACCCCCCAGTCGCGAAGCGTCTGGATATGTTTATTAATGGCGGCGCGGCTCATGCCCAGTTGCTCACCCAGCTGCTCGCCGGAATGGAATTCACCATCCGCCAGGATACCAATCAGGGTTAACGGGACCGTATTGTCCTTCATGCGATAGTCTCCACGGCGTTGACTTCACCTGTGCGACCAATGAAGCGGACTTCTGGCTCCAGCCAGACGTTAAATTTTTCGCCCACACGCTGGCGAACATAATGAGCCAGCTGTACCACATCGTCGCTGGTTGCATCGCGCTGGTTAATCAGCACCAGAGCCTGCTGTCGGTGAACGGCTGCCCCGCCGACTGAAGTGCCTTTTAGCTGGCATTGATCGATAAGCCATCCTGCTGCCAGCTTCACGCTGCCATCCGCCTGAGGGTAATGTGGCGCGGTTGGCCACTCCTCCAGAAAACGTCGGGCATTTTCGCCGCCGATCACCGGATTTTTGAAGAAACTTCCTGCATTTCCGTTAACTTTGGGATCGGGAAGTTTGGTCATTCGCATATGGCAAACCGAGTCAAAAACGTCGCGGGCGGTAACGGTAGCCGGATCGAGACGCGTTAAATCCCCGTAGGTCAATACGGGCTGCCAGTTCTTAGACAGACGCAGGCCCACGGCGACAATCACGTAGCGATCCTGATATTCATGCTTGAAGATACTGTCACGATAGCCAAAACGGCACTGTTCTGCCGTTAAACGCGTGGCCATTCCGGTCGCCAGTTCGATGCAGTCGACATAGTCACAGACGTGCTTCAGTTCGATGCCGTAGGCACCGATGTTCTGAATGGGTGACGATCCAGCGCAGCCTGGGATAAGCGCAAGGTTTTCAAGACCCGCCATCCCTTGTTCGAGGGTAAATTGCACCAGGTGATGCCAGTTTTCGCCAGCCCCCACGTGCAGATGCCAGCTATCGGCACGCTCTTCCACATCAATTCCCATGATGCGGTTAACGATCACCGTTCCCGCAAAATCGTCGAGAAACAGGACATTACTTCCTTCGCCCAGAATCAGTACGGGTTCGTTTTTTTCTGTTGCGCTTTGCCATGCATCCAGCAGTTGCTGTGCAGTATCGGCACGTACAATTTGATTAGCATTGCGTTGAATGCCAAAGGTATTCCAGGGCTTAAGGGAGTGGTTCATAGACGCTATCCTGATGCAAAAACGCAGGTAGTTTACCGTATAAGCAGGGTGTTGGGGGATCTGTTTGTGCAGCGCAGAAACGCAAAAAGGCCATCCTTCCGGATGGCCTCTTCACTTGTTTGATGCCTGGCAGTTCCCTACTCTCACATGGGGAGACCCCACACTACCATCGGCGCTACGGCGTTTCACTTCTGAGTTCGGCATGGGGTCAGGTGGGACCACCGCGCTA
>NZ_VDAF01000051.1:0-7312 GCF_019584525.1 Enterobacter sp. EC_50 | reverse complement strand
CTATCGCTGGATCGCACGCGAGCTCGGTATCAGCAAGAATACCGTCGCTGACATCGTGCAACGACACAGAGCTAACGCTTAGGGTGTCATTTCGCCCTCAGCCGGAACCGACCCCATACTAACGGCCCACCGGCCTGTTGAGGAACCTGTAAAACGGAAAGGCTCATTGAAGCCGTATATTTTCTGGAGGTTCATCAGGCGCGGAACTCATCAAGGCGCGGGAATAAAATCCCATTCAGACGCCGGATAGATTCAAGCAAGCCAACTTGTCGTCAAAATCGGTGTTGCAAAAACGGGAGTGACCATAGATTCCGTTTTCTGAGACGACCCCAAGTAATCCCTTTTAACCCCGGTGAGCGGGCTTTACGGCGTTTACGACGTAAAGGGCGTGATTTCCGGGGCCTTAGCGGCGGCAGCTTGCTGCTGACGCTTAGGGGGATGTTCATCAACTATTTCAGCGACACCTGGGAACTTACACGGTAGCTGCAATGCCATACCGGCTAAAAACATCTCAGACGCCTCTGTACGCGGTCGGAGTGGTCCCGGCAAGGCGACAGCCGCAGTCGGGGCGTATCTCCGCGTTAGCGGGCCGCAGGGCCGCTTACGAGCGTGTACCAGACAACTGACAGCAGCTCCACCCACAGCGATGAAGAAGAGTAGTTACAACACCCATCATTAAAAGCGACACTACTCCCGGCCTTCGGCCGGGGGCGGCGGCGCTTTTCAGTGTTGGGGAGGGGCACCTGGCCGGCAAACCGGCGCCGGTTTTATGATGAACTTCCTTTTGAATGCTGTAACTAATTTGCTTCTCCGGCCGGGGCCCTTCGCGAAGCGATGGGAGCTCTTTCTGATGTTGCCGAACCGGCGCGACCGTCAGGTCGCTGCAAGGGCGGGCATTCTCCGGAGCCTGTCCACAGGGTAGGCGATGAAGAGGTTATGTGTTTACAGGATTTATTAAAGGATCTTTAAAAGAGATACAGAACTGGTGTTTAAAAGGAACCACGCGCCCTGAAAGACCGACGGCAGGCTCAGAAGATGCTCCAGCGTGGCCATAGTACGTTCACCGAAGACGTGTGCAACAACCGTCCTCCGTATCCTGTCATACGCGTAAAACAACCAGCGCTGGCGTGATTTAGCGCCGACGTAACCACACTGTTCGTCCATTTCCGCGCAGACGATGACGTCACTGCCCGGCTGTATGCGCGAGGTTACCGGCTGCGGCCTGAGTTTTTTAAGTGACGTAAAATCGTGTTGAGGCCAACGCCCATAATGCGGGCGGTTGCCCGGCATCCAACGCCATTCATGGCCATATCAATGATTTTCTGGTGCGTACCGGGTTGAGAAGCGGTGTAAGTGAACTGCAGTTGCCATGTTTTACGGCAGTGAGAGCAGAGATAGCGCTGATGTCCGGCGGTGCTTTTGCCGTTACGCACCACCCCGTCAGTAGCTGAACAGGAGGGACAGCTGATAGAAACAGAAGCCACTGGAGCACCTCAAAAACACCATCATACACTAAATCAGTAAGTTGGCAGCATCACCGCTGGCGCTTATTTGTTTCTATTCTCTGAAATATGAAACAATCACTGCCAGAAACTAATGCTGAATATAAGTTTTGGATCAACCCACCAGAATTAATAGGCTTTCAGACTTTTCCCCTTTTTCCGGGCAAAATTCTTAAATTTGAAATGACACAAACTGCAAACTTATGTAATATCCGCCACATAAAAGCACTTTCATGAATAATAAAAAACGATTTAGTTGTTTACTGAATAGTTTTTTTATGGCAGCGCCCTAAAGCAAATCGCACACATTTTAACCGGAATTGTCCATTTCCGTGCGGTAGCCTACCCTTTTTTTGGATTTTCTTACTTAACACCTGCGTTTTTGTTGCTCCTGCACCTGCAAGATTTCTCAACTGCTTCGCTATTAAAATCAGTTGAATACCATCAAAGTTTTATTTCACATTCCAGTTATTGCATTGTTGGAAAATATTGATCTATGAAGAACGCAACTCGCCTTCTGGTGATTTCGCTCGCCCTCATGTTGAGCGGCTGTGCATATTCCCCGAAGCAGGTTGAAGCATCCCGACCGCTTGTGAATCAGACTGCTTCTACCGACCTCCAGGCTATGGCAGCCAATCTGCAACAACCTCTGAACACCCTGCCGCAGGGCGCCGCGCTCAGCGCCAATGGCAATACCTATATTCTGGGCCAGCGTTATGTCTCCGCCCTGGGGCTGGAATGCATAGAACTGCTGCGTAATCGCAACTACAACCAGTCGCAGCACGGTGTGACCTGTAAGAACGGTGACACCTGGTATCTGGTACCGCAGCTGGAACAGGCTTCCGCCAGTAACCTGCTTGCCGTGCAATAATTTTGAAGAGAAATGTTGTGAAGATAACGAATTTTCGGCAATTGAGTGCCGTCCTGTTACTGGCCTGCGTCTCCTGCGCCTCTTTCGCCGCCCCCACCCAGCAAGAAGCCCAGGCATTTGGGATGAACACCCCGGCAGACAACGGCGATGGCCGACTGCAGCTTGGCGGCGAGCAAGCGATGAGCGGCCAGGCAAACACCTCCTCCACCACCGGGACTTTCGCACAGCAAAACCGCCAGGGCATGTTATTGCCGGGCGAGTCTGATGTGCGTAAATTACTGCCGCAGTCCGAGTCCGGCCTCCCCCCTCCATACGGTGCCAACCTGTTTGCCGGTGGTTATGAAACCGAGCGCAGCGACGGCTTAAACGATAATTACCTGATCGCCCCCGGCGATAAGCTGAATATCTGGATCTGGGGCGCAGTCAATTTTTCCAACGTCGTGACCGTCGATAATCAGGGCAATATTTTTATTCCCGATGTCGGGCCGATTAATGTCAAGAATGTGGCGGCCAGTAAGGTTAATAACCTGGTTACCAGCCATATCAGCGAAGTTTTCACCAATAACGTTAATGTTTACGTTAATTTACTTACCGCGACGCCGGTCAGTGTATATGTCACCGGACCCGTCATTCGTCCGGGACAATATGCCGGACAATCTTCCGACAGCGTTTTATATTTCCTGAAACGCGCTGGCGGCATCGACTCCGACCGCGGAAGCTATCGTCATATTAAAGTATTGCGCCAGAACCGCGTGATCCAGCAGATCGACCTGTATGAGTTTATGCAGCAGGGCAAAATGCCGAAGCTGTCCCTCAAAGATCAGGATGTGATTCTGGTTGAACCCCAGGGGCCGATGATCAACGTGGCGGGTAAAGTGCGTAACCCGTTCCGCTTCGAGCTGAAGAACAGCACCGCGCTCGGCTCAGAGCTGATCGACTACGCCCTGCCCCTCGCCAAGGTGAGCCACGTGGGCGTGATTGGCGATCGCGCCAGTGGCCCGTTCTCGGTCTATATGCCCTATAAAGATTTCGACCGCATTCAGCTGAGCGACGGCGATAAAGTGCTGTTCAACGACGACATGCATGCGCAGGTGTACGATGTGCAGGTGATGGGCAGCTATCGCGGGCCATCCTACTTCACCGTGCGTAAAGAGACCCGTCTGCACGATCTGCTGAACCACATCCCGATTGACCCGAACATGGCAGATTACGGCTCGATCTATATCATGCGTAAGAGCGTGGCCGCGCGGCAGAAAGAGATGCTGGAAGACTCCCTCAACCGCCTGGAGCGCAGCGTCTTTACCGCACCTGCCAGCTCTGACGGCGAGGCCTCCATTCGCACCAAAGAGGCCGAACTGGTGATGCGCTTTGTGGAAAAAGCCCGCAAGATCCAGCCGCTGGGTAAAGTGGTGGTGTCCGATAAGGGCGTGATCGCCAACATCCTGCTGGAACAGGGCGACCAGATTGTGATCCCGAACAAAACCGACCTGATTCAGGTGGGTGGCGAAGTGATGATGCCGCAGGCGGTGGTCTACAACAAAAACGCCAGTCTGGAAGACTACGTAGCCTGGGCGGGCGGCTATACCGACCGTGCGAACGACAAGCGCATTGCCGTGGTGCATGCCAACGGGCTGATGGAGTTTAAAGACGGTGGCGATGTGATGCCGGGCGATCAGATTCTGGTCATGCCGAAAGTGGACAGCAAAATGATGCAGTCCATCAAGGACATCACCCAGGTCATCTATCAGGTTGCCGTGGCGGCCAACGTGGTCCTGAACTAACCCTCAATGCGGGCTCGCCCCCTCGCGGGCCCGTTCTGTGATATCGGCCTTCTTATGCTTAAACCTGTTCTCAACCAGACGCCCCGCAGCTCGTTCCAGGTGCTGAGGGATGTGACGTTTGGCCTGCTTATTCGTGAACTGAAAACAAGATTTGGCAGTTACCGGCTGGGGTATGCCTGGGCGCTGTTGGATCCGTTGTTGATGATTGGTCTGTTTAGCGCGATTTTTGGGATGCGTAGTCAAAGTGGATTTGGCGGTGTACCTGTGCAGGTATTTATAACTGCTGGCTATTTGCCATTCATGTTTTTTAATAAAGTGGTCAGCCAGTTAAAATCAGCAGTTAATGCCAATATGGGGTTGTTCTGCTATCGGCAAGTTACACCTTTTGCCACCTTCGTTGCCCGTTTCATCCTCGAATCCATCATCGGACTGGTGGTCGGTGTCATATTAGTATTGGGGTTAATGTGGTTTGGTTTTGATGCTATACCCAGCGATCCTTTAGAGGTCATTCTTATCTATTGCCTGCTCATGATCTTTTCATTTTCATTAGGTATCGTTTTTTGTGTGCTGAGCAGTTTATTCAAGGAAGCAGATAAGTTTCTGAGTCTAATAATGATGCCACTGATGTTTGTTTCCTGCGTCATGTATCCCCTTGCAACCGTACCTACACAGTTTCAGCACTGGTTTTTATGGAATCCATTGGTGCATGCCATTGAGCTGATTCGCTCTGGCTGGATTGCAGGTTATGCCAGCCCGAATGTCAGTTGGGTTTATTTGTCTGCTGTCACATTGGTGCTGCTGACTTTTGCGATGAGTTGCTATCGTCTGAGCCATCGTCGCCTGATAGCCAGCTAAAGCGAATAACGATGATTATTTTAGATAACGTCTCGAAGTATTACCCCACCAAATTTGGTCGCAACTATGTATTGCGCGACGTGAACATTACGCTGCCCCGCGATCGTAATATCGGTATTTTAGGTGTCAACGGAGCCGGAAAATCAACGCTGCTGCGCCTGCTGGGTGGTATGGATACGCCAAGTAAAGGGAAGGTAACACGTCACTGTCGCGTCTCATGGCCTCTCGCCCTTGGCGGCGGATTTCAGGGTAGTATGACCGGTCGGGAGAACACCCGTTTTGTGTGCCGGATTCACGGCGTACACGATACGCTGGCTATCGAAGAGTGGGTAAAAGAGTTCTCGGAAATTGGTCAACACTTTGAACTGCCGATTAAAGGCTACTCCAGTGGGATGAGATCAAAATTTTCCTTTGCTGTCAGCATGGCCTTTGATTTTGATATCTACCTGACCGACGAAATTATGTCAGTGGGCGACGCCCGCTTTAAACAAAAATGTATTGATGTTTTTAACCAAAAACGCGAGACCGCCAGTTTGATCATGGTCTCGCACGATATGAAAAACTTACGCCAACAATGCGATATGGGTATTTTGCTGCGCAACAGCACCCTTGAGTTGTTCGACGATATCGAAGATGCCATCCGTATTTATCAGAAACTATAACAAGCCCAAAAATCATGATTCAGCCAACCCGCTCTAACAAATCCTCCGGTTTGATGCGCAAGCTAAATAAATTAAAGACCAAACCCAAACATTTCATTGTTGACTCCAGCGGTTTCAAGCTTGCCCACCGCTCATGGAAAAAGAGCCTTAAACTCGGCAGTTTTTTATGGGTAGTAGTGTGTTTTGCTATTGCTGCGCTTTATTTTTGCGTCATTGTGTCCGATCGCTATGTCAGTCGGGCCGAGCTGGTAGTTAAGCAGGCGGATCAAATTAAGATACTGCCCGATGCCCTTTCAATGCTGGGAATTGGAGGCAGTAACCATGAAGATATACTGATCATCCAGGATTATCTTAAATCCCCCGATCTGCTCAACAAGCTCGATAAGGAGCTGGGCCTGAAAGCTCATTATCAAAGCCACAAAATCGATTATTTTTCCCGCCTGCCAGATAATGTAAGCCGGGAAGAGTTCATTAAATATTACCGTCAGCACCTGTCATTGCACCTGGATGAACTGTCCGGTGTGCTGACAATTGAGTTACAGGCCTTTGATCCTGCCTATGGCCAGCGCGTCGTTGCATTGATGCTTCAGGAATCTGACCGCTTTATCAATAAATTAGGTCATCAGGTAGCACTGGAACAACTGGCCTTTGTCGAGAAAGAAGTCGATCGCGCCTATCAGCGTGTACAGACGGAAAAAGCCAAAGTACTGGACTTCCAGAATAACCATCATTTGATCAGCCCGGAATCAACAAGCAGTGCCCGCCTTGGTGTGGTGAGTCAGATAGAAGCTCAACTGGCACAGCAACAGGCCCAGTTAAAACAGCTACAAAGCTATATGAAAGAAACCGCGCCTGCGGTTGTTTCTGTGCAGGCCAGGGTTGATGCCTTAACGCAGCAACTGGCTCAGGAACAATCCAGACTTACCGGTGCTGATAAAGATGCAATGAACGAAGTGACGGCTCGCTATATGGATGTTCAAACCCAGGCGACCCTGGCTGCGGATCTGTACAAATCCGGACTTATTAGCCTGGAGCAGGCTCGTGTAGAAGCGTATCGCAAGCTTAAGCACCTGTTAGTCATCAGCCAACCAACATTGGCAGAAGACGCAGAGTATCCACGTCGTCTTTATAACCTGCTTACTACAGGAGTACTGCTGTGTCTTCTGTATGGCCTGATTGTGATGGGTATAGCAACCCTGCGTGAGCATCAGGACTAACAACGACATGCATTGAAACTAAGGTCAGAACTCTTACGCGAGTTCTGACCTGTCGCAGTTAATCATAAAGTGGTCACCCCGCCGATCACGCTAATTAACCATTGTTCTCATATTGAAGGGATACCCCATGGGCACTCAGCAAAGCAGCCGTTCACAGGCGCGCCTGAAGCAAGCATCCGAAAAACAAACCAATACCGAGCTGGATTTTATTTTTAAGCGCCCTATTTTTTGGCGCCCGTCTTACATTGCGCAATCCGCCTGGTTAGAACATATTCCGTTTGCTTTCTGGTTAATCGATACCCTGCAACCTCAGGGAAAATTCATGAACATGCCCGTATTTACAGGCTTCGTAGTGTAGCAGGTTCTCAAATTTTGAACTTTATGAGTTAGCGCTATCACACAACAATCAATTATCCGATGATCG
>NZ_VDAF01000050.1:0-7417 GCF_019584525.1 Enterobacter sp. EC_50 | reverse complement strand
ACGACACTAAAAGCGAGTATTAAACACAAAAGAGCGATGTGCGCGATGGATCCGGAGTACCTTTTGAAGGTTCTGGGAAGCCTTTATTTACGGGAATGTTCATGATTTTTCCGTGTTTCCCCATGTGCCTGCCGCTAAAACACGGCCTGAACGGATAGCAGAGGCTGTGTTCTGGTGAACATTTCATCCAATAGAAAAAGTAAAAACGCTTATGAAAATCCTTGTAACCGGTGGAGCCGGTTTTATCGGTTCTGCTGTTGTTCGCCATATCATCCGTGATACCCAGGATGCGGTGATCAACCTCGATAAGCTCACCTATGCGGGCAACCTCGAATCGCTGGCTGACGTAGCCGCAAGTGACCGCTACGCCTTTGAGCAGGTGGATATCTGTAATCGCGCGGAGCTGGATCGGGTCTTCGCCACTCACCAGCCGGATGCGGTGATGCATCTGGCCGCTGAAAGCCACGTGGATCGCTCCATTACCGGCCCGGCCGATTTTATCGAAACCAATATCGTCGGCACCTATACGCTGCTCGAAGCGGCCCGCGCATACTGGAGCGAGCTGGATGAAGCCCGCAAGCAGGCGTTCCGTTTCCATCACATCTCCACCGACGAAGTGTATGGCGATCTGCCACACCCGGATGAAGTGAGCGCAGGTACAGCGTTACCGCTGTTTACCGAAACCACCCCGTACGCGCCAAGCAGCCCGTACTCCGCGTCAAAAGCCTCCAGCGATCACCTGGTGCGCGCATGGCGTCGTACCTATGGCCTGCCGACCATCGTCACCAACTGCTCTAACAACTACGGCCCGTATCACTTCCCTGAGAAGCTGATCCCGCTGGTGATCCTCAATGCGCTGGATGGCAAAGCGCTGCCGATCTACGGCAAAGGCGATCAGATCCGCGACTGGCTCTACGTTGAAGATCACGCCCGTGCGCTCTACACCGTAGTGACCACCGGCGTGGTGGGCGAGACCTACAACATCGGCGGCCACAACGAGAAGCAGAACCTGGACGTGGTACACACCATCTGCGACCTGCTCGACGAGATGGTGCCGAAAACCGGTTCTTACCGCGACCAGATCACCTACGTGACTGACCGCCCGGGCCACGACCGCCGCTACGCCATCGATGCCAGCAAAATGAGCCACGAGCTGAACTGGCAGCCGCAGGAGACCTTCGAGTCCGGCATCCGTAAAACCGTGCAGTGGTATCTGGATAACCAGCAGTGGGTCAACAACGTGAAAAGCGGCAGCTATCAGGACTGGATCGCGAAGAACTATCAGGAGCGTAACTGATGCATATTCTGCTGTTCGGCAAAAATGGCCAGGTAGGCTGGGAGCTGCAACGCGCGCTGCTGCCGCTGGGTCGTATTACGGCGGTGGATTTTGACTCTACCGATTACTGCGGTGACTTCAGCAACCCGGAAGGCGTGGCCGAGACCGTGCGTCTGTTGAAGCCGGACGTGATCGTCAACGCCGCCGCGCATACCGCGGTGGATAAAGCCGAGAGCGAACGCGACTTCGCCGAGCTGCTCAACGCCACCAGCGTTGCCGCCATCGCCAAAGAAGCCGAGGCGCTGGGCGCCTGGCTGGTGCACTACTCCACCGACTATGTGTTTAACGGCAGCGGTGAAAAACCCTGGGTAGAGACAGACCAGACCGCGCCGCTGAACGTCTACGGCGAAACCAAGCTGGCGGGCGAACAGGTTGCCGCGCTCTGCTCCCGTCATCTGATCTTCCGCACCAGCTGGGTCTATGCTGCCCGTGGCGCCAACTTCGCCAAAACCATGCTGCGTTTTGGTAAAGAGCGCAGCGAGATGTCGGTCATC
This sequence comes from Enterobacter sp. EC_50, assembly GCF_019584525.1. Lineage (NCBI taxonomy): Bacteria > Pseudomonadati > Pseudomonadota > Gammaproteobacteria > Enterobacterales > Enterobacteriaceae > Enterobacter > Enterobacter sp. EC_50. Next base: position 5,587 of record NZ_VDAF01000050.1, on the reverse strand, counting down.
AACGATCAGTTTGGTGCACCGACCGGCGCAGAGCTGCTGGCCGACTGCACGGCCCATGCGATCCGTATCGCGCAGGATAAACCTGACGTTGCCGGGCTTTATCACCTGATCGCCTCAGGCACTACCACCTGGTTCGACTATGCCCAGCGGGTATTCGCGACCGCTCGCGCGGCGGGCGTTGAGCTGGCTGTCACTCAGGTGAACGCAGTTCCAACCAGCGCCTTCCCGACCCCGGCTAAGCGTCCACATAACTCACGCCTCGATACCAGCAAGTTCCAGCGCACCTTCGGGATGACGCTGCCGGACTGGACGATCGGCGTTGATCGCATGCTGGCTGAAATTCTTGGAAAGTAAACGCATCAAGGTATGCTATGCGTGCCTTGTTTTAGCGACACGGACCTGACCTTTGTCAGGGAGCGGCTTTTTTAGCTTCCCTTTACAGCAATCAAACAGATGGTAGTGAGGGCGTTGCGCCCCTCTACAGCAAAACAGAAGAATTGAAGGATTATGAACAAGCGTAAAGGTATTATTCTGGCCGGTGGGTCAGGGACTCGTCTCTATCCGGTCACCATGGCGGTGAGCAAACAGCTGCTGCCAATCTACGACAAACCGATGATCTACTACCCGCTGAGCACCCTGATGCTGGCTGGTATCCGCGATATCCTGATCATCAGCACCCCGCAGGATACGCCGCGCTTCGAGCAACTGCTGGGTGACGGCAGCCAGTGGGGCCTGAATCTGCAGTATAAAGTGCAGCCAAGCCCGGACGGTCTGGCCCAGGCCTTTATCCTCGGCGAAGAGTTTATCGGCGGCGACGATTGCGCGCTGGTGCTGGGCGATAACATCTTCTACGGCCACGATCTGCAGAAACAACTGGAAGCCGCCGCAGCCAAACCTGCGGGCGCCACCGTCTTTGCCTATCATGTACACGATCCTGAGCGTTATGGCGTGGTGGAATTTGACCATGAAGGCACCGCAATCTCTCTGGAAGAGAAGCCGCTGGAACCGAAGAGCAACTATGCGGTAACCGGCCTCTACTTCTATGACAACCGCGTGGTTGAGATTGCCAAAAGCCTGAAGCCGTCGCCGCGCGGCGAGCTGGAAATCACCGACGTGAACCGTATCTACCTTGAGCAAGGCGATCTGTCCGTCGCCATGATGGGCCGTGGTTATGCCTGGCTTGATACCGGCACCCATGAGAGCCTGATTGAGGCCAGCAACTTCATCCAGACCATCGAAACCCGTCAGGGGCTGAAAGTGGCCTGTCCTGAAGAGATTGCCTACCGTCTGAAGTTTATCGATGCCGACCAAGTGCGCAAATTAGCCGCGCCGCTGGCGAAGAATGCTTACGGGCAATATCTGCTGAAAATGCTCAAGTAGTCACCATTAACACCTGGGGCGTGATGCCCCATTTACGAATCAGGCCGTTATCATGAACGTAATTCAGACCGCAATTCCCGACGTATTCATCTTTGAGCCAAAAGTGTTCGGGGACGATCGTGGATTCTTCTTCGAAAGCTTTAACCACCAGCAGTTCGAAGCTGCCATTGGCCGCAGCGTAAACTTTGTCCAGGACAACCACTCCAAATCCTCCAAAGGCGTGTTACGTGGTCTGCACTACCAGCTGGCGCCGCATGCGCAGGGCAAACTGGTGCGTTGCGTGGCCGGGGAAGTGTTCGACGTGGCGGTGGATATCCGTAAAAGCTCCCCGACCTTTGGTCAGTGGGTGGGCGTGCATCTGTCTGGCGAGAACAAGCGTCAGCTGTGGATCCCGGAAGGTTTCGCCCACGGCTTTATGACCCTGAGCGACACCGCAGAGTTCCTGTACAAAACCACCAACTACTATGCGCCGGAGAGCGACCGCGGCATCCGCTGGAACGATGAGACCATTGGGATTACATGGCCGGAAATCGACAGCGAGATCCTCACCTCCGCCAAAGACAGCGTTGCCAAATCCTTCCCTGACGCAGAGTACTTCTGAGTCACACGCCCCGCAGTGACGCGGGGCGTTTTCTGATGCACAGAGCGCACATGAAATTCTACACAGGTTCAGCCGGGATCCTGGCCCGAAAGGCACAGCTCGAGCCGATGCTGGGTCACCCGTTACACGCCTTCAAATCCAGCATGCAGCTGGCGCAGGACGATGTACTGGTCGGCTGGGGCCAAAAAGCCAATACCCGCCAAATAAAACAGAAAGCCCAGGACCTCGGCCTGCCGTACTGGCAGCTGGAAGATGGCTTTATCGGTTATATTGGCCACCCCGCCAGAGGCGGCAAGGCCGTCTCCCTGATCGCCGATCCTGTGGGCATTTACTACGACGCTCGCCAGCCCAGCCGCCTTGAGCAGCTGATCGCCACCCCGTGCGATACCGCGCTGCTGGCGCGGGCTGAAGCGCTGACCAGCGAACTGCTGCGCCTCGGCATCACCAAGTACAATTGCTATGCCGCGGGCAGCGCTCTACCCGACGCGCTGGCCGCCCGCCTGCACAGCGACGCCCGTCCTAAGGTGCTGCTGATCGACCAGGTGGCGGGGGATCTCTCCATTCCCGGCGCGCTCGCCAGCGAGGCAGATTTTGTTGAAATGGTTGCCGCTGCGCGGCGTAACCACCCCGGCGCCCGCCTGCTGCTGCGTACCCATCCGGATACCCGGCTGGGCAAGAAGCGCGGCGTGCTGGCGCGGCTGGCGCTGGACGACGTGGAGGTAGTGGCCGAACACTGCCATCCCCACGCCCTGCTGAATAGCGTAGAGGCGGTTTATACCGTCTCCTCCCAGATGGGCTTTGAAGCGCTGCTGCTCGGGAAAGCGGTCCACTGCTTCGGCATGCCGTTTTACGCGGGCTGGGGGCTGACCCACGACAGCAAAACCTGCCCGCGCCGTCAGGGGCCGATCGCCCTGCCCCAGCTGGTGGCTGCGGCGCTGATCCTCTACCCGCGCTATCTGGACCCGATCCTGGGCCAGCGCTGCGAAGTGGAACAGGTGCTCGACATTATTGCCGGTCAGCAGAGCCCAGCCCCGCGCTATCGCCGCCTCTATATGGTGGGCTTCTCGCTGTGGAAGCGCGCCTTTATGCGCGCCTTCTGCCAGCCGCTGGCCGAAGAGCTGCGCTTTGTGCGCAAGCTGCCTGAAACGCTGGCCGACGACGAACAGGTGCTGGTGTGGGGCAGCCGCCATCCTGAACGCCAGAACGCCATCCGGGTGGAAGATGGTTTTATCCGCTCCCGGGGGCTGGGCTCAAACCTGTGCCGCCCTTCGTCGCTCTCCATCGACCCGGTGGGGATCTACTTCGACAGCCGCCGTCCAAGCGGGCTGGAGCAGTTGCTAAATCAGCATGAGCTTACCGACCAGGAGCTGGCTCGCGGCGAGACGCTGGTGGATCTGCTCCGCCAGCATGGGGTGAGCAAATATAACGTTGGCACCATCAAACCGTTCACCCCACCTGCTGATGGCCGTTCGCTGGTGCTGGTGGTGGGCCAGGTGGATGGCGATGCCTCGATCCTCACCGGCAGTCCGGTTATCCGCAGCAACGAAGCGCTGCTATGGGCGGTACGTGACGCCAGACCGGAGGCGCACATCCTCTTTAAACCGCACCCGGACGTGGTGGCGGGCAACCGGGCCGGGGCTATCTCTGCCGAATGTCTGGCCCACTGCGTTGACAGCCAGGTGCTGGATCTCGGCCTGACCAGTCTCTATCCCCATGTGGATGAGCTGCACACCATGACGTCGCTGAGCGGCTTTGAAGCGCTGGTGCAGGGGGTGAACGTCACCACCTGGGGCCAGCCGTTCTACAGCGGCTGGGGACTGACCGAAGACAGACATCCTGCCCCGCGTCGTCAGCGCCCTCTGCCACTGGCGGCGCTGGTCTATCTGACCCTGGTGGCCTATCCGCGCTATATCGACTGGCAGAGCGGGCTGTGGATGAGCCCGGAGCAGTTGATACGCCAGTTGGCCGCGCAGGGTCACTCCTCATCGCAAAAAGCCAGCCGCTGGCAGCGCTGGCAGTTAAAACTGAGCTATCTCGCGCAGACGCTTCGCTAGCGAACGATTTATCCTGATGTATTAAAGAAAAGCGGTCATCAAGCCGTTAATCACCTGTCTCATCAACGGAACGGATCTGGGAAAAGAAATGGAAGAGCAAGCCATACGCCATTTATTAAATGGCCGCCGATATCTTTTATTACAAGGACCGATGGGCCCCTGCTTTGCACGTCTGGCGACCTGGCTGCAGCACAGCCACCGCGAAGTGAAGCAGGTCTGCTTTAATGCCGGAGACGCCTGGTATGCCGCAAAAGAGACGTCGCTGCACTACACCGGCCCGGTGAAAAATTTTGCCTTCTGGCTGCGCGATCTGCACAAAGAGTACGCCTTCGACACCATCGTCTGTTTCGGGGATTGCCGCCCGATGCATGTCGAAGCGAAGAAGTGGGCGCGCGGTAAAGCCATCGACTTTCTCTCCTTTGAGGAGGGGTATTTCCGGCCATTTTATATCACCCTGGAAAAAGGCGGCGTGAACGCCTTCTCCTCGATGCCCATCGATGCGAAATACTATCGCGAGCAGCCGCTGCCGGAGCTGAAAACCCCGACGCCATGGAAGCCCAGCGCCTTTAACCGTGCCGCCCACGCCATGCTCTACTACGCGGCAGGCTGGTTTGGTCGCCATCGCTATCGCGGCTACCGCCACCACAAGTCATTCTCCCCGTGGTATGAGATGCGCTGCTGGGTCCGTGCCGGCCGTCGTAAGCTGTGGTATCGCTGGAAGCAGCGCCACATGTTGAGCCATATCACCGAAACGCTGGACAACGCGTACTACCTGGCGATTTTGCAGGTCTACAACGACAGCCAGATTATTCACCACAGCCCGTATAAAGATGTGCGTGACTATATCGAAACCGTGATCCGCTCCTTTGCCCGCCATGCGCCGAAAGAACACCATCTGGTGTTCAAGCATCACCCGATGGATCGTGGTCACCGCTATTATGGTGTGCTGATTAATACGCTGTGCGAGAAGTACGGCATTACGACAGACCGGGTGATCTATATCCACGATCTCTCCCTGCCCGCCCTGCTGACCCATACCCGGGGGGTGATCACCGTTAACAGCACTGCGGGGCTGTCGGCGCTGATCCACAACAAGCCGCTCAAGGTGATGGGCAAAGCGCTGTATGACATCGAAGGCTTAACCTGGCAGGGGCCGTTGAACCAGTTCTGGCAAACGGATTTCGCGCCTGACAAACAGCTGTTCCACCGTTTTCGTACCCACCTGCTCTACAACACGCAGATCAACGCCGTGTTTTACGGTAAGTCCGACTGGCTTAACGTCCCGACCGAACTCCCCCTGCCGGATTCTATTATCGATTCCGAACTCGAACGCTAATTCACCACTCTGCCGGGGAGATTGCCCCGGCGGATCCGATCTGCCCCTCGCTTTTATCCCCTCGTAGTAAAAATAACTAATGTTTATCCCTAATCTGGCCGGGTGATGCTGCCAACTTACTGATTTAGTGTATGATGGTGTTTTTGAGGTGCTCCAGTGGCTTCTGTTTCTATCAGCTGTCCCTCCCGTTCAGCTACTGACGGGGTGGTGCGTAAC
>NZ_VDAF01000005.1:172307-206802 GCF_019584525.1 Enterobacter sp. EC_50 | reverse complement strand
CGCTTACTGCTGAATTCACTGTCGGCGAAGGTAAGTTGATGACTCATGATGAACTCTGTTCCATGGCTCCAGATGACAAACATGATCTCATATCAGGGACTTGTTCGCACCTTCCCTAGAGCTGGATCGCGTCCGTTTGACCAATATTCACAATACCAACCTGCAGCGGCTGAATTATTCCCTGGAAGTCGCGAATGCCGCCGGCATCAAGAAGCCGGTCTACAGCAACGGGCAGGCGGTAAAAGATGATCCGGATTACTCTGTTGCGCTCGGTGCTGACGGTATCGCGCAAAAGCTGCAGATTGAAAAAAATCTCAAGGACGTGACCGAGCTGAATGCGGATTTCCAGAACCGGGAATATTATCTGGCGCAGTTGAAAAAGCTCTCCTTTGCGGATGTTAAACTTGAGCCATTCCGGTACCAGCTCTCTCCCTCCATGCCGGTGAAAAAGGATGGTCCAGGCAAGGCCCTGATTGTCGTTCTGGCGGCGCTCCTGGGGGCACTGTTTGCCTGCAGTAGCGTTTTACTGCGCGAGGCGATGCTCACCCGTAATCCACTCCCCGAGCCGGTGACGGAATAAACCCTGCAGATTAACAAGGCGCTCAAGAGAGCGCCTTTTTTTATTGGCACCGGTTGTGTTAAAAGAAGAAATCAACGAAAAGGAGGGATGATGAAAACGATCGGCCTGTTAGGTGGAATGAGCTGGGAATCGACAATCCCTTATTATCGCCTGATTAACGAAGGGGTTAAGCAGCATCTGGGTGGTCTTCACTCCGCAAGCCTGCTGCTGCACAGCGTTGATTTTCATGATATCGAAGCCTGCCAGTCGAGCGGCGAGTGGGATAAAGCCGGGGCGATCCTGGCCCAGGCGGCGCTGGGGCTGGAGCGGGCTGGGGCCGAGGGGATATTGCTTTGTACCAATACCATGCACAAGGTGGCATCGCATATTGAGAACCGCTGCTCGCTGCCGTTCCTGCATATCGCTGACGCGACCGGGCGTGCAATTGCGGCATCCGGGATGCGCCGCGTAGCGCTGCTGGGCACACGCTACACCATGGAGCAGGATTTCTATCGCGGGCGCTTGCGCAGCGAGTTTGGGATCGAAAGCCTGATCCCTGAAGAAGAAGACCGGGTGCGCATCAATCAGATTATCTTTGACGAGCTCTGTCTCGGCACCTTCAGCGAAACCTCCCGCGCCTTCTACGTCAGCGTCATCGAAAAACTCGCGCAGCAGGGGGCTGAAGGGGTGATCTTCGGCTGCACGGAGATCGGTTTGCTGGTACCCGTTGAGCGAAGCCCTCTTCCGGTATTTGATACCACCGCTATCCATGCTGCGGATGCCGTGGCGTTTATGCTGTCATAGTGGGTCCTGCAGGTCAGGTAAGCGAAGCGCCACCTGACGCGCGTGCTCCATGACGTGTTCGGTGAAAGCGTCCACCAGCGCGGAAGCCGGACGGTGTAGCGGACGGATCAGGCTCACGGTGAACGGGACGGACACGCTAAAGCGGCGGATGACGATCCCGCTTCCCGCATAATCCAGTGCCGTGAGTGGATTGACCACCGCGACGCCGACGCCGGCACGCACCATCGCGCAAATCGAGGCCGCGCTGTGCGTTTCCACCGCCATTCGCCGTTTGACCTGATGCTCGGCAAACAGGGTATCCAGCAGCTGTCTGTAACTGTCGGTCTGCGACAGGCTAATGTAGTTTTCCCCATGGAAATCCTCCGGCGTGAGCACCGCCTTACCGGCAAGCCGATGCCCGGCGGGCAGAACGCACACTTCATCTAACGAGAGCAGCTCCGTGCGCGCCGTGCCCGCTGGGGTGGTGAGGGTTTCGGTTAGCCCTAAATCATGGCGCTGTGCCGAAAGCCACTCTTCAAGCAGGGGAGATTCCTGCGGCACGATGGTGAGGCTGACCTCAGGATAGCGGGCCAGAAAGGGCTGGAGCAGCATCGGCAAAAAGGATTGCGAAAAGACGGGCAGGCAGACAATCGACAGCTCGCCCTGGCGAAACTCGCGCAGGCTTTCCGCGGCGCTCACGATTCTGTCCAGCCCGTACCAGGAGCGCTGAACTTCCTCGAACAGGCGTAACCCCTGTACCGTCGGGTGAAGCCGGCCCCGGGTGCGTTCGAACAGCTTCAGCCCCAGCACTTTCTCGAAGCGCGCCAGCTCGCGGCTCACCGTCGGCTGCGAGGTGTGCAGCATCTGTGCGGCTTCGGTGAGATTGCCGGTGGTCATCACGGCGTGAAAAATCTCGATATGGCGTAAATTGACGGCGGGCATAGGGCACCTGAAAGCAGAGAAGTGACCATATCATTTTTGCATAGACTCGCGATAAAACGATATTTTTTATTCTCCTTGCGCTGTGGCGTAATCATCAAAACACATTTATCCGGAGAAGACCATGCCACGCCCGCTGAACCAGACTGATACCGATTTGAACGCTGACAACCTGCTGCGCCTGCCTGCCGAGTTTGGCTGTCCGGTGTGGGTCTACGACGCGCAGATTGTCCGCGAGAAGATCGCCGCCCTGCATCAGTTCGACGTGGTGCGTTTTGCCCAGAAGGCCTGCTCCAATATTCATATTCTGCGCCTGATGCGCGAGCAGGGCGTGAAGGTTGACTCCGTTTCACTCGGCGAAATCGAGCGCGCGCTGGTAGCCGGATACGATCCGAAAGCCGACAGCGACGCGATCGTCTTTACTGCCGATGTGATCGACGATGCGACGCTGGCGCGCGTTCACGAACTGCAGATCCCGGTAAATGCCGGTTCTGTGGATATGCTCGAGCAGCTCGGTCAGGTTTCTCCCGGCCACCGCGTCTGGCTGCGCGTGAACCCGGGCTTTGGTCATGGCCACAGCCAAAAAACCAATACCGGCGGCGAAAACAGCAAGCACGGGATCTGGTATGCCGACATGCCTGCCGCGCTGGAGGTGTTACAGCGCTACAACCTGAAGCTGGTGGGTATTCATATGCACATTGGCTCTGGGGTGGATTATGGCCACCTGGAACAGGTGTGCGGCGCGATGGTGCGCCAGGTTGTCGACTTCGGTCAGGATCTGGAGGCGATCTCTGCGGGCGGTGGTCTCTCCATTCCTTATCGCGAAGGGGAAGAGGCGATCGATACCGATCACTATTACGGTCTGTGGAGCGCCGCGCGCGATCAAATCGCCGCGCATCTGGGCCACGCGGTGAAGCTGGAAATTGAGCCGGGTCGTTTCCTGGTGGCGGAAGCCGGCGTGCTGGTTTCGCAGGTGCGCAGCGTGAAAGAGATGGGGTCTCGCCACTTCGTCTTGATTGATGCAGGCTTTAACGACCTGATGCGTCCGTCCATGTACGGTAGCTATCACCACATTACCGCCCTGGCTGCCGACGGCCGCGATTTAACGCAGGCGCCGCGCGTTGAGACGGTCGTTGCGGGGCCGCTGTGCGAATCGGGTGACGTGTTTACCCAGCAGGAGGGCGGCAAAGTGGAAACCCGCGCGCTGCCAGAGGTCAAACCGGGTGATTATCTTGTGCTGCACGACACCGGTGCCTACGGGGCGTCTATGTCCTCTAACTACAATAGTCGCCCGCTGCTGCCGGAAGTGCTGTTTGATAATGGCAAGGCGCGGCTGATACGCCGTCGCCAGACCATTCAGGAACTGCTGGCTTTAGAACTCATCTGATGAAAGTACGGCCCCGTTGTGACCGAATCGCGTAACACCAGCGTGCCGGTAAACGGCGGGATGGCATCGACCGGCTGGTTTCTTGCCAGCCGGATCGCCTGATCGATGGCGGTGACAATCATATTGTCGATGGGCAGATAAACCGACGAGAGCGCAGGCTCCAGCCATTTCGCGCTTGGGGCATCATCAAAGCCGAACAGGGAGATATCCTGCGGGATTTTCAGCCCCGCCTGGTGCAACGCTTTGGACGCCCCCAGCGCCATATCGTCGTTACAGGCAAACAGGGCGCTAAACGGTACTCCGTCGGCAATCAATTCCTTGCAAAGCTCGTATCCCCGCGTCATTCCTGCATCGCCGTACTTTATCCGACGCTCATCCAGACGGATACCGTGCTTTTCCAGCGCCTTGCGATAGCCCATCAGCCGCGCTTTACCCGTGGGAGTGTGGATCGGGACGGTGATACAGGCGATCTCCCGATGGCCCTGGCCGATCAGGTAATCCACGGCTTTGAATGCGGCATCCTGCTGTTCGAAGAACACGCAGCGATCCGGCGCCTGGCTCACTTCACGGTTAATGACCACCAGCGGCGTTTTCACGGTGTTCATCAGTTTGACGATCGCTTTTTCGCTCATGTAGCGCGTGTAAAGCACGATGGCATCGCACTGGCGATCGGCCAGCATCTGCACCGCCTGCTCTTCCTGTTCCGGCGCGTCGTGACCGTCGGTGACGATCAGCTGTTTCCCGTGAGTTTCGGTCTGCCGCGACGCCTGCTGGAGAAGGCGGCCAAAATAAAAGCCGTCAAAGGTCGAGACGACCAGACCAATGCTGTTGCTGGTCTGGTTAGCCAGCGAGCGCGCGAGAAAGTTCGGGCGATAGCCCAGCTCTTCCATCGCAGCAAACACCTGCTGACGCGTACTCTCTTTTACCTGACCTGTGCCGTTCAGCACGCGCGATACCGTGGCCTTCGACACGCCCGCGCGCAGTGATACATCCAGCATTGTTGCCATTCTATATTCCTGCTTCCACGTAACGATCTGCAGTTTACCACAGAGCTTATGCCGTATAAGCGATGCGGGAAGCGCAAAAACTCTGCCACGATCACGCTTTTTGGTAACGATTCGTCCGGCCAGCCTGAAGTCAAACTCAATAGCCTGACTCTGGTAAGATAATCACCGAACCGGGCTGGAGCATCAGGCCAGTAAATACATGAGAAAATGCAGGTGAAACATGAATAAGGCTGTCATCCTCCCGCTTTACAAGGCGCCACACTTCGCAGAGCAGGTTACCGACTGGATCTGGCAGGCCTTTGGCGAAGGGCTTCCTCGGGCATTTTTCCACAGCATTGTTGAGCACAGCCAGACGCCTGGGGCATTACCGTTGACGTTTATTGCCGTTGACGGCGAACAGCTTCTTGGCACGGTGGGACTCTGGCGCTGCGATTTGATCACCCGTCAGGATCTCTGTCCGTGGCTGGCGGCGCTCTACGTTGACGACGCGGCGCGAGGCAAGGGGCTTGCGGGAGAACTTCAGCGGCATGTTATCGCTTACGCCGCGCAGTCCGGGTATGAGGAGCTCCATCTCTGGTCTGCCTGCCGCGACTTTTACGAACGTTACGGCTGGCAGTATATCGGTGATGGGCTGGAATACCCCAACACGCGGGTGCACCTCTACCGTTATTCGCTCTGCGCTTCTGCAGGCGACGCAACGGAGTGACGACGGACCAGCGTCGGGCTAAACAGATGGGTAATTTCCGGCGGCTGGCGCTGTTCAGCCAGCGCTAGCGCCAGCTCGGCGGCCTGCGTTGCCATGGTGATGATTGGGTAGCGCACGGTGGTCAGACGCGGGCGAACGTAGCGAGAGACCAGCACGTCGTCGAAGCCAATCAGCGAAATTTCCGCCGGTACCTCAATTCCGTTGTCATTCAACACCCCCATTGCCCCTGCGGCCATAGAGTCGTTATAGCTGGCAACCGCCGTGAAATTCCGTCCGCGGCCCAGCAGTTCGGTCATGGCCTGTTCACCGCCGCTCTCGTCCGGTTCGCCGTAGGCCACCAGACGGTCATTACACGGCAGCCCGTTTTCACGCAGGGCATCGTAGTAGCCCTGCAGACGGTCTTCCGCATCAGAAATGGGGTGATTGGAACAGAGATAGCCAATCCGGGTATGGCCCTGCTGAATCAGGTGCCGCGTGGCAAGCCAGGCGCCGTAGCGGTCGTCGAGGGCCACACAGCGTTTCTCAAAGCCGGGAATGATACGGTTGATAATCACCATTCCGGGCATCTGCTTCATCAGGTGAATCAGTTCGGCATCCGGGATCATTTTAGCGTGAACCACCAGCGCCGCGCAGCGGTGGCGGATCAGCTGTTCAATGGCCTGGCGTTCCTTTTGTTCGTTATGATAGCCATTGCCGATCAGCAAAAAATTGCCTGTCTGATAGGAAACCTGTTCAACCGCTTTCACCATGGCGCCAAAAAAGGGATCAGAAACATCGCCCACCACCAGACCAATCGTTTCTGTGGACTGCTGGGCGAGCGCGCGAGCGTTGGCATTGGGATGATAATTCAGGGATTCCATGGCGCTTTGTACCGCCTGACGTGATGCGTCACTGGCCTTTGGTGAATCATTAATCACGCGCGAGACGGTTGCCACCGACACGCCAGCCAGACGGGCCACATCCTTTATTGTCGCCATTCATTACCTTCTTATTGGGGGTAAGCGTTTACACACCAAATAGTGTTGCGGAAAAGCGGCGTGCATTCAAGGGGAGCGGATTTCCGCTCTCCACAAACGTGACGCAGCACACCCCTGGCGGTGTAATCGTTACACGCCCAGTCATGTCTGAAAAATGTGAATCTGAACCTTTAGTTACACTTTGCCTCAGGCTGTTGCGATTGTCCGATAGCAAGGGCGTTAAAGAGGTTGATACAGTTGAGATCCCAGAGGTATTGATTGGTGAGAATTCTTAGTACGGTTTCGTACTCATCTCTTGCACCAACCTGCGCGGATGCGCAGGTTTTTTTTCGCCTCCACTTTTGCTGTCGCTCCCTTATCACTTCTCGTGTAATCTGCCACCATTTACTAATAACCCTCCACACTGGCTGGCAAAGGGAGTTGAGATGCTATTTGGGTTCTTCCGTACGCTTTTCCGTATTCTTTTTCGCATCCGCATTACTGGCGACACCCGGGCGCTTAGCGGCGAACGCGTTTTGATCACACCAAACCATGTTTCCTTTATAGACGGCATCCTGCTGGCGCTGTTTTTGCCCGTGCGTCCGGTGTTTGCGGTGTATACCTCCATCAGCCAGCAGTGGTACATGCGCTGGCTCTCGCCGCTGATTGATTTTGTGCCGCTCGACCCGACAAAGCCGATGATGATTAAGCATCTGGTACGTCTGGTCGAGCAGGGGCGCCCGGTGGTCATTTTCCCTGAAGGACGGATCTCCGTGACCGGTTCGCTGATGAAAATCTACGACGGCGCGGGGTTTGTTGCGGCGAAGTCAAAAGCGACCGTGGTGCCGCTGCGTATTGAAGGCGCGGAGCTGACCCATTTCAGCCGTCTGAAGGGGCTGGTGAAGCAGCGTCTGTTCCCCAAAATCACGCTGCATATCCTGCCGCCAACGTCATTACCGATGCCCGACGCGCCGCGTGCCCGCGATCGCCGTAAAATCGCCGGGGAAATGCTGCATCAGATCATGATGGAAGCGCGTATGGCCGTGCGCCCGCGTGAAACGCTCTACGAATCCCTGCTTTCCGCGCAGTACCGCTATGGCGCGAAGAAAAACTGCATCGAAGACATCAACTTTACTCCGGATACCTATCGCAAGCTGCTGACCAAAACCCTGTTTGTGGGCCGTATTCTGGAGAAGTACAGCAAAAAGGGCGAAAAGATTGGCCTGATGCTGCCTAACGCGGGCATCAGCGCGGCGGTGATTTTCGGTGCGGTTTCCCGGGGCCGTATTCCGGCGATGATGAACTACACGGCGGGCGTGAAGGGGCTGACCAGCGCGATAACCGCTGCGCAAATCAATACCGTATTCACCTCCCGCCAGTTCCTGGACAAAGGCAAGCTCTGGCATCTTCCCGAGCAGCTCACTCAGGTGCGCTGGGTCTTCCTGGAAGATCTGAAAGCGGACGTGACCACCGGCGACAAGCTGTGGATTTTTGCGCATCTGCTGATGCCGCGTCTGGCCCAGGTCAAACAGCAGCCGGAAGATGACGCGATTATCCTCTTCACGTCGGGATCGGAGGGCAACCCGAAAGGCGTCGTCCACAGCCACAAGAGCATTCTGGCAAACGTTGAGCAGATCAAAAGCATTGCCGACTTTACCGCGAACGACCGCTTTATGTCGGCGCTGCCGCTGTTCCACTCCTTTGGCCTGACGGTGGGGCTGTTCACGCCGCTCCTGACCGGTGCAGAAGTGTTCCTTTACCCAAGCCCGCTGCATTACCGCATCGTGCCGGAGCTGGTGTATGACCGTAACTGCACCGTGCTGTTCGGGACCTCTACCTTCCTGGGGAACTATGCGCGTTTCGCCAATCCGTATGACTTCTATCGCGTGCGGTACGTGGTGGCTGGCGCGGAAAAACTGCAGGAGAGCACGCGGCAGATCTGGCAGGACAAGTTTGGCCTGCGCATCCTCGAAGGCTATGGCGTGACCGAGTGTGCGCCCGTGGTCTCGATTAACGTGCCGATGGCGGCGAAACCAGGTACGGTTGGCCGCATTCTGCCGGGGATGGACGCGCGTCTGCTGGCGGTGCCGGGCATAGAGGACGGTGGCCGCCTGCAGCTGAAAGGGCCAAACGTGATGAACGGGTATCTGCGCGTGGAAAACCCGGGCGTGCTGGAAGCGCCGACGGCGGAGAACGTCAACGGCGAGGTTGAAACCGGCTGGTACGACACCGGCGATATTGTCCGCTTTGATGAACAAGGCTTTGTACAGATCCAGGGACGCGCAAAACGCTTCGCCAAAATTGCCGGTGAAATGGTCTCTCTGGAAATGGTTGAGCAACTGGCGACGGCCGTGTCTGCCGAGAAGATGCACGCTACCGTCGTGAAGAGCGATGCCAGCAAAGGTGAGGCGCTGGTACTGTTTACGACCGACAGTGAGCTTAAGCGCGACAGATTACTGAGCTATGCACGCGAACACGGTATTCCTGAACTGGCCGTGCCGCGCGATATTCGCTACCTGAAACAGCTCCCGGTGCTGGGCAGCGGGAAGCCCGATTTCGTGACCCTGAAAGGCATGGTTGAAGAGGCGGAACAGCAAAATGCGTGAGTCAGTACACACTAACACATCCCTCAGGTCGAAAGGCATGATGGCCGTCATCGCCGCGCAGTTTCTCTCTGCGTTCGGTGATAACGCGCTGCTGTTTGCCACGCTGGCGCTGCTGAAAGCCGAGTTTTACCCCGACTGGAGTCAGCCGATCCTGCAGATGGTGTTTGTGGGCGCTTACATTATTTTTGCTCCATTTGTGGGACAGGTGGCGGACAGCTTCCCGAAAGGCCGGGTAATGATGTTTGCCAACGGCCTCAAGCTGCTGGGGGCGGCCAGCATTTGCTTTGGCTTCAATCCCTTTATTGGCTACACGCTGGTGGGCATTGGGGCCGCCGCCTACTCGCCGGCGAAGTACGGCATCCTCGGCGAGTTGACCACCGGGGATAAGCTGGTGAAAGCCAACGGCCTGATGGAGTCGTCAACCATTGCCGCTATTCTGCTCGGATCCGTCGCGGGCGGCGTGCTGGCCGACTGGCATGTGCTGGCGGCACTGGGCGTGTGTGCGGTGGTGTATGGCGGGGCGGTCGTGGCGAACCTGTTTATTCCGAAGCTGCCGGTGGCTCGCCCGGGCCAGTCCTGGCGCGTTAAATCAATGACCGGCAGCTTCTTTAATGCCTGCCGCGTGCTGTGGCGTAACGGTGAAACGCGTTTCTCCCTGATGGGGACCAGTATGTTCTGGGGCGCGGGTGTTACGCTGCGCTTCCTGCTGGTCCTGTGGGTGCCGGTGGCGCTGGGCATTACGGACAACGCGACGCCGACCTATCTTAATGCGATGGTGGCCATTGGCATTGTTGTGGGGGCAGGTGCGGCAGCGAAGCTGGTGACGCTTGAGACGGTTGCACGCTGCATGCCAGCAGGGATCCTGATTGGCGTGGTGGTGCTGATCTTCTCGCTGCAGCATGCGTTATTGCCTGCTTATGCCCTCCTGATCCTGATTGGTATCCTGGGGGGCTTCTTCGTGGTGCCGCTGAACGCGTTACTGCAGGAACGGGGCAAGCAAACCGTCGGGGCGGGGAATGCCATCGCGGTACAAAATCTGGGTGAAAACCTGGCGATGCTGTTAATGCTGGGACTCTACTCGCTGGCGGTAAAAGTGGGTGTGCCGGTGGTGGGGATTGGCGTCGGGTTTGGCGGGCTGTTTGCGATTGCGATTGCTGCATTATGGCTCTGGCAACGTCGCCGTTGATATATAGCCGGGTGGCGGCTTCGCCTTACCCGGCCTACGTTTGCGCACCTGCAGGCCCGGTAAGCGTAGCGCCACCGGGCAAAAGTATCAGGCTACGGTGCAGGATAAGTATAAACCTGATGCACCGCTTCAATCTCCGCTAACACCTCTTCACTCAGGTTCAGATGGAAACTCTCAATATTAGTTTTCAGCTGTTCCATCGTGGTTGCGCCCAGCAGGGTACTTGCAACAAACGGCTGACGACGCACGAAGGCCAGCGCCATCTGCGCAGGGTCAAGACCGTGACGCTTCGCGATATCCACATAGGCGGCAACGGCTTTCTGCGTCTGCTCGCCGCTGTAGCGGGTAAAGCGGCTAAAGAGGGTATTGCGCGCACCGGCCGGTTTCGCACCGTTCAGGTATTTCCCCGTCAGCGTGCCGAAGCCGAGACAGGAGTAGGCGAGCAGCTCCACCTCTTCATACTGCGTCACTTCGGCCAGACCCACTTCATAGCTGCGGTTAAGCAGGCTGTACGGGTTCTGGATTGTCACGATACGCGGCAGATCGTGCTTATCCGCCAGGTGCAGATAGCGCATGACCCCAAAGGCCGTTTCGTTAGAGACACCAATGTAGCGGATTTTTCCCGCACGCTGGCATTCGGTCAGCGCTTCCAGCGTTTCCAGTAGCGTCACGGTGGGGGCGCTCTCATTCCAGCTGTAGCCGAGCTTACCAAAGCAGTTGGTTGGCCGCTGCGGCCAGTGCACCTGGTAGAGGTCGAGATAGTCGGTTTGCAGACGCTTGAGGCTGGCATCCAGCGCGGCGCGGATATTTTTGCGATCGAGGATCTGGTTCGGGCGGATCCCGGTATCGTTGTTGCGCGCGGGGCCACTGACTTTGGAGGCAATCACCAGCTTTTCACGGTTGCCGCGTTTTGCCAGCCAGTTACCGACGTAGGTTTCGGTAAGTCCCTGCGTCTCAGGACGTGGCGGTACAGGGTACATCTCTGCGACATCAATCAGGTTAATGCCCTGGCTGACGGCGTAATCGAGTTGTGCATGGGCATCGGCTTCGCTGTTTTGTTCACCAAATGTCATCGTGCCCAACCCCAGTTGGCTAATTTCCAGAGCGCTGTGGGGGATACGGTGATAATGCATAGCCGGCTTCCTCAATAGACTTATAGACCGCGTCAGGCCGTGCCCGACAAAGGAATATAAACATGGCAGAGGGGAAGCAAAAGGGGAAGAAAAAAATCAAAAAGGCCAGCAAGCGACTGACCTCTCTCTGTTTATCGCTCGATAATTTGCGAGACTTCGTCGCGATTGATCTGCATTTTATTGCCTTCCTGGTCGCGGTAGCTTACCAGACCGGTATCATCGTCGACTTCGGGTTTACCGTCGGTCAGGATCATTCGACCATCTTTTGTCGCCATGACGTAATCGCTGCTACAGCCCGATACAGCAAACGCTAAACCGACTGCTGACACTAACACTGCCCATTTTTTCATCGTTATCGTCCTCATCTGGCTTGTATCAAATCATAATCTAGTATTAACCCGATATGGCGACTTGAGGAAGCGGTAAAATCTTAAAAAGCAGTCGATTATGTTCGAGAGCTCTCAAAATAAGTAAAAAACTATGTTTTCAACAGGAAATGACGTGCGAGTAGTGCACCGGTGAAATTCTTTTTGAGATAAAAACCGCGCGGCAACGTCAGGATAGGCTCGCCCTGCGCGCCGATTGCCTCGGTAAGTGCTTTACTGTTGGCCGCTTTCGGACGCAGCTGTAATACTTCTCCGTGTCGGGCGGTGATACGCTCTACCTGCCCAAGCACAATCATGTCCATCAGCTCCTCCCAGTCCAGACGCAGCTGATGCTCCTCATCCTCGTCAGGGCTCCAGAGCAGCGGCGCGCCGACGCGACGGTCAGCCAGGGGGATCTGACGCTCACCCTCAACCGGTACCCACAATACGCGCTTCAGCTTGTGGCGAACGTGGCTGGTTTCCCAGGTTACACCGGTATTGCCGGTTAATGGCGCAACGCAGACGAAGGTGGTCTCAAGCGGCTTGCCCTGGCGGTCTACTGGGATGGTTTTTAACTCCACGCCAAGGGCTGCAAAATCCTGCTCGGGTTTGCTCCCTGCGCTGGCACCCAGCCACAGCTCCAGCAGCATACCGATCCAGCCTTTATCCCGCTTCAGATCCTTTGGGATCGGAAGCCCGGCCATTGCCGCCAGCTCGCCAAGCGAAAAGCCAGCCAGACGCTGTGCCTGCAGTAGCAACTGGCTCTCGCTGGACGGTGGTGAGAGCAAGGGTGTAAGCGGGTGCATGACGGTAACCTTTTGATTAAAAAATAAACGAAGAAATTGTCCCTTGTGGATAGAGTTTAACTATTTCTGTACCAATATGACATCTCTATGATTTATAGGATTTTTTATTGGTCTGAAATCGTTCCGCCTGGGTGAGAAAACCGGTTGTTCAAATCTGGTCACTGACAATAAACAGGATCTTACACCATGTTATCCACAGAAAAATGGGATAACTGGGCATAACCCTGACTACTGTTTCCATTTACAGCCTTGACGTGCGATGAAAATCGAATTTTCAAACAAATTGTGACTAACTTATTGGCACAATCTGTGGATAAAATCGACGCTGTTCGATCTTTCATCAGTGCGACGATCCCTGATGTGACGATCGTCACGCTAATCAGTTTTTTGTTTATGTAAATAAGTATAACTCTATGAAAATAATCATATTAATGCGGTGGGGTATAAAAGGGTCTTTCGCGGCGCTTGAGGTTGTTCATCGGTAATCAGACACTTCTTCACAACTATATCCACAGAAAAGGTGAATAAAATTCCCTTTGCTGTCTCACATCTGTTTATAACTCCGCACATATTTGTGAGTTATTCAATTGTTATTAGGTTGTAGGCCTGTAAGAGAGTGGTTTACCGCCTCCCTGTAGTGTGAAACAATCATTCATATATAAGGTTTAGTTTGGGGTAGTCCGGTGATTGATGACGATGGCTACCGCCCAAACGTAGGAATAGTAATTTGTAATCGTCAGGGCCAGGTGATGTGGGCCCGTCGATATGGTCAGCACTCCTGGCAGTTCCCGCAAGGCGGGATCAATCCTGGAGAGTCCCCAGAACAAGCGATGTACCGGGAGCTTTTTGAAGAGGTCGGTTTGAGCCGAAAAGATGTTCGCATCCTGGCTTCGACCCGCAACTGGTTGCGTTACAAGTTACCGAAACGTTTGGTGCGTTGGGACACAAAGCCGGTTTGTATCGGCCAGAAACAGAAGTGGTTTCTGTTGCAGTTGGTGGGCAACGATTCAGACATCAATATGCAAACCAGCAGTACGCCGGAGTTCGATGGCTGGCGCTGGGTGAGCTATTGGTATCCTGTTCGTCAGGTCGTGTCATTTAAGCGCGATGTTTACCGTAGGGTGATGAAAGAGTTTGCAAGTGTGGTGATGCAGCTTCAGGAGATCCCGCCTAAGCCGCAGAGCGCACCTGCCTGGCGACGTAAAAGAGGTTAAGCTACGCAAATCATGCTCACCCGCTTGCGAGAAATAGTCGAGAAGGTGGCCAGCGCGCCGCGTCTGAACGAGGCGCTGAATATTCTGGTCACCGACATCTGTCTTGCGATGGAGACCGAGGTCTGTTCGGTGTATCTGGCCGACCACGATCGGCGCTGCTATTACCTGATGGCGACCCGTGGTTTGAAAAAACCGCGTGGACGCACCGTAACGCTCGCATTTGATGAGGGTATCGTGGGTCTGGTTGGGCGACTGGCTGAACCCATTAACCTTGCTGACGCGCAAAAACACCCCAGCTTTAAATACATTCCTTCCGTAAAAGAAGAGCGCTTCCGCGCTTTCCTTGGCGTGCCGATTATCCAGCGTCGCCAGCTTCTCGGCGTGCTGGTTGTCCAGCAGCGTGAGCTACGTCAGTACGACGAAAGCGAGGAGTCATTCCTCGTCACGCTGGCCACGCAGATGGCGGCGATCCTCTCCCAGTCTCAGCTTGCCGCGCTCTTTGGCCAGTATCGCCATACGCGCATTCGTGCCCTTCCGGCCTCGCCAGGCGTGGCGATTGCTGAAGGCTGGATGGATGCCACGCTGCCGCTCATGGAGCAGGTTTACGAAGCCTCAACGCTTGATGAAGCGCTGGAGCGCGAGCGTCTTACCGCCGCGCTGGAAGAGGCCGCGAATGAATTTCGTCGCTACAGCAAGCGCTTTGCCGCAGGCGCGCAAAAAGAGACGGCGGCCATCTTTGACCTCTATTCGCACCTGCTTTCCGATGCGCGCCTGCGCCGTGAGCTTTTTGCGGAAGTGGATAAAGGCTCGGTCGCGGAGTGGGCGGTTAAGAAGGTCATCGAAAAATTTGCCGATCAATTTGCGGCACTGACCGACGGTTACCTGAAAGAGCGCGCAGGCGATCTGCGCGCCCTGGGGCAGCGCCTGCTGTTCCATCTAGATGACACCATTCAGGGGCCTAACGCCTGGCCAAAACGGTTTGTTCTGGTCGCCGATGAACTCTCAGCAACGACGCTGGCTGAACTGCCGCAGGACAGGCTGGCTGGTGTGGTGGTGCGCGATGGTGCCGCCAACTCGCACGCCGCCATTATGGTGCGCGCGCTGGGTATCCCTACCGTTATGGGGGCGGACATTCAGCCGTCGGTGCTTCATCGCCGTACGCTGGTTGTCGACGGCTATCGCGGTGAGCTGCTGGTCGATCCTGAGCCGGTTCTGCTCCAGGAATACCAGCGTCTTATCAGCGAAGAGAATGAATTAAGCAAGCTGGCGGAAGATGACGTTAACCTGCCCGCCCAGCTTAAGAGCGGTGAGCGGATCAAAGTCATGCTCAACGCCGGTTTAAGCCCTGAGCATGAAGAGAAGCTGGGCAGCCGCATCGACGGCATTGGCCTGTACCGTACTGAAATCCCGTTCATGCTGCAGAGCGGTTTCCCCTCTGAAGAGGAGCAGGTGGCGCAGTATCAGGGCATGTTGCAGATGTTTAACGACAAACCTGTCACTCTGCGAACCCTGGACGTCGGGGCGGATAAACAGCTGCCCTATATGCCGATCAGCGAAGAAAACCCGTGCCTGGGCTGGCGTGGGATCCGCATTACGCTCGACCAGCCTGAGATCTTCCTGATCCAGGTGCGTGCCATGCTCCGCGCCAACGCGGCGACGGGCAATCTCAGCATCCTGCTGCCGATGGTCACCAGCATCGATGAGATCGACGAAGCGCGTCGGTTGATCGAACGTGCAGGCCGTGAAGTGGAAGAGATGATCGGTTATGCGATTCCGAAACCGCGGATCGGCGTCATGCTTGAAGTGCCATCTATGGTCTTTATGCTGCCGCAGCTGGCGAACCGGGTTGATTTTATCTCTGTCGGCACGAACGACCTGACGCAATATATTCTGGCCGTCGACCGTAACAACACCCGCGTCGCCAGTATCTACGATAGCCTGCATCCGGCGATCATTCGCGCCTTAGCGATGATTGCCCGTGAAGCGGAGCAGTACGGCATTGATTTACGCCTGTGCGGTGAAATGGCC
This sequence comes from Enterobacter sp. EC_50, assembly GCF_019584525.1. Taxonomy (NCBI): domain Bacteria; kingdom Pseudomonadati; phylum Pseudomonadota; class Gammaproteobacteria; order Enterobacterales; family Enterobacteriaceae; genus Enterobacter; species Enterobacter sp. EC_50. The sequence continues at coordinate 191,127 of NZ_VDAF01000005.1, read as the reverse complement.
GGGGACTCCATGTGCGTTGCGATCCTGATTGGTCTGGGGTACCGCCATCTGTCGATGAACGGTCGCGCTGTTGCCCGCGTGAAGTATCTGTTGCGGCATATTGACATCAATGATGCCCGAGAACTGGCAGAGCGTAGCCTTGAGGCGCAGCTGGCTGCTGAGGTTCGCCACCAGGTCGCGGCGTTTATGGAACGACGCGGTATGGGCGGTCTGATCCGCGGCGGCCGCTAAAGCCTTTCTCCCTCTCCCTGTGGGAGAGGGCACCAGCGCGCATAAAACCCTATACACATCTTTTACATCTCGGGCGCATCCTCCGCGCCCGCCTTGTGCTATGATTCGCAACTTTGGAGCCTCTGCTTAAGGCAGAATCGCATTTCTACCGCTGTCCACTTTCAGCGGAATAACAACATCTTGTGGTGACAGATGAACAGTGGTTATCTGCATTTTCCGGAATTTGATCCGGTCATTTTCTCAGTAGGACCTGTTTCGCTTCACTGGTACGGTCTGATGTACCTGGTGGGCTTCATTTTTGCCATGTGGCTCGCGGGCCGTCGCGCCAGCCGTCCTGGCAGCGGCTGGACTAAAAACGAAGTTGAAAACCTGCTCTATGCGGGCTTCCTCGGCGTGTTCCTGGGTGGCCGAATTGGATATGTGCTGTTCTATAACTTCCCGGTATTCCTGAATGACCCTCTCTATCTGTTCCGCGTCTGGGACGGCGGCATGTCCTTCCACGGCGGCCTGATTGGGGTGATCCTGGTGATGGTGATTTTTGCCAAACGCACCAAACGCAACTTCTTCCAGGTTTCCGATTTTATCGCACCGCTGATCCCGTTTGGTCTCGGGGCAGGCCGTCTGGGCAACTTCATCAACGGTGAGCTGTGGGGGCGTGTCGACCCGAGCGTTTCCTTTACCATGCTGTTCCCGGGCTCGCGCGCGGAAGACATGGCGCTGCTGCCGTCGCACCCTGAGTGGCAGTCCATTTTCGATACCTACGGCGTGCTGCCGCGCCATATGTCCCAGCTGTACGAGCTGGCGCTGGAAGGCGTGGTGCTGTTTATCATCCTCAACCTGTTTATCCGCAAACCGCGCCCGATGGGGGCTGTCTCCGGCCTGTTCCTGATCGGCTACGGTGCATTCCGTATTATCGTCGAGTTCTTCCGCCAGCCGGACGCACAGTTTACCGGCGAGTGGGTACAGTACATCAGCATGGGGCAGATCCTCTCCATTCCGATGATCGTCGCGGGTGCCATTATGATGATTTGGGCGTATCGTCGTCGTCCACAGCAACAACTTTCCTGAGGAACCATGAAACAGTATCTTGAATTGATGAAAAAAGTGCTCGATGAGGGCACGCCGAAAAATGACCGCACCGGTACCGGTACGCTCTCCATTTTTGGCCACCAGATGCGCTTCAACCTGCAAGAAGGCTTCCCGCTGGTGACGACAAAGCGCTGCCACCTGCGCTCGATCATTCATGAACTGCTCTGGTTCCTGCAAGGCGATACTAACGTTGCGTATCTGCACGAAAATAACGTTTCCATCTGGGACGAATGGGCAGACGAAAACGGCAACCTGGGCCCCGTTTACGGCAAGCAGTGGCGCGCATGGCCAACCCCTGATGGCCGCCATATTGACCAGATCACCACCGTGATGAACCAGCTGAAAAACGATCCGGACTCGCGCCGCATCATCGTTTCCGCCTGGAACGTCGGCGAACTGGATAAAATGGCGCTGGCGCCGTGCCACGCGTTCTTCCAGTTCTATGTCGCTGACGGCAAGCTCTCCTGCCAGCTCTACCAGCGCTCCTGTGACGTGTTCCTCGGCCTGCCGTTTAACATTGCCAGCTATGCGCTGTTAGTTCACATGATGGCGCAGCAGTGCGACCTGGAAGTGGGTGATTTCGTCTGGACCGGTGGGGATACCCATCTCTACAGCAACCATATGGAACAGACGCATCTCCAGCTTACCCGCGAACCGCGTGCGCTGCCGAAGCTGATTATCAAACGCAAACCGGCATCCATCTTCGACTACCGCTTTGAAGATTTCGAGATTGAGGGTTACGACCCCCATCCGGGCATCAAAGCGCCTGTCGCTATCTGATGCGGTAAAGCCTGACACAACCGGTGCTGTTTAGCGCCGGTTTTTTTTTCGCCTTTCTCCCGTTTCCCGAAGCGCTATCCAGAAGGCGTGCAACGCGCTGCAACCCTCCCAATTCTGCGGATGACGCCTCGCAAAACGATAATCCGATGCTCGTCATGTTCACGGCGCTTCGCCACACTCCCGGTATGAAAAAAGAGAACGGTTTTACGCTTATCGAAACGCTGGTCGCCGTTTCGCTTGTCGTCATCCTCAGCGCCTCAGGCCTGTACGGCTGGGACTGCTGGCAACGGCAGCAGCGGCTGTGGCAAACCGCCAGTCAGGTGCGAGATTACCTGCTGTTTCTGCGCAACCATGCCAACCGCCACAACCGCGACCATCAAATTACCCGTCAGCGGGTTGGCGACAGGGACTGTCTGGTGAGCTCTGCCGTGCAGGGCTGTGAGAAGGACAGTCCCTTTGTGCTGCTCCCCCTCTGGCCTGAGGTCGCGATCGGCGAGGTCACGCCGTCGCTGGGGTTCTATGGATTACGGGATACGGCATGGGCAGGGCGGATACGCGTTCAAAGTCGTGCCGGAGACTGGCTGATTATCGTTTCAGACGGAGGGCGCATCAGGATGTGTAAGGTCTCCGAGGGAGGACAATGTCGATGAGACAGGGCGGCTTTTCGCTTACCGAAGTGCTGATTGCTACGGCCATCAGCAGCCTGTTATTGATAAGCGCATCGCGCTTTTTACCCGGATTGCAGCGGGCGGTATTACTGCAATCTGCCCAGCGAGAGCTGGAAGAAGAGGTCTGGCAACGCCTGTTCGCCCTCGGCAAACAGCTTCAGCGTGCAGGGTACTGCGCGGGAAATTGCCAGGGACAGGCGCTGACGATCGGCAGGCAGGGGCGCTGCATCATTGCGCGGTGGGATGCCAACAGTAACGGCTACTGGGATAGCAGCGCGTCAGAAAATGACAGCACCGGTTTTCGTCTGGAATCGGGGGCGCTGGAAACCCTGCGTGGCGCGACGTCGTGTGAAGGAAAAGGGTGGGAAAAGCTCACGGACCCGGACAGGCTTGCGATAGCACACTTTGTGGTGAGGAGAGTCGAACATGCCGGTTTTGCGCCAGAGCTGAATATCGAACTGGCCGCGAGGCGTAAAGATGAAAAAGGGGAACCCTGGCAGGCGTTGTATACGGTCACGGGGTACAACCTGTGAATCGTCAACGCGGCATATCTTCGCTGGCGCTGGTTCTGCTTTTACTGGTGCTTGGTACTTTGATCCTGACGGGCCTCAATCAGCAGCTCACAACGTTCAGTGCGCTCGTCGGCGGTGAGAGCCGCTCGCTTCAGCAGCAGGCGACGGTGCAGTCCGCGCTTGAGTGGGGGCGCGTTCAGCGCTGGGCGTCAACGCCACCAGTCCAGTGCAAAACGACATCGGCATGGCGGGTGTGTTTGCGTCAACTGAGCGAGGCGCGGGTACTGCTGATAGCCGGCGGCAACGACCTGCTGCTCTGGCGCAGGGGAGAGATCGTCGACGGGATAGTGCGCTTTTCGCCTCACGGCTGGAGCGATTTTTGCCCCCTTAAGGAGAGTGCGTCATGTCAGCTACCGTGAGCAGAGAAAAAGGGTTTAGCATGGTTGAGGTCCTGCTGGCGATGCTGCTGCTGGTGGTGGTCGTGTCGGCACTGTCGGGGTATCACCGGGCGCTGGCGGCGCGGTTCACCGTGTTTAATCAGTATCGCCAGCTCTGGCACCATGCCTGGAACCAGTCTCAGCTCTCAACAAATGTTCTCCCGGCAGGCTGGCAGGCCAGTCGGGGGCAGACAACGCTCGCAGGATGTGTCAGCATCACGGTTACACTTATTTCTCCTCTGGGTCGGCGCGGTGAGTTAACGCGTCTGCATTGCCCGGTTAGCCAGTAGTCGGGAGCGTCTATGTTAAGGGTCTACCACTCAAATCGTCTGGATGTGCTGGAAGCACTGATGGAGTTTATCGTTGAGCGCGAGCGGCTTGACGATCCTTTTGAGCCTGAAATGGTGCTGGTGCAGAGCACCGGTATGGCGCAGTGGCTGCAAATGTCGCTTTCCCGCAAATTTGGTATTGCCGCGAATATTGATTTTCCGCTGCCGGCGAGCTTCATCTGGGAGATGTTTGTCCGCGTGTTGCCGGATATCCCGGAGCAGAGCGCCTTCAACAAGCAGGCCATGAGCTGGAAGCTGATGGCGCTGCTGCCGGAAATGCTGCAGCACGATGAATTTGCCATGCTGCGCCACTACCTCAATGACGATACCGACAAGCGCAAGCTGTTCCAGCTGGCGTCGCGCACTGCCGATCTCTACGACCAATACCTTGTTTACCGCTCCGACTGGTTAATTCGTTGGGAAGCGGGCGAGTTGGTTGAAGGCCTGCCGGAGGCGCAAATATGGCAGGCCCCGCTGTGGAAAGCGCTTGTGGAGCATACCGAGAGACTGGGCCAGCCTAAGTGGCACCGTGCCAATCTCTACGATCGGTTTATCTCGATACTTGAAAATGGGTCGGAACGCCCGGCCCGACTGCCGTCACGCGTTTTTATCTGCGGGATATCCGCATTACCCCCTGTCTATCTGAAGGCGCTGAATGCGCTGGGTAAACATATTGATATTCATATTTTGTTTACCAACCCTTGCCGACAGTATTGGGGGGATATTCTCGACGAACGCTGGCTTGCACGGCTGGTAACTCGCCAACGAAAACGCCTTTTTGAAGAACGATCCATCCCGCTGTTTAAAGACGGCTCGACGGCCGGGCAGCTTTTCGATGAAGACGGTATCCAGAACCTGCCCAATCCGCTGCTTGCCTCGTGGGGGAAGCTGGGGCGTGACTACATTCACATGCTTTCAGACATCACTTCCTCAGGTGAAGGTGATGTGGATGCCTTTGTTGAGATCGCCCCGGACTGCCTGCTGCATAATATTCAGTTAGATATTCTGGATCTGGAAAACCGCGCCGTCATGGGCGTGACGGCGAACGAGTTCGAACGCAGCGACAATAAGCGAAAACTGGATCCTGACGATCGCAGCGTCACGATCCACGTTTGCCACAGCCCGCAGCGTGAGGTCGAAGTGCTTCACGACCAGCTGCTGGCGATGCTGCAGGAGGATCCCGATCTGACGCCACGCGATATCGTGGTGATGGTGGCGGATATCGACACCTACAGTCCCTTTATTCAGGCCGTCTTTGGCAGCGCGACGGGGGAACGGTACCTGCCTTACGCGATTTCTGACCGTCGTGCCCGCCAGTCGCATCCGGTATTGCAGGCGTTTATCACTCTGCTGTCACTGCCGGATAGCCGGTTTATCTCCGAAGATGTCCTGGCGTTGCTGGATGTTCCCGTGCTGGCCGCACGCTTCAACATTAATGAAGAGGGTCTGCGCTACCTTCGTCAGTGGGTGAATGAGTCTGGCGTGCGCTGGGGGATCGATGACGATAACGTTCAGGAGTTCGAGCTTCCCGCAACCGGACAGCACACCTGGCGATTTGGCCTGACGCGTATGCTGTTGGGCTACGCCATGGAAAGTAGCCAGGGCGAGTGGAATGAGGTGCTGCCTTATGATGAGTCCAGCGGGTTAATTGCTGAACTGGTGGGGCATTTAGCATCGCTATTAATGCAGCTTAATCGCTGGCGATATGCGCTGTTGCAGCCGCGTCCACTTGAAGAATGGCTCCCGGTCTGCAGGGCGTTACTCAATGATTTCTTCCTGCCGGACAATGACACCGAAGCGGCGATGGCGCTCATTGAAACCCAGTGGCAGGCTATCATCGACGAAGGCGTGAATTCCCACTATCACGAGGCCATCCCGCTGTCGCTGTTGCGTGATGAGCTGACGCAGCGGCTTGACCAGGAGCGAATCAGCCAGCGTTTCCTGGCGGGTCCTGTCAATATCTGCACCCTGATGCCCATGCGTTCTATCCCGTTCAGGGTGGTCTGCCTGCTTGGCATGAACGACGGTGTGTATCCGCGCGCGCTGCCGCCGCTGGGGTTCGACTTAATGAGCGCAAACCCAAAACGGGGCGATCGTAGCCGCCGCGATGATGACCGCTACCTCTTCCTTGAAGCGCTCATTTCCGCGCAGAGCAAGCTCTATATCAGCTATATCGGCCGTTCTATTCAGGACAACAGCGAGCGTTTCCCCTCCGTACTGGTGCAGGAGCTGGTGGACTATATCGGCCAGAGCCACTACCTGCCGGGAGATGAAGAGCGCAACTGTGATGAAAGCGAGCAGAGGGTGAAAGCCCATATCACCTGTTTCCACAGCCGCATGCCGTTTGACCCGGTGAACTATATTGCCGGCGAGCGCCAGAGCTATGCCCATGAGTGGTTACCGGCGGCGAAAAAAGAGGGGAATGCGCATACTGATTTCATTCAGAAACTTGACCCGCGCCCCATCGACACCCTGACCTTCGAGCAGCTTCAGCGGTTTTGGGCACATCCGGTGCGCGCCTTCTTCCAGCAGCGACTGCAGGTCAACTTCCGCTCTGAAGAGAGTGAAATTCCTGATGCAGAACCGTTTACGCTGGAAGGTCTGGAGCGCTACCAGTTAAACCTGCAGCTGCTGAATGCGCTGGTTGAAGAGGAAGATGCGGACAAACTTTACCGTCGCTACCGTGCTGCGGGTCAGCTGCCCTACGGAGCGTTTGGGGAGATCGTCTGGGAGGCGCAGTGCCAGGAGATGACCGCTCTGGCAGAGCGCGTAAGAGCGTGCCGACAGCCGGGGAAAAGTATTGAAATTGATCTCAACTGCAACGGGGTACAGCTCACGGGCTGGTTAACCCAGGTACAGCCGGATGGGCTGCTGCGCTGGCGGCCCTCAATGCTAAGCGTTTCGCAAGGATTGCAACTCTGGCTGGAACATCTTGTCTACAGTGCGGGTGGGCATAAAGGCGAAAGCCGCATTTTCGTGCGCAAAGAGGGCGAATGGCGCTTCCCGCCGATGGAAGCCGAGCAGGCGTTAGGTTATCTGTCTTTGTACATTGAAGGCTACCGTCAGGGAATGAACAAACCGCTCCTGTTACTACCGGAAAGTGGCGGCGCCTGGATAAAAGCCTGTTATGACGCGCAGAATGATGCGATGTTAACGGATGAGGCTTCGCTCCAGAAAGCGCGCAGTAAGTTTATGCAGGCCTATGAAGGAAACATGATGGTGCGGGGTGAAGGTGAGGATGTCTGGTATCAGCGTTTGTGGCGAGCGCTTGAGCCAGAATACTTTGAGGCGATCACGGAAGAGGCGCAGCGCTACCTGTTGCCGTTGTTTAGATTTAATCAGTCCTGAGTGCTGTATAAAAATTGCGCAGATAAAGGTGTTCATTTATGATGCACTTCTTATCACGGACTGATGTACCCAAAGAAAGAGATGTTGGCGTGTCCAGCACGCAGTTTGTTAATGATGTAGCCGTGATAAAGAGGTCGTAATGCCAGGCAGCACCTTGTTTAAAGCGTTTGTTTTGTTTATTGCCCTTTGGGCGCCCGTCACTCACGCAGACTCCGGTTGGCAACCCGTTCAGGAAACTATCCGTAAGAGCGAAAAAGATACCCGTCAATATCAGGCTATTCGCCTTGATAACGGGATGACCGTGCTGCTGGTTTCCGACCCGCAGGCGGTGAAATCCCTGTCGGCATTAGTGGTGCCGGTTGGGTCGCTGGAAGATCCTGACGCTCATCCAGGGCTTGCACACTATCTGGAACATATGACGCTGATGGGGTCAAAAAAATACCCGCAGCCAGATAGCCTGTCCGAATTTCTGAAGATGCATGGCGGCAGCCACAATGCCAGTACGGCACCGTACCGCACGGCCTTTTATCTCGAAGTCGAAAATGATGCGCTGGAAGGGGCGGTCGATCGCCTCGCTGATTCCATCGCCGCGCCGTTGCTGGATAAAAAATACGCCGAGCGTGAACGCAATGCGGTGAATGCCGAGCTGACCATGGCCCGCACCCGAGACGGTATGCGCATGGCGCAGGTCAGCGCCGAAACCATCAACCCGGCGCACCCGGGCTCGCGTTTCTCCGGTGGTAACCTGGAAACCTTGAGCGACAAACCGAACAGCCCGGTGCTGGATGCCCTGCACGCGTTTCGCGATAAATACTACTCCGCCAACCTGATGAAAGCGGTCATCTACAGCAATAAACCGTTGCCGGAGCTGGCAGCCATGGCGGCCAAAACCTTTGGCCGGGTGCCGAATAAAAATATCGACCTGCCGCAAATAACCGTTCCGGTGGTCACGGACGCGCAAAAAGGCATCGTGATCCACTACGTTCCTGCCATGCCGCGCAAAGTGCTGCGCGTGGAATTCCGCATTGATAACAACACGGCACAGTTTCGCAGTAAAACCGATGAGCTGGTCACCTATCTGATTGGTAACCGTAGCCCGGGTACGCTGTTTGACTGGCTGCAAAAGCAGGGGCTGGCGGAAGGCATTCGCGCCGACTCCGATCCGGTTGTGAACGGCAATAGCGGCGTGCTGGCGATCTCCGCGACCCTGACTGACAAAGGACAGGCCAACCGTGATGAAGTCGTAGCGGCTATCTTTAGCTACCTCTCCTTACTGCGTGAGAAAGGCGTCGATAAGCGCTATTTTGATGAACTCGCGCACGTGCTGGATCTCGATTTCCGCTACCCGTCCATCACCCGCGACATGGATTATGTGGAGTGGCTGGCGGACACCATGATCCGCGTGCCGGTGGAACATACACTCGACGCGGTGAATATTGCCGACCGGTATGATGCCGGGGCGTTAAAAGACCGCCTGGCGATGATGACGCCGGAGAATGCCCGCATCTGGTACATCAGCCCGAACGAACCGCATAACAAGACGGCGTACTTTGTCGATGCCCCTTATCAGGTGGATAAAATCAGCGCCCAGACCTTCGCCGACTGGCAGAAGAAGGCCGGTGAGATTGCGTTGAAGCTGCCGGAGCTGAACCCCTATATTCCGGATGACTTCTCGCTGATCAAAACGACGAAAGATTACCCGCATCCGGAACTCATCATTGATGAGCCCACGCTGCGCGTCGTGTACACCCCAAGCCGCTATTTTGCCAGCGAGCCAAAGGCCGATGTCAGCGTGGTGCTGCGTAACCCGAAAGCCATGAACAGCGCCAAAAATCAGGTGATGTTCGCGCTCAATGACTATCTCGCCGGTATCGCGCTCGATCAGCTCAGCAACCAGGCCGCCGTGGGCGGGATCAGCTTCTCCACCAACGCCAATAACGGTTTGATGCTTAATGCAAACGGCTACACCCAGCGCTTGCCTCAGCTGTTCCAGGCCCTGCTGGAGGGCTACTTCAGCTACACGCCGACGGAAGAGCAGCTTGAGCAGGCTAAATCCTGGTATGCGCAGATGATGGATTCTGCCGAGAAGGGCAAGGCTTACGATCTGGCGCTTATGCCAGCGCAAATGCTGTCTCAGGTTCCTTATTTCCAGCGTGAGGATCGCCGCGCGCTGCTGCCTTCCATCTCCTTAAAAGACGTGCTCGCGTACCGCGACGCGCTGAAAACCAACACGCGTCCGGAGTTCCTGATCGTTGGCAACATGAGTGAGGAGCAGGCCAAAACCCTGGCGCAGAATGTTCGCACTCAGCTCGGCTCTAAAGGCGACGAGTGGTGCCGCAACCAGGACGTGCTGGTTGAGAAAAAGCAGAATGTGATCTTTGAAAAAGCGGGTAACAGCACGGATTCCGCGCTGGCCGCGGTCTTTGTGCCAACGGGCTACGATGAATTCGCCAGTTCAGCGCAGAGCGCCGTGCTGGGACAGATTATTCAGCCGTGGTTCTATAACCAGTTACGCACAGAGGAGCAGCTTGGCTACGCGGTGTTTGCCTTCTCCATGAACGTCGGTCGTCAGTGGGGGCTGGGTTTCCTGCTGCAAAGCAGCGATAAACAACCGGCGTATCTCTGGCAGCGTTACCAGGCTTTCTTCCCGCAGGTGGAAGCAAAACTGCGTGCCATGAAGCCGGAAGAGTTTGCCCAGATCCAGCAGGCCGTCATCGCGCAGGTGATGCAGCCGCCGCAGACGCTGGGTGAAGAAGCCTCGCAGCTGAGCAAAGATTTCGATCGCGGTAATCTGAAATTTGATTCGCGTGATAAAGTAGTGGCCGAGATAAAACAGCTGACGCCGCAGAAGGTTGCCGACTTCTTCCATCAGGCGGTCATTAAGCCGCAGGGAATCACCATCCTGTCTCAGGTTTCCGGTAGCCAGAACGGGAAAACGGAGTACGTAAACCCGAAAGGCTGGAAAGTCTGGAAGAACGTCAGCGCGCTGCAGCAATCTATGCCCTGGAGTAAGAAAGAATGACCGATACCGCTGAGTCCCTTGATCCCTTACGTTTACCTCTGCAGGGTGAACGATTGATTGAAGCCTCAGCGGGAACGGGAAAAACCTTCACCATTGCCGCCCTCTATCTGCGCCTGCTGTTAGGCCTTGGCGGCAACGCCGCTTTTCCACGCCCTTTGAGCGTGGAAGAGCTGCTGGTGGTCACCTTCACCGAGGCCGCTACCGCGGAGCTGCGGGGCCGTATTCGTACCAATATCCACGAGCTGCGCATCGCCTGTCTGCGTCAGAGCACGGATAACCCCCTCTACGCCAGCCTTCTGGAAGAGATTGCCGATAAGCAGCAGGCAGCCCAGTGGCTGCTGCTCGCTGGACGGCAGATGGACGAAGCGTCCGTCTTTACCATTCACGGTTTTTGCCAGCGCATGCTGAGCCTGAATGCCTTCGAGTCCGGTATGCTGTTCGAACAGCAGCTCATTGAAGATGAGTCCGTGCTTCGCTATCAGGCCTGCGCGGATTTCTGGCGTCGCCACTGCTACCCCTTACAGCGCGATATTGCCGAAGCGGTACACGCGCTCTGGAAAGGCCCGGAGGCGCTGCTGCGCGCGATCGATCGTTATCTGCAGGGGGAAGCGCCGGTCATCAAATCCCCGCCGCCGGCAGATGAAACCCTGGCCTCGCGGCATGAAAAAATCATCGCGAAAATTGCGGACATCAAGCAAAAATGGATGGAGTCAGTCGGCGAGATTGACGCCATCATCGAAAATTCCGGGATTGACCGTCGCAAGTTCAACCGTGGCAATCAGGCTAAATGGATCGATAAGATCAGCGCCTGGGCGCAGGAAGAGACGCGGGGCTATCAGCTCCCGGACGCGCTGGAGAAATTCTCCCAACGTTTCCTGACTGAGCGGACCAAAGCCGACGGCATTGTGCCTGAGCATCCCCTGTTTGTGGCGATTGAAACCCTGCTGGCGGAGCCCCTCACGCTCAACGATCTGATGATCGCTCGCGCCATGACCGAAATTCGTGAAGCCGTGGCGCGCGAGAAACGCCGCCGGGGTGAACTGGGTTTCGACGATATGCTGAGCCGCCTGGATGCGGCGCTGTGCAGTGAAAATGGTGAAGCGCTTGCCGCCGCGATTCGCACCCGCTTCCCGGTGGCGATGATAGACGAATTCCAGGACACCGACCCTCAGCAGTACCGCATTTTCCGCCGTATCTGGCGCCAGCAGCCCGACACCGCGCTGCTGTTAATCGGCGATCCGAAACAGGCCATCTACGCCTTCCGCGGTGCGGATATTTTTACCTACATGAAGGCACGCAGCGAGGTTGCCGCGCACTACACGCTCGATACCAACTGGCGCTCCTCCCCCGGCATGGTGGAAAGCGTCAACGCGCTGTTTAGCCGCATGGATACGGCGTTTATGTTCCGTGAGATCCCGTTTCAGCCGGTAAAATTTGCCCCGAAAAATGCCTCGTTGCGCTTCGAGTTTAACGGCGTGACGCAGCCTGCCATGAACTTCTGGCTGCTGGATGGGGAAGGCTGCGGCGTTGCCGACTATCAAAATGCCATGGCCCAGCACTGTGCTGCGCAAATCCGTGACTGGCTCAGTGCGGGAGCGCGGGGCGAGGCGCTGCTGTGGAAGGGGGATAACCCCACCCCGGTAAAGGCATCGGATATTACGGTGCTGGTGCGCAGCCGTCAGGAGGCCGCATTCATCCGCGACGCCCTGACGTTACTGAATATCCCCTCCGTCTACCTCTCGAACCGTGACAGCGTCTTTGAAACGCTGGAGGCGCAGGAGATGTTATGGCTGCTGCAGGCCGTGCTGGCCCCGGAGCGGGAAAGCACGCTGCGCAGCGCATTAGCCAGCGCGATGCTCGGACTGAACGCGCGCGATATTGATACCCTCAACAATGACGAAGCCGCGTGGGATGCCGTGGTGGAGGAATTTGTCCACTACCGGGAAAGATGGCAGAAGCGCGGGGTGATGGCGATGGTGCGCGAGCTCATGGCTCAGCGCCACATTGCCGAGAATATGCTGGCTACCGCAGGTGGCGAGCGGCGTTTGACCGATATTTTACACATCAGCGAACTCTTGCAGGAGGCGGGTACGCAGCTGGAGAGCGAGCATGCCCTGGTGCGCTGGCTGGCGCAGCAGATTGCCGATCCGAACAGCAATTCCTCCAGCCAGCAGATGCGCCTCGAGAGTGATAAACATCTGGTGCAGATCGTCACCATCCACAAGTCGAAAGGCCTGGAATATCCGCTGGTCTGGCTGCCGTTTATCGCCAATTACCGCGTGCAGGATCAGGCTTTTTACCACGATCGCGAGTCGTTCGAGGCGGTGCTCGATCTCAGCAACGCGGAGTCCAGCGTTGAGCTGGCAGAGGCCGAACGTCTGGCGGAAGATTTGCGCCTGCTCTACGTGGCGCTGACCCGCTCGGTCTGGCACTGCAGCCTGGGCGTTGCGCCGCTGTTCCGTCGCCGTGGCGAAAAGAGCGGAGAGAGCGATTTTCATCTGAGCGCGCTGGGGCGGCTTATTCAGCAGGGTGAACCCAAAGACGCGGCGGGCCTGCGCCAGTGCATCGAATCGCTTTGTACTGAGCATGTTGCCCTGCATATTCCATCGCTGCCCGACAACAGCCGCTGGCACATGCCGGAGCCGCACGAGTCAGATCTCCATGCCCGTCGGGTGGTACGTACGATTGCCGACGACTGGCGCGTTACCAGCTACTCCGGCTTACAGCAGCACGGGCAGAGTATTGCGCAGGATCTGATGCCAAAACTGGACGTGGATGCCGCAGGCGCCGGTAGCGTACCCGCTGAGCCGGTGCTGACGCCGCACCAGTTCCCGCGCGGCGCCTCGCCGGGCACGTTTTTACACAGCCTGTTTGAAGAGCTGGATTTTACCCAGCCGGTTTCCGAAGAGTGGGTGCTGAAGATGCTACAGAGCGGTGGTTACGACGCGCAATGGCAGCCGGTTCTTACTGAATGGATCCGCGCGGTTTTGCACGCCCCGCTCACCGCACAGGGGATCTCGCTTAGCCAGTTGACCGCCAAAGATAAGCAGGTGGAGATGGAGTTTTATCTTCCCATCGCCTGCCCGCTCAGGGCCGAGGCGCTTGATGCGCTGATCCGCGAGTACGATCCGCTGTCCGCCGGGTGCCCGCCGCTGAACTTCCGCCAGGTGCAGGGAATGCTAAAAGGCTTTATCGACCTGGTTTTCCGCCACGACGGGCGCTACTACCTGCTGGATTACAAATCGAACTGGCTGGGCGAAGACAGCACAGCCTATACCCAACAGGCGATGGCGTCGGCTATGCAACTGCATCGCTACGATCTGCAGTACCAGCTTTATACCCTGGCGCTGCACCGTTACCTGCGCCATCGTATTGCCGATTACCGTTACGACGCGCATTTTGGCGGCGTGATTTACCTGTTCCTGCGCGGCGTGGATGCCAACGACCCGCGTTCCGGCGTCTTTAGCACGCGTCCGGCTGTGGAACTGATTGAAAAAATGGATAACCTGTTTGCCGCTGGCACGGAGGAGATGGCATGACGATGCAGGCGCTACTGCTGGACGCGGTTGAACAACGATTACTGCGCCACCTGGACGTGCAGTTTGCCATGATGGTGGCAGGCGAGGAGCCTGCCGTCATGCTTGCCGCCGCGATTCTGAGCAAAGACGCGGGGGAGGGGCACGTATGCCTGCCGCTGTCGCGTCTGGCGGTGGATGAGAAAATGCCTCCGGCTTTACAGGCGTGTTTCGCGCTGCTGGGTGACGCCGTGGACTGGCAGGCGATACTACGCGGTTCGCCTGCCGTGAGCGGGGCCGATACCGGGACGCCAATGATTCTGGTCGGCGAGCGTTTGTATCTTAACCGGCTGTGGCGTAACGAACTGACGGTGGCGCGCTTCTTCAGCGAGACCAACGCCCCGCTTCCCTGCGATGAAACGCAGCTCCGGCAAACGCTGGATGCGCTGTTTTCCTCTGACGAGGCGACAGACTGGCAGAAAGTGGCGGCAGCCGTGGCCTTAACGCGTCGGATCTCGGTGATTTCAGGCGGACCGGGCACCGGGAAAACGACCACCGTGGCAAAACTGCTTGCCGCGCTGATTCAGCTCTCGGGTGAGCAAAAGTGCCGTATTCGCCTGGCGGCCCCCACCGGTAAAGCGGCGGCGCGTCTGACGGAATCGTTAGGCGGCGCGCTGCAAAAGCTGCCGCTAACCGGGGATCAGCTTGCGCTTTTCCCTAATGAAGCCAGCACGCTGCACCGTTTGCTTGGCGCACAGCCAGGTAGCCAGCGTCTGCGCTACCACGCCGGTAACCCGCTGCACCTGGATGTGCTGGTGGTGGATGAAGCGTCGATGATTGACCTGACGATGATGTCGCGTTTGATTGATGCCCTACCGCCGCACGCGCGCGTTATTTTCCTGGGCGATCGCGACCAGCTTGCCTCCGTGGAGGCGGGGGCTGTGCTGGGCGATATCTGCACCTATGCCAGCCTGGGATATACCGCAGAACGCGCTCAGGAGTTAGCCCGTCTCACCGGATGCTCGCTCACCTCTGAAAACCATTCGCTTGCAGGGGCGCTGCGCGACAGCCTGTGTCTGCTGCAGAAAAGCTACCGCTTCGGCAGCGATTCCGGTATCGGCCAGCTTGCGGCGGCCGTGAACCGGGGCGACCGGCGCACAACCACTGCGGTGTTTGACGGCACCTTTACGGATATTGAGAAAAAATCGCTGCAGACCGGGGAAGAGTATCAGGCGATGCTGGATGATGCCCAGCAGGGGTATCAGCACTTTCTGACGGGCGTACAACAGCAGCGTTCGCCGGAGCAGGTCATTGCCGCGTTTGGTGAATATCAGCTGCTCTGTGCGCTGAGGGAAGGTCCCTTTGGTGTCCGGGGCCTGAACGACAGGCTGGAACAGCTGCTGGTGCAAAAGCGTAAAATAAACCGCACCCCGCACTCGCGCTGGTATGAAGGGCGGCCGGTGATGATTTCACGCAACGACAGCGCGCTGGGGTTGTTTAACGGGGATATCGGGATTGCGCTCGACTGCGGCCAGGGGCTGCGCGTCTGGTTTCAGATGCCGGACGGGAGCGTGAAGTCTTTCCAGCCCAGCCGTTTGCCCGAGCATGAAACCGCCTGGGCGATGACGGTGCATAAATCCCAGGGCTCCGAGTTTAACCACGCGGCGCTGATCCTGCCCACGCAGCTTTCCCCCGTCATTACCCGCGAGCTGATCTATACCGCCATTACGCGCGCGCGTCAGCGCCTGTCGCTGTATACCGATGAACGCGTGCTGGTGCAGGCGATTGCCACCCGAACGGAACGCCGAAGCGGGCTGGGCGCGATATTTGAGTCCCTCTGAATGAAAGCCCTCGCCGCACGGTGAGGGCGTCGTATCATCCCAGGTCCGCCATCAGCACTTTTGAACGGCGCTGATAGTTGTACATCTCTTTCTTCGTTTCCGGCAGAGAATCGATATCCACCGGCGTGAACCCGCGCTCCTGGAACCAGTGAATGCTGCGCGTCGTCAGGACGAACAGCTTGCTCAGCCCCATCTGGCGCGCCTGTGCCGCCACGCGCTCAAGCAGCATTTCACCGCGTGAAGAGCTGCGGTAATCAGGATGCACCGCCACGCAGGCCATTTCGCCGATCTTCTCTTCCGGGAACGGATAGAGCGCGGCGCAGGCAATCGTCAGGTTATCGCGCTGAATAATGGTGAATTTGTCTATCTCCATCTCCAGCTGCTCGCGTGAACGACGCACCAGAATACCCTGCTGTTCCAGCGGGCGGATCAGCTCCAGAATACCGCCGATGTCGTTGATGGTGGCGCGGCGTATCTGCTCCGCGCTCTCCATGACAATCTGCGTACCAATACCGTCGCGGGAGAACAGCTCCTGCAGCAGGGCGCCGTCTTCCTGATAGCTGATCAGGTGGCTACGACGCACGCCGCTGCGGCAGGCCTTCACGGCGCCACGCAGGAAGCGGACCGTGCCGGAGTGATAATCGCCTTCGGCTTCCAGCGCCTCCACGCGGGCCTGGGCTTCATTCGGGAAGAGTTCCGGCACGATCGTTCCTTCATCATTCACGACGCCCTGCGAGGAGCAGAACCCAATCATTTTTTCCGCCTTCAGCTTGATCGCCAGCTGCGTGGCGATCTCTTCTGAAGTGAGGTTGAAGCTTTCGCCGGTCACCGAAACGGCGACCGGGCCCATCAGCACGATGGCGCCGCTGTCCAGCTGGCGGTGAATGGCTTCTTCATCAATACGACGAATGCGGCCGCTGTGGCAGTAATCCACGCCATCGTCCACGCCGAGCGGCTGGGCAATGATGAAGTTGCCGCTCACGACGTTGATATGCGCGCCCTGCAGCGGCGTGTTGTTCAGGCTCATGGACAGGCGAGCGGTGATATCCAGCTGCAGCAGACCTGCCGCCTGCTTCACCAGCTCAAGGGTTTTGGCATCCGTGACGCGGGTATGCTTGTGGTAAATCGGCTCGTGGTGGTGAGCGGCCAGGTTAGCGTCGATCTGCGGGCGCGCGCCATAGACCACCACCAGGCGGATCCCCAGGCTGTGCAGCAGGCCAATGTCATTGACGATGCTGGAAAAATTTTCATGCTCAATGGCTTCGCCGCCAAGCATGATGACAAACGTTTTTCCCCGATGGGCGTTGATATAGGGAACAGAATGGCGGAATCCCTGGACCAGTTCGGTTCTACGTTCCTTCACCATGACACAACCCTTAATGAATGTTTATTCGTAATTTCTGTATTTTTATTCGATTGTGGCCGCATGTGCAAGCGCAAATTTTCCGCGACCCACAGAAAATGATAAGTAATCCGTGCGTTAGCGTATGATTGTTTACCCTTTTATAGATGACAGTTTATGCGTCATTCGTTAAAGTTTTCGGTCAATCTGGACATTTTGTATATCAGTCAGTGTTCTTGCTCGGGAGAAGCATGTCGGGATCCAATTCAGCAATAAGCCGCCGCCGTTTGTTAAAAGGGGCCGGGGCAATGTGGTTGCTTAGCGTCAGTCAGGTCGGTCTTGCCGCCACCAGTCAGGTCGTGGCGGTGCGCGTCTGGCCATCGTCGACCTATACGCGCGTGACGGTCGAATCCAATCGCGTGCTGAAATATAAGCAATTTGCCCTCAGCAACCCGGAACGTGTGGTGGTGGATCTCGAAGGCGTTAACCTCAACTCCGTGCTGAAAGGGATGGCGGCGCAGATCCGCGGCGACGATCCGTTTATTAAATCGGCGCGCGTCGGGCAGTTCGATCCGCAAACCGTGCGCATGGTGTTTGAACTGAAGCAGAACGTGAAGCCGCAGCTGTTTGCCCTGGCGCCTGTCGCGACGTTCAAAGAGCGCCTGGTGATGGATCTCTACCCGGCCAATGCGACGGATATTCAGGATCCGCTTCTTGCCCTGCTGGAAGATTACAACAAAGGCGATCTGCAGCGTCAGGTTCCTCCGGCGCAAAGCGGTCCGCAGCCGGGGAAAGCAGGGCGCGATCGTCCGATTGTGATCATGCTCGATCCAGGCCACGGCGGCGAAGACTCCGGTGCGGTGGGGAAATACCGCACGCGTGAAAAAGACGTGGTTCTGCAAATTGCCCGTCGTCTGAAGGCGCTGATTGATAAAGAAGGCAACATGCGCGCCTATATGACGCGTAATGAAGACGTCTTTATTCCGCTGAAGGTCAGGGTGGCGAAAGCACAGAAGCAGCGCGCAGATTTGTTCGTCTCGATCCATGCGGATGCGTTTACCAGCCGTCAGCCAAGCGGCTCGTCGGTGTTTGCGCTCTCAACCAAAGGCGCGACCAGTACCGCAGCAAGATATCTTGCGGATACCCAGAACGCCTCGGACCTGATCGGTGGCGTGAGCAAAAGCGGCGATCGCTACGTTGACCACACCATGTTCGACATGGTGCAGTCGCTGACCATTAACGACAGCCTGAAGTTTGGTAAAGCGGTGCTGGGCAAGCTGGGCAACATCAATAAGCTGCACAAGAACAGCGTTGAACAGGCCGGGTTTGCGGTACTCAAGGCGCCGGATATCCCGTCCATCCTGGTTGAAACCGCGTTTATCAGTAACGTGGAAGAGGAGCGTAAGCTCAAGACGGCAAAATTCCAGCAGGAAGTGGCGGAGTCGATTCTGGCAGGGATTCGTGCGTATTTCTCTGACGGGGCGACGCTGGCGCGGCGCGGGTAGATCTTTTGGCCGGGTTTACGCCCGGCAAATTCACAAATGACAGATACAAAAAAACACCCTTAAGGGTGTTTATTGTTTTAGAAGTGTTGGTTGCGGGGGCCGGATTTGAACCGACGACCTTCGGGTTATGAGCCCGACGAGCTACCAGGCTGCTCCACCCCGCGTCCGTGGATGCGCACTATACTCGGATAGACTTGTGAT
>NZ_VDAF01000005.1:61960-172209 GCF_019584525.1 Enterobacter sp. EC_50 | reverse complement strand
ATTTGGTTGCGGGGGCCGGATTTGAACCGACGACCTTCGGGTTATGAGCCCGACGAGCTACCAGGCTGCTCCACCCCGCGTCCGTGGATGCGCACTATACTCGGATAGACTTGTGATGCAACCCCTTTTTCACATTTATCATGATTTTGTATGCAAATTGAACGACATGGCGCTGTTTGGACTATTTTTTGCGCAAAATTTGCCAAAGGGCATGCGATCGCATTTCATTAGCCCTGGCGGTTTGTTATCTTCATCACGCGGAAATGGGCAACTTAAAGACGAGACAGAATGAAAGGACGTTGGGCGAAGTATCTGATGGCGGGCGCAATGGTAGCGATTCTTGCGGCCTGTTCTTCCAAACCGACCGATCGCGGTCAACAGTATAAAGACGGGAAGTTATCCCAGCCTTTCTCTTTAGTTAATCAGCCTGATGCGGTCGGCGCACCGATCAATGCCGGAGATTTCTCCGAGCAGGTCTACCAGATCCGCAACGCGTCACCGCGTCTGTACAGCGCACAGAACAATGTTTATAGCGCGGTGCAGGACTGGCTGCGCGCGGGCGGCGATACGCGCAACATGCGCCAGTTTGGTATCGACGCCTGGCAGATGGAAGGGGCCGATAACTACGGCAACGTCCAGTTCACCGGCTATTACACCCCGGTTATTCAGGCACGACACACGCGTCAGGGCGAGTTCCAGTACCCTATCTACCGTATGCCGCCAAAACGTGGCCGTCTGCCGTCGCGCGCTGAGATCTACGCCGGTGCGCTGAGCGAAAACTACGTTCTTGCTTACAGCAACTCCCTGATGGACAACTTCATCATGGACGTTCAGGGCAGCGGCTATATTGATTTTGGCGACGGCTCGCCGCTTAACTTCTTCAGCTATTCCGGTAAAAACGGCCACGCCTATCGCAGTATTGGCAAGGTGCTGATCGACCGCGGCGAAGTGAAGAAAGAAGACATGTCGATGCAGGCGATCCGCGAGTGGGGCGAAAAGCACAGCGAAGCCGAGGTGCGTGAGCTGCTGGAGCAGAACCCGTCGTTCGTCTTCTTTAAACCGCAAAACTTCGCGCCGGTGAAAGGGGCGAGCGCGGTACCGCTGATTGGCCGTGCGTCGGTGGCATCGGATCGTTCGATTATTCCTGCGGGCACCACGCTGCTGGCTGAGGTCCCGTTACTGGACAACAACGGCAAGTTCAACGGCCAGTATGAGCTGCGTCTGATGGTGGCGCTGGACGTTGGCGGCGCGATCAAAGGGCAGCACTTCGATATCTATCAGGGCATTGGCCCGGATGCAGGCCACCGCGCAGGCTGGTATAACCACTACGGACGCGTGTGGGTGCTGAAGGCCGCACCGGGTGCCGGAAACGTATTCAGCGGCTGATTGTGGTATTCTGAGCGCAATACGGATTACTGTTCAGGGTGAGGAGAACCTCACCCTTTTTACATCTGAGGTGTTATGTCTGTGGTAATCAGCGATGCCTGGCGCCAGCGTTTTGGCGGCACGGCACGTCTCTATGGTGAAAAAGCCCTGCAGCTGTTTGCGGATGCGCACGTCTGCGTCGTGGGCATTGGTGGTGTGGGGTCGTGGGCCGCAGAAGCGCTGGCGAGAACCGGTATTGGCGCAATCACGCTGATTGATATGGATGACGTGTGCGTCACCAACACCAACCGTCAAATCCACGCTCTGCGTGATAGCGTCGGCCTGGCAAAATCGGAGGTCATGGCGGAACGTATCCGCCTGATTAACCCGGAATGTCGGGTCACGGTGATTGATGATTTTGTGACGGCTGATAACGTCGCCGAATACATGAGCAAAGGCTACAGCTATGTGATTGACGCCATCGACAGCGTACGTCCAAAAGCGGCGCTGATCGCCTACTGTCGTCGTTACAAGGTTCCCCTGGTGACGACCGGCGGCGCGGGCGGGCAAATCGATCCGACGCAGATCCAGGTGGCCGATCTGGCGAAAACCATTCAGGATCCTCTTGCCGCCAAGCTGCGTGAACGCCTGAAAAGCGACTTCAACGTGGTGAAGAACAGCAAGGGCAAGCTGGGCGTAGACTGCGTGTTCTCGACCGAAGCGCTGGTCTACCCGCAGGCGGATGGCTCCGTGTGTGCGATGAAAAGCACGGCGGAAGGGCCAAAAAGAATGGATTGCGCCTCAGGCTTTGGCGCGGCCACCATGGTGACCGCTTCCTTCGGCTTTGTGGCGGTGTCTCACGCCCTGAAGAAGATGATGGCGAAGGCGGAACGTCAGGCCTGAGCCTGACGAGCAGCGTCCAGTACCGCGTCGCTGAGCGCGATCAACCCCTGACCGCGCGAGGCGCTGAGCTGCGCGCGCAGCCCCAGCTCATCAAATAACGCCAGCGGCGAATGCGCCAGCAGTTCCGCCGCGCTTTTCCCTTCCACTGCCGTCAACAATACGGCCAACAGGCCCCGGACGATGCGGCCTTCGCTGTCGCCGAAGAAGTGCAGCTTCTCACCGGAAACGCTCACGCCCAGCCAGACGCGATTTTCACAGCCTGCAATCTCTTTCGCCTGCGCCTTGAGATCGTCAGAGAGGGTCGGTAACTGCTTACCGAGAAGAATCAGCTGGCGATATTTATCTTCCCACTGTGAAAGCGGGGCAAAGGTCTGTTTTAACGTCTCTTCAGTGATGACGGTGCCAAACGGATGTCCGGCTAAAGCAGCGTGAGTCATTAATCCACCAGTATTTCAAGCGCGCGGTCAACGGCGGAAACCAGCGCGTCAACATCGCTTTGTGTGTTATAGGGCGCGAACGAGGCGCGCAGCGTGCCGCTCACGCCGAGCGCCGCCAGCAGCGGCTGCGCGCAGTGCTGCCCGGCGCGCAGGGCGATGCCATACCCGGCCAGCAGCGTTACCATGTCGCTGTGATGCACGCCCACAAAATCAAAGGCGAGCAGGCTTGAATCCTGAACGCGGAACGAGCGGAAACCCGGGCGCTTTTTCAGTTCTTCCTCTGCCAGCGTCGCCAGCCCCCGGCTCCAGCTTTCAGCCTGAACACTGTCTGTTTCTGCCAGCCATTCCAGCGCCGCGCTTAGGCCAATCACGCCGGCCACGTTCGGCGTACCGGCTTCAAGGCGGTAAGGCACATCCTGCGTTTTGAAACCGTCAAAAGTCACTTCAGCGATCATCTTGCCGCCCCCGAGCCACGGGGTCATTTTTGCCAGCAATTCCGGCTTGCCGTACAACACCCCAATACCGGTTGGCCCGTAGAGCTTATGTCCTGAGAAGGCATAGAAGTCGATATCCAGCGCCTGCACGTCGGCGGGGAAATGCACCACGCCCTGCGCACCGTCGACCATCACCACCATCCCGTTGGCATGCGCGATGCGAATCGCCTGAGCCAGGTCCGGGCAACCACCGGTGACGTTAGACATCTGTCCAAGCGCCAGAATGCGGCTGCGGGGGGTAATCAACTCGGGGAGACGGGCCACATCGGGCAGAAGGTCTGCGCCCAGCGGAAGCTTCACCACGCGTGCACCCGTTTGTTCGGCCACCATCAGCCACGGCACCAGGTTGGCGTGATGTTCCGCCTCGCTGACGACGATCTCATCGCCCGGCTGAAGCAGCGGGCGCGCGTAGCACTGGGCCACCATATTGATGGCCTCGGTGGTGCCGCGCGTCCAGACGATATTTTTCCCGCTTTCGGCATTGATCAGGTGCGCCACGCGATCGCGTGCGGCTTCGTAGCGCGCGGTTAATCGCTGCGCCTCGGCAAACTGGCTGCGATGCACGTTCCCGGCGCTCAGGCTGTAAAACTGCTGCGTGGCGTCAATGACCGCCTGTGGCTTAAGGGCGGTGGCGGCACTGTCCAGATAAATACCGGCATCGGCCAGCGCCGGAAACTGTGCGCGGAACTGCGCAGGACTGAAAGCGTTCATGGGATTCCTCATTTCAATATCACGATCGTCGCGCAATTTCCGCGGCAGGGCAAGGAGGTTGATATCTATCAGAATTGTCTGCTTATCCTCATGACCCCAAAAAAGCAGGTTATGCTAAATAGTGTTAGGCGGATGTTTTAGCCTGTTATAAATCGAGGTTTGAATAGCATTAATTGCTAAAGGAGAATAATCATGAATAAGACAGCTGCAATCATCTCTGCCTGTGCGTTTACTTTTGCCCTGAGCGCCTGTTCCGGTAACAACTACGTGATGCACACCAACGATGGTCGTTCCATCGTTTCGGAAGGGAAACCGACAACCGATAACGATACCGGGATGATTTCGTACAAAGATGCTAACGGGAACAAGCAGCAGATCAACCGCACGGACGTGAAAGAAATGAAAGAGATCGAGCATTAACCGATCGCAGGCGAAAAAAAAGCACCGCAAGTTGGCGGTGCTACATTAATCACTATGGACAGACAGGGTAAATGTACAGGAAGTGAAAAATTGGTAGCGTTGCTACCGTGGTCTGAATCGCAGACCAATTGCAAACACAACAACACAACATCACAACCGTAAGCCAAAAGCCCTTCAGAACACGCATTCCGAAAAAAGCTCTTCGTTCCGGCTCAGGAAGTGCCGCCACTATAGGTATTTGCTGGTAGTTCCTCAACGGACAAATTATAATGGCTCAGATAAAAAAAACTAATAGGTTAAACGTTGTTTCCTATTTGTTAAATTCCTTTAACATCTAAGCCATATAACCATGTCAAAGCGATTGCCCCCCCTCAACGCATTACGTGTTTTTGATGCAGCAGCACGTCACCTGAGCTTCACCCGCGCAGCCGATGAGCTTTTTGTGACACAGGCCGCAGTAAGTCACCAAATCAAGTCTCTGGAGGATTTTCTGGGCCTTAAGCTGTTTCGTCGACGCAACCGCTCGTTGCTGTTGACCGAAGAGGGGCAGAGCTATTTTCAGGATATTAAAGAGATTTTTTCGCAGCTTACTGAAGCCACGCGTAAGCTACAGGCACGCAGTGCAAAAGGTGCTCTGACTGTCAGTTTATTGCCCAGTTTTGCCATTCAGTGGCTGGTGCCAAGACTCTCAAGCTTTAACTCAGCTTATCCGGGGATAGACGTTCGAATCCAGGCCGTGGATCGTCAGGAAGACAAGCTGGCCGATGACGTGGACGTCGCGATTTTTTATGGGCGCGGTAACTGGCCGGGCTTGCGTGTTGAGAAATTATACGCAGAATATCTCCTGCCGGTCTGTTCCCCTCTGCTGTTAACGGGCGACAAAGCGCTGAAGTCTCCCGCTGACCTGGCGCAGCATACGCTTTTGCATGATGCCTCTCGACGCGACTGGCAAACTTATACCCGTCAATTAGGTCTTACACATATAAACGTGCAGCAGGGACCCATCTTTAGCCACAGTGCGATGGTGTTACAGGCTGCCATTCACGGGCAGGGCGTGGCGTTGGCGAACAACGTCATGGCGCAGTCCGAAATAGAGGCAGGTCGCCTGGTCTGCCCTTTTAATGATGTACTGGTCAGCAAGAATGCGTTTTATCTGGTTTGTCATGACAGTCAGGCAGAACTGGGTAAAATAGCCGCCTTCCGGCAGTGGATACTGGCGAAAGCGGCAAGCGAGCAAGAAAAATTCCGCTTCAGGTATGAACAATAACGTTTGTGTGCCGGGCACGCATCAATTCAGGACTTAAACATGACCAGCCGATTCATGCTGATTTTTGCCGCGGTGAGTGGCTTTATTTTTGTTGCACTGGGCGCCTTTGGCGCACATGTCTTAAGCAAGTCGTTGGGCGCTGTAGAGATGGGCTGGATCCAGACCGGCCTTGAATATCAGGCGTTCCATACGCTGGCAATCTTTGGGCTGGCGGTGGCGATGCAGCGCCGTATCAGCATCTGGTTTTACTGGAGCAGCGTCTTTCTGGCGCTGGGTACGGTGCTTTTCAGCGGCAGCCTTTACTGTCTGGCACTTTCGCATTTACGCCTGTGGGCGTTTGTTACACCTGTCGGTGGCGTCAGCTTCCTGGCGGGTTGGGTATTAATGTTTATCGGAGCTATCCGTCTGAAACGCAAGGGCGTTGTTCATGAATAAGGTTGTTTTATATTGTCGCCCGGGGTTTGAGAAAGAGTGCGCCGCGGAAATTACCGATAAAGCGGCGAAGCGCGAAATCTTCGGCTTTGCCCGCGTAAAAGAAAACGCGGGCTATGTGGTATTCGAATGCTATCAGCCTGAAGATGCGGATAAGCTGGCGCGCGAGCTGCCGTTCAGCTCGCTGATTTTTGCGCGCCAGATGTTTGTCGCGGGTGAGCTGCTCAAAGACCTTCCCCCTGAAGACCGCATCACGCCAATCGTGGGCATGCTGCAGGGCGTGGTGGAGAAGGGCGGCGATCTGCGCGTTGAAGTGGCGGATACCAACGAAAGTAAAGAGCTGATGAAGTTCTGCCGTAAGTTCACCGTTCCGCTGCGCGCGGCGCTGCGTGAGGCGGGCGTGCTGACGAACTACGAAACGCCGAAGCGTCCGGTGGTGCATATCTTCTTTATTGCACCGGGCTGCTGCTATACGGGCTATTCGTACACCACCAACAACTCTCCTTTCTTTATGGGCATTCCGCGTTTGCGCTTCCCGGCCGATGCGCCAAGCCGTTCTACGCTGAAGCTGGAAGAGGCGTTCCACGTCTTTATCCCGGCGGATGAGTGGGATGAGCGTCTGGCAAACGGCATGTACGCTGTCGATCTCGGCGCGTGCCCGGGCGGCTGGACCTATCAGCTGGTGAAACGCAACATGTGGGTATCGTCCGTTGATAACGGCCCAATGGCGCAAAACCTGATGGACACCGGACAGGTCACCTGGCTGCGTGAAGACGGTTTCCGCTATCGCCCGAACCGCAACAACATCTCATGGATGGTGTGCGACATGGTTGAGAAACCGGCGAAAGTGGCCGCGCTGATGGCCTCCTGGCTGGTGAACGGCTGGTGTCGCGAGACCATTTTCAACCTCAAGCTGCCGATGAAAAAGCGCTATGAGGAGGTGTCGCAGAACCTGGCCTACATTCAGGAGCAACTGGACGAACACGGGATTAACGTGGAGATCCAGGCGCGTCAGCTGTATCACGACCGCGAAGAGGTGACGGTGCATATTCGTCGCTGGTGGGCGGCCGTAGGCGGGCGTCGCGACGAGCGATAGCACGTACTTTGTTTTGCCCGGTGGCGCTGCGCTTACCGGGCCTACAAAACCCTGTAGTCGTTTTATCGTTCTAAGCGCAACTGCTGTAAATTCCCGTCCAGCTGTAAATCCGTCTGTAGCGTTGCGATTTCCCGGCAGATAAACGCCATCTCTTTATGCGCCTCCAGCTTCTTGCGCCATTTTTCGGGCACCTCGTCCAGACGGGCGTAAATGCCCTCCAGACTCTGAAAATCGGTCAGCAACTGCGCGGCGCTCTTCGGCCCAATACCGGCCACGCCCGGAACTTTAGAGCTGCTGATGCCTGCCAGACCCCAGTAATCCGGCAACTGCTCAGGCGATACGCCAAACTCGCTGGCAATGAACGGCGCGTCCAGCCAGCGTTTTTGAAAATAGTCGCGAATACGGATAGTGGGGGAGAGCAGCTGGCAGTAGCCTTTGTCCGTTGAAACGATCGTGGCCTGATGCCCGGCACTCGCCACCTTTACGGCCAGGGTGGCCGCGAGATCGTCGGCTTCATTTCCCTGTGCGCCCCAGCAGGGGACGCCCCGCTGTTCAAATGCGGCACGCAGCATGGGTAATTCGGCGTGAAGATCGTCCGGCATCGGTGCGCGTCCGGCTTTGTAGTCGGGCAGACGCTGGTGCCGCCAGCCCGTGTTGCGGGCTTCGTCATCAAAAACCGCGACCGCATGGGTGGGTTCACTGTGGCGGATAAGCTGTTCCAGCGCGTGCAGGCAGGTGTCTTTACAAGGCGTCCCCTGTACCGCATGGATACGGCGAATCAGGTTAAGTGCATCGACGATAAGTAAATGAACGGCCACAGATAATCTCCCTTCTATCTAATGCGTGAAGGGTAACACTGTCAGCAGCGTGAAACTATGAATGGTGGGGAAAACAGGAAGAAGCCTCGCAAAACGAGGCTTCCTGAGAGGCTTAATCGCAGGTTACGATCTTCATCGCCAGGCCACCGCGAGAGGTTTCGCGGTATTTGGCGTTCATATCTTTACCGGTTTCGTACATGGTCTCGATAACCTTATCGAGACAGACGCGCGGTTCGCTGGTGCGGCGCAGCGCCATACGTGCCGCGTTTACCGCCTTCACGGAGGCAATCGCGTTACGCTCGATGCACGGAACCTGTACCTGTCCGGCAACCGGATCGCAGGTCAGCCCCAGGTTGTGTTCCATGCCGATTTCCGCAGCGATGCACACCTGCGCCGGGCTTGCGCCCAACAGCTCCGCCAGACCTGCCGCCGCCATGGAGCACGCCACGCCGACTTCACCCTGACAGCCCACTTCCGCACCGGAAATGGAGGCGTTCATCTTATACAGCGAACCAATCGCACTGGCCACCAGCAGGTAGCGCGCCAGCGAGTTCGCGTTCACTTCACGGATAAACTTGTCGTAGTACGCCAGTACGGCCGGAACGATGCCGCAGGCACCGTTGGTTGGCGCGGTGACCACACGGCCCCCTGCGGCGTTTTCTTCGTTTACCGCCAGGGCGAACATGTTGATCCAGTCCACCACGGCCATTGGGTCCGTAGTCGTTTTGTCAGTGCTCACCAGCATACGGCGCAGCGCTGCCGCACGACGCGGTACGCGAAGCTTGCCCGGCAGAACGCCTTCGGTGGTGATCCCGCGCTCAATACCGCCGCGCATCACGTCCCAGACGTTAGCGAAGTGCTGTTCCAGCTCCTCTTTGCTGTGCAGCGCCAGCTCGTTTTTCATCATCAGACCGGAGAGGGAAAGGCCCGTCTCCTGGCAGTGGCGCTGGAGGTCTGCCGCCGTTTTGTACGGATACGGCACCTCGACAGAAGAGGTACTGGTTTGACCAAAGTGGTCTTCGTCGACGATAAAACCGCCGCCGATAGAGTAGTAAGTCTGGCTGTATACCGCTTTGTCGCCGGCCAGCGCGGTAATGCGCATGCCGTTTTCGTGTAGCGACAGGTTGTCCGCATGGAAATTCATGCAGTGGTCAACCGGGAATTCAACCTCATGCTCGCCGTTCGCCAGCAGCAGGCGCCCGTGGGTGTTCACGTCCTGGATAAAGCCAGGGATCGCATCAATATCAACGGTATCCGGCAGGTTTCCCGCCAGGCCCATGATAATGGCGATATCGGTGTGGTGGCCTTTCCCGGTCAGGGAAAGTGAGCCATATACATCGACAACCACGCGGGTGATGTCGTGCAGGATGCCGCGTGCAATCAAGTCATCCGTGAACTGCTTACCGGCTTTCATCGGTCCGACGGTGTGAGAGCTGGAAGGACCAATACCGATTTTGAAGATATCGAATACGCTAATCATGATGCGTCCATTGCTTTCAGTCAGAGAGGAGGGAGTGCGCCGTCCGGGGACGGCGCGGGTGAGAATCAGAACATGGTGTACAGGGAGTAGAAGATCGCAGAGATAGCGATAAGCCCCATGATAACCACAAAGACGTTGCTGACATGACCGCTGTACTTACGCATAGCCGGGACTTTCTGAATCGCGTACATCGGCATCAGGAACAGAATCATCGCGATGACCGGGCCGCCCAGGGTTTCAATCATGCCCAGGATGCTTGGGTTCAGCGTCGCTACCGCCCAGGTGGTGAGCAGCATGAACAGTGCAGTGATTTTGTTCAGCTTGTTGATTTCAATGCTCTTGCCTTTACCGCGCAGAGATTTAATCACCATACCGTTGAAGCCTTCACGTGCGCCGAGGTAGTGGCCCAGGAAGGATTTGGTGATGGCGATCATCGCGATGATCGGTGCCATCCACGCAATCAGCGGTGCGTTAAAGTGGTTCGCCAGGTAAGACAGAATTGAGATGTTCTGCTCTTTCGCTGCCGCCAGGTCCGCCGGGGAGAGACTCAGTACGCAGCTGAAGACGAAGAACATAACGGTCAGCACCATCATGATGTGAGCGCGTGCCAGGATGCTGGAGCACTTCTTCTCTGCGCCATTACCGTACTCTTCACGTTTCGCCACGGCGAAAGAGGAGATGATTGGGGAGTGGTTGAAGGAGAAGACCATTACCGGGATCGCCAGCCACAGGGTCATCAGCAGGCCGTTACCGGTTGCAGACGCGCTGCTCAGGGATAGGGTTTCCAGCGCTGCGCCGTTCCACTGTGGGATCAGGTAGCAGGCCAGCAGCATCAGTGCGGCCACAAACGGGAACACCAGCACGCTCATCGCTTTCACAATCATCTGCTCACCGAAGCGCACGATGGTCATCATGCCGACAATCAGGATCAGAGACAGGATGGCACGCGGTGGCGGCGTCATGTGCAGCTGGTGCAGCATGAAGCTTTCAACGGTGTTGGTGATCGCCACGCTGTAGACCAGCAGGATAGGGTAAATCGCGAAGAAGTAGAGCAGGGTAATCAGTTTACCTGCGCCCACGCCGAAATGCTCTTCAACCACTTCAGTGATGTCTTCGCCCGGGTTTTTACCGGACAGCACGAAGCGGGTCAGACCGCGGTGTGCAAAGAAGGTCATCGGGAAAGCAATGATAGCCATAATGATCAGCGGAATCAGACCGCCGACGCCTGCGTTGATAGGAAGGAACAGTACACCAGCGCCGATTGCCGTGCCGTAAAGGCCAAGCATCCACATGGTATCCGTTTTGCGCCAACCACTTCGGGATTCAATCGAAGCAACGGTGCTGGTTTGAGTGGTTTCCATCTGTATCTCCTGGAGGAAGCAAATTGTCAGGTTTTTAGTCAAATCCGATGAAAAAGTGCCTGACGGTAATATGAAATTCGTTCAGTGACGGTTTTTTAATAATTTTCGCCCGTAACTATTGGCGGGCGGAAAGATACATTCTCGTTATGAATCTATCAGTGATCGCGATCCCAAATGCAATAATCCACTTATGATGTGGGCATCTTTAGACCATTTATCTGTTAAAAAAACATCAAAGAGAATTTACGCGCGCGAAGGCTACCACCAACGACATGTGCGCTGAAAGACTGGCCCTTGATATAGGTGTCTTTCGCTGTAAAGAAATGGGTTTTTAGTATTTTCTGGCAGGTAATTTGGATTAAGGCTGATAATTTACGGTTGAAGAATACAGGTAATCGTTTGCGTTTGTGGCGATTTTGTAAAAGATATAAGTGATGCCTATGAATTACATCAGGAATAAAAAAAGCCGGGACGCGCAACAGGGCGACCCGGCTTTGATGAGATATCGCTAAGCGTTAGGTGCAGATTTCGTAGCAAGGAATATAGGCAGAGCCCGGCAGCTTCATGCGGTGCTGGGCGACAAAGCCCTGCAGCATGTCATCCATACGGCGCATCATCTCCGGATCGCCGTGGATCTTGTACGGACCGTACTGCTCAATGGCGCGTATACCGACCTCTTTGACGTTGCCCGCCACAATCCCGGAGAAGGCGCGACGCAGATCGGCGGCCAGGACTTCCACCGGCTGATCCGGGTAAAGTTTCAGGTTCGCCATGTTCTCGTGTGAAGGCTCGAACGGAATCTGCAGATCCGGTGCAATGCGGATTGACCAGTTAAAGCTGTAGGCATCCCCGGTATCGCGACGGTTCTCCTTCACCAGCGGCATCGCTTTTTTCATCTGGCGCGCCACTTCCGCAGCATCGTCGATGATGATGCGATAGTGACGACGCGCGGCTTCACCCAGCGTGTGTACGATAAACTCGTCCAGCACGCGGAAGTAGTCGGCGCTCTCTTTTGGCCCGGTCAGGATCAGCGGCAGGACCTGATCTTTGTTGGCCGGGTTCATCAGAATACCCAGCAGATAGAGCAGCTCTTCCGCTGTCCCCACGCCGCCCGGGAAGATGATGATGCCGTGGGCGATACGAACAAACGCTTCAAGACGTTTTTCGATATCCGGCATGATAATCAGCTCGTTAACCAGCGGGTTAGGTGGCTCAGCGGCGATGATGGACGGCTCGGTCATGCCGATAAACCGTCCCTCTTTGTAGCGCTGCTGCGCGTGACCCACTGCGGCACCTTTCATTGGCGCTTCCATCGCACCCGGACCACATCCGGTACAGATATTCAGCTCGCGCAGGCCAAGCTGGGTGCCCACCCGACGCGCATAAAGGTATTCGGTTTCGTTAATGGAGTGACCGCCCCAGCAGACGACCATGTTCGGCGCTTCACCCACGTGCAGGGCACGGGCGTTGCGCAAAATAGAGAACACCAGGTTGGTGATATGGACCGAGCTTTCCAGGTCGAGATGCTGGAAACGGCCTGCGTTGTGGATCTGCCCGTTAACAAACAGGATGTCACGCAGCACGGCAAACAGGTTAGCCTGAAGTGAACGGATGATGCGTCCGTCGACAAACGCCTCTTCCGGCGGGTTGATGACTTCAAGCTTCACGCCGCGCTCGCGGCGCAGCACGTTGATATCAAAGCTTTCGAAGCGGGACAGCAGTTCTTTACTGTTATCTGTCAGGCTTCCGGAGTTCAGAACGGCAAGTGAACAGTTACGAAACAGTTGATAAAGATCGCTGCTGGCCGTGCGTTTAAGCATGTCCACTTCCAGCTGCGACAACATATCCATTGAGCCAAGCGGGCTAATATGTGTAATCAAGTGAGCTCCTTACGGGACGATTATCGTCTTTCCCTGTTGATTACAATAGCCCTGCCGCGTGACGTTTCACAACCTAAAGCGCGGAAGATACCGCGCATATTGTGAAAATATTTATATTACTGACGCACCAGCCGGCCCGTCGCCGGCACAAAATCGGTATTGGTGCGCCACGGGTTGATGTCCAGGCCGCCGCGGCGGGTGTAGCGCGCGTAAACGCTCAATTTTTCTGGCTGGCAGAAGCGTTGGATATCGCTAAAGATGCGCTCCACGCACTGCTCGTGGAATTCATTGTGATGGCGGAACGACACCAGGTAGCGCAGCAGCTTTTCCCGGTCGATTTTTGGCCCGCGATACTGGATCTGCACCGAGCCCCAGTCCGGCTGGTGGGTAATCAGGCAGTTGGATTTCAGCAGATGGCTCACCAGCGTCTCTTCAACCACCTTGCCGCTCGCCGCGTTTTCGAGGTAATCGGCGCTGAATTCATAATTCTCCACCTCGATATCCTGATCGTCGATGCAGGCCCCGTTGAAGTGGGCGACTGGCTGGCCTTCCAGCTCGTGCAGGCGATACAGTGATACGCTCACCTTTCCCTGCGCGCAGGCGCTTAAATCACGTTCCAGGGTGCGCTGAACGTCGTCCCAGCTGTTGAATTTGGTCTGGTTAAAACTGTTGAGATAGAGCTTAAAGCTTTTGGACTCGACGAGATTCACGCTGGCATAGTCCAGCTCAACGTGTCCCACCGCCACCTGCGGCAGGCCGCGCGCGTTGAGCCACGAGAGTTCGTACAGCGTCCAGATATCGCCACCCACGAACGGCAGCGCGTCCGCGTGCAGTCCCAGAGGGTCGCGGTTCAGGCTACGCGGCACGCCCTGCAGCAGGCTTGCATCGTAGGTATCGCGGTAATCGGTCGATTTACCCAGCGTTAAGCCGGTTAACGCCTGATGATTTTCGTAAGACATGTTTCATAGCCACTTTACAGGTACACTTATGGCCTGAGTTTATCCTGTCTGACAAGAAGAGAGAAATCGGTGGACATCGAAACTGCAAATGCCCTCACTACCTTCACGACCCGCTACTGCGACGTATGGCATGAAAAGCAGGGCACGTGGCCGCAAAGTGCTGATTTATATGGCGTCCCTTCGCCGTGCATTATCTCTTCGCTTGAGGATTACGTGATCTGGCAGCCGAAGCCGAATAACGGTGAGCAGAATGTAAATGCGGTTGAACGGGCAATGGACATTGTGGTACAACCAGCGGTTCATGCGTTTTATGCCACGCAGTTTGCAGGGGATATGCCCGCGCGCTTTGCGGACATGACGCTGACGCTGTTGCAGACCTGGAGCGAAGACGATCTGCAGCGTGTTCAGGAAAACCTGATTGGTCATCTGGTCACGCAAAAACGTCTTAAGCTTTCTCCGACGCTCTTTATTGCCACGCTGGACAGCGAGCTGGACGTTATCTCCGTCTGTAACCTGTCAGGCGAAGTGATTAAAGAGACTATCGGTACCCGCAATCGCGAGACTCTCGCCCCTTCTCTTGCGGATTTCCTCACCCGACTTGAGCCCCTTCTGTAATCCATGCTGCTACAGCGCGTGTGAGAGATCTCTTACAAGGTTTGTGAGAGATCGCTGGAACATTCAGTATTACCTCATTAAATTCAGATTAATATCACTCTATTTTTCAACGAATTAGTTGTTCCTCCTATTATTTTTAGGGAGTCCCCGCGTCTTACAACGCTGGCTGAGTGGGTTGTAAGACGAAGCGGAATAGCGGATTCTATCTCCGTCGACAGGAAGCCGACACGAGAAACGAACATCAGGATGATGGCGTTTCTCACACAGGACTCGTCAGGATGGCGCAGCAGGAAGGCTTCTGGATGAAGCGAAGTGGATAACGCAGGATGCGTAAGGGACACCTCCAGGAAGGAGAACGAGAGCCGGTCAGGATGGTCGGTGGGTCAGGAAGGCCAGGACGTTTCAGGATGAAACAAACACGTCAGGAAGATGTGTGCAGGATGCGAAAGGTAGACGGATGACCAGGCCTTCGGGCTTCAGGAAAAGTTGTCACGGATGAGCAGGGAGCACGAATTGTAGCTGGAATGCTGCGGAACGAACCGGGAGCACTGTTTTTACAGTGCTCCCTTTTTTTATTTCTGCCTTTCGCAATGCTATGCTGCGCGCCGTTCACATTTTCAGTTGAGGTTACTATGACGCAACACGATAGCGTTCGTGCTCAGTTGCACGCCATCGAAGCCCTTTTGCGCCAACATCAGCTGTGGCAGGAGACCGCGCCGCAGCCAGAAGCGTTCGCCAGCACCCAGCCTTTCTGCCTGGATACGCTGGCGCCTTTCGAGTGGCTGCAGTGGGTGTTAATTCCGCGCATGCACGCCCTGCTTGAGGGGGGGCACCCCTTGCCGCAGGCGTTTGCTGTCTCTCCCTATTATGAAATGGCGCTCGACGCGACGCACCCTGCGCGCGACGTCATGCTGGTCGAACTGGAAAAGCTGGATGCCCTGTTTGCCGGTGAAAATGCATGACGCTGGAAATCCTCTATCAGGACGAGTGGCTGGTGGCGGTGAATAAACCGTCAGGCTGGCTGGTGCACCGCAGCTGGCTGGATCGCGATGAGAAAGTGGTGGTGATGCAGACCGTTCGTGACCAGATTGGTCAGCATGTGTTTACCGCCCATCGCCTCGACAGGCCGACCTCCGGCGTGCTGCTGATGGGGCTTTCCAGCGAAGCTGGCCGTCTGCTGGCCCAGCAGTTCGAACAGCACCAGATCCAGAAGCGCTACCACGCGATCGTGCGTGGCTGGCTGACCGAGTCCGCCACCCTGGATTATCCGCTGGTGGAGGAGCTGGACAAAATCGGCGATAAATTTGCCCGGGATGACAAAGGCCCGCAGCCGGCCGTGACCGATTATCGCGGCATGGCAACCACGGAAATGCCGGTAGCCACCAGCAAATTTCCGACCACACGCTACAGCCTGGTTGAGCTTCTGCCGAAAACCGGGCGCAAGCACCAGCTGCGACGCCATCTGGCGCATCTGCGCCACCCGATTATTGGCGACAGCAAACACGGTGATTTGCGCCAGAACCGCAGCGCGGCCGAACACTTTGGCTGCCATCGTCTGATGTTACACGCAAGCGAGCTGAGCCTGACGCACCCGTTTACCGGCGAGCCGCTGACTCTCCGCGCGGGGCTGGACGACGTCTGGATGCAGGCGCTGTCACAGTTTGGCTGGCTGGGACAACTCCCCGAAAATGAAAGGGTTGAGTTTGTATCGGGCAACGTTCAGGATGAAGAGTAAGCGCATTCACTATGGGAAAATAGCATGGCTGAAGTAGGCATTTTTGTCGGCACAATGTACGGCAACTCGCTGCTGGTTGCGGAAGAGGCGGAGGCGATTCTGGCAAGCCAGGGTCATAAAGCCACGGTCTATGAAGACCCGGAGCTGGCGGACTGGGAAAAGTATAAAGATAAATACATTCTGGTGGTGACCTCCACCACCGGGCAGGGCGATCTGCCGGACAGCATCGTGCCGCTGTTCCAGGGCATTAAAGACCAGCTTGGCTATCAGCCAGACGTTCACTACGGCATCATCGCCCTCGGCGACAGCGCTTACGCCAACTTCTGCGGCGGCGGCAAGCAGTTCGATGCGCTGTTGCAGGAGCAGAGCGCCCAGCGCGTCGGCGAGATGCTGCTGATTGATGCGGGTGAGCACCCGGAGCCAGAAAGCGAATCAAACCCGTGGGTGGAGAACTGGGCCTCACTTCTCAAATAAACACTCTGCCCGGCGGCGCTTCGCTTGCGCGGGCCTACGGGTTTTCCAGGCCGGGTCAGGCGTAGCCGC
Source organism: Enterobacter sp. EC_50 (assembly GCF_019584525.1). Classification (NCBI taxonomy): domain Bacteria; kingdom Pseudomonadati; phylum Pseudomonadota; class Gammaproteobacteria; order Enterobacterales; family Enterobacteriaceae; genus Enterobacter; species Enterobacter sp. EC_50. The sequence continues at coordinate 155,693 of NZ_VDAF01000005.1, read as the reverse complement.
CACCCGGCATTACACTCTGCACCAAACGCCATTTCCGTGAACCACCTTCCACTCCTCTGGGCTTATGCCCTAAACAACCTCCCTCACGCCCTTTAATACTGTGTTTTTGCACGGTGAGGTGAAGAGGCACTCCTTCATATACTTTTCCGGTCACGATAAAACGGCTTCAGGCCGTACCAAAACGACAAAAACCAATCTCATTCTGCTTACCCTACCGGTGCTGTACAGAATGAACCAGGCGAAAGCTATGTTTCAGGAGTGCAACAATGAGTTCATTAAGCCACGCAGCGAGCAGCGCTGAAAAGCGCACCAATGCCCGCTACTGGATAGTGGTGATGCTGTTTATCGTCACGTCCTTTAACTATGGTGACCGCGCCACGCTGTCGATTGCCGGCTCGGAAATGGCAAAAGATATCGGCCTTGATCCCGTGGGCATGGGTTACGTTTTCTCCGCCTTCTCGTGGGCCTACGTCATCGGGCAAATTCCTGGCGGCTGGCTGCTCGACCGCTTTGGCTCGAAACGGGTCTACTTCTGGTCCATCTTCATCTGGTCTGCCTTTACTCTGCTGCAGGGCTTCGTCGATATCTTCAGCGGCTTCGGCATTATCGTGGCGCTCTTCACGCTGCGCTTCCTGGTGGGCTTAGCGGAAGCGCCTTCCTTCCCGGGCAACAGCCGCATTGTGGCGGCCTGGTTCCCGGCGCAGGAGAGGGGAACGGCGGTGGCGATTTTCAACTCCGCACAGTACTTCGCGACGGTGATCTTTGCGCCCATTATGGGCTGGCTAACCCATGAGGTGGGCTGGTCGCACGTGTTCTTCTTTATGGGCGGACTCGGGATCGTCATCAGCTTTATCTGGCTGAAAGTGATCCACGAACCCAACCTGCACCCTGGCGTAAACAAAAAAGAGCTGGAGTACATCGCTGAAGGCGGCGCGCTGATCAATATGGATCAGAAATCCTCGACGGCGAAAGTCCCGTTCAGCCAGAAATGGGCGCAGATCAGGCAGCTTGTCGGCTCGCGCATGATGATCGGAATCTATCTGGGCCAGTACTGTATCAACGCCTTGACCTACTTTTTCATCACCTGGTTCCCCGTGTACCTGGTGCAGGCACGCGGCATGTCGATTCTGAAAGCGGGGTTTGTTGCCTCGGTCCCGGCAATCTGTGGCTTCGTGGGGGGCGTGCTCGGCGGGGTCATTTCCGACTGGCTGATGCGCCGCACCGGTTCCCTGAACATCGCGCGTAAAACGCCCATCGTGCTCGGCATGCTGCTCTCCATGACCATGGTGTTCTGTAACTACGTCAATGCCGAGTGGATGATTATCGGCTTTATGGCGATGGCCTTCTTCGGCAAAGGCATTGGCGCGCTGGGCTGGGCGGTGATGGCGGATACGGCCCCGAAAGAGATTAGCGGCCTGAGCGGCGGTCTGTTCAACATGTTCGGCAACATCTCCGGGATTGTGACGCCCATCGCTATCGGCTACATCGTCGGTACCACCGGCTCGTTCAACGGTGCGCTAATCTACGTGGGTGTGCATGCGCTGGTGGCGGTCCTGAGTTACCTGGTGCTGGTGGGGGATATCAACGCGTCGAACTTAAACCTGTTGCGGAGCGTGGCTGATGACAACGCAATCGAGCCCTATCGTCACCGAGATGAAGGTCATCCCGGTGGCCGGGCAGGACAGCATGCTGCTCAATATTGGCGGCGCCCATAACGCCTGGTTTACCCGTAATATCGTCGTGCTAAAAGACAGCGCAGGGAATACCGGCGTGGGCGAGGCCCCTGGCGGAGAGGTGATTTACCAGACGCTGGTCGATGCCATTCCGCAGGTCGTGGGGCAGGAGATTGCCCGTCTGAACAGGCTGGTTCAGCGGGTGCATAAGGGCAACCAGTCGGCAGACTTTGAGACGTTCGGTAAAGGTGCCTGGACATTTGAACTGCGCGTCAATGCGGTCGCCGCGCTGGAAGCGGCTCTGCTTGATTTACTGGGTAAGGCGCTCAATGTCACGGTCTGCGAACTGCTGGGGCCCGGCAAACAGCGCGATGCAGTCACCGTGCTGGGCTATCTGTTCTACATTGGCGATCGCAATAAAACCGATCTCCCCTATCTGGCTCGCTCCAGGGGCGAACACGACTGGTATCGCCTGCGCCACCAGGAAGCGCTCTCCAGCGACGCGGTGGTGCGGCTGGCCGAGGCGGCGCAGGATCGCTACGGCTTTAAGGATTTCAAGCTGAAGGGCGGCGTGCTGCCCGGCGAGCGGGAGATTGAAACGGCCCGGGCGCTGAAAAAGCGCTTCCCGGATGCGCGGATCACCGTCGATCCCAACGGCGCATGGCTGCTGGATGAAGCCATTAGCCTGTGCAAAGGGCTGGGGGATGTCCTGACCTATGCGGAAGACCCCTGCGGCGCGGAACAGGGCTTCTCGGGCCGCGAAGTGATGGCCGAGTTCCGTCGGGCCACCGGGCTGCCGGTGGCGACCAATATGATCGCCACGAACTGGCGCAAAATGGGCCATGCGGTGATGCTCAACGCCGTCGACATTCCGCTGGCGGACCCGCACTTCTGGACGCTCTCAGGCGCGGTCCGCGTGGCGCAGCTGTGCGATGACTGGGGACTCACCTGGGGCTGTCATTCGAACAATCACTTTGATATTTCGCTGGCGATGTTTACCCACGTTGGCGCCGCTGCGCCGGGTAACCCGACCGCCATCGACACGCACTGGATTTGGCAGGAAGGCGAAGCCCGCCTGACGAAAAATCCGCTGGAAATCATCAATGGCAAGATTGCCGTACCGGATGCGCCGGGCCTGGGCGTGGAGCTGGACTGGGATCGGATCCATAAAGCCCATGAGGCGTATAAAAAATTGCCGGGCGGCGCGCGTAACGATGCGGGCCCGATGCAGTACCTTATTCCCGGCTGGACATTTGACCGTAAGCGCCCTGTTTTCGGACGTCACTGATAAAAGGATTACACGATGAGTACTTTTACGACCCCTGTCGTCACCGCCATGCAAATCATTCCGGTTGCGGGCCATGACAGCATGCTGATGAACCTGAGCGGCGCGCACGCGCCGTTCTTCACGCGCAACATTGTTATCATCAAAGACAATGCCGGCCATACCGGCGTGGGTGAAATTCCGGGCGGGGAGAAGATCCGCAAAACGCTGGAGGACGCCATTCCGCTGGTGGTGGGCAAAACGCTGGGTGAGTACAAAAATGTCCTCAACACCGTGCGTAACACCTTTGCCGATCGCGATGCCGGGGGCCGGGGTCTGCAGACCTTCGATCTGCGCACCACTATCCACGTGGTGACCGGCATTGAAGCCGCGATGCTGGATCTGCTGGGCCAGCATCTGGGCGTTAACGTTGCGTCGCTGCTGGGCGAGGGGCAGCAGCGCAGCGAAGTGGAAATGCTGGGCTATCTGTTCTTTGTCGGCGACCGCAAGCTGACGCCACTGCCGTATCAGAGCCAGCCGGATGAACAATGCGACTGGTACCGGCTTCGCCACGACGAGGCAATGACCCCGGATGCGGTGGTGCGCCTGGCGGAAGCGGCATACGAAAAATATGGCTTCAACGATTTCAAACTGAAGGGCGGCGTGCTGGCCGGGGAAGAAGAGGCGGAAGCCGTCACCGCGCTGGCAAAACGTTTCCCGCAGGCGCGTGTGACGCTCGATCCGAACGGGGCCTGGTCCCTTGATGAAGCGATTGCGATCGGCAAGCAGCTGAAAGGCGTGCTGGCCTACGCGGAGGACCCGTGCGGGGCTGAGCAAGGCTTCTCTGGCCGTGAAGTGATGGCGGAATTCCGTCGCGCTACGGGGCTGCCGACCGCGACCAATATGATTGCGACCGACTGGCGTCAGATGGGACACACCTTATCCCTCCAGTCAGTCGATATTCCGCTGGCCGACCCGCACTTCTGGACGATGCAGGGTTCGGTGCGCGTGGCGCAGATGTGCCATGAGTTTGGCCTGACCTGGGGTTCGCACTCCAACAACCACTTCGATATCTCGCTGGCGATGTTCACGCACGTCGCCGCCGCTGCGCCGGGCACGATCACTGCTATCGACACCCACTGGATCTGGCAGGAAGGTAATCAGCGTCTTACTAAGCAGCCGTTTGAGATCAAAGGTGGCATGGTGCAGGTGCCTTCCACGCCGGGGCTGGGGGTTGAGCTGGATATGGATCAGGTCATGAAGGCCCATGAGCTGTATCAGAAACACGGTCTGGGCGCGCGCGACGATGCGATGGCGATGCAGTATCTGATCCCTGACTGGACATTCGACAATAAACGCCCGTGCATGGTACGATAAACGCATTGGGACCGCTCCCATGAGCGGTCTTTTACGTGGTGTATGCTTAACGTAACGACTATGCGTAAGGATGGCTTATGAAAATTGTTATCGCACCGGACTCGTATAAGGAAAGTTTGAGTGCGCTTGAGGTTGCGACAGCGATAGAGCGTGGTTTTCGCGAGATCTTTCCCGAGGCGGTTTACGTGAAGCTGCCGGTCGCGGACGGTGGCGAAGGGACGGTTGAGGCGATGATCGCGGCAACGCAGGGAAGCATTGTACATGTTCCGGTGACCGGCCCGCTGGGCGAGCGCGTGGAGGGGTTTTATGGCTTGTCCGGTGATAAGCAGAGCGCCTTTATTGAAATGGCGGCGGCAAGCGGCCTGGAGCGGGTTGCGCCTTCGCAGCGTAATCCGCTGAAAACCACCTCCTGGGGCACGGGCGAACTGATTCGTCACGCGCTGGATGCGGGCGTTAAGCATATTATTATTGGCATTGGCGGCAGCGCTACCAACGACGGCGGCGCAGGGATGGTGCAGGCGCTGGGGGCGAAGCTGCTGGACGACAATGAACAGCCTCTTGGGCAGGGCGGGGGCGAGCTGGGAAAACTCGCGCGTATCGACCTGAGCGGGCTGGACAAGCGTCTGGTGGAATGCCGGATTGAGGTGGCCTGCGATGTAACCAATCCGCTTACCGGGAAGGATGGCGCGTCAGCGGTATTCGGCCCGCAGAAGGGCGCCACACCCGAGATGATCGTCACCCTGGACAACGCGCTTGCGCACTATGCGAGCGTCATTGTCCGGGATCTGGATATCGACGTACTGAACCTTGCTGGCGGCGGCGCGGCGGGGGGCATGGGCGCGGCGCTCTACGCCTTTTGCGGCGCGCAGCTGCGCCAGGGCATTGAGATCGTGACCGATGCGCTACACCTGGCCGACCAGGTGGCCGATGCGGATCTGGTGATCACGGGGGAAGGCCGCATTGACAGCCAGACGATCCACGGCAAAGTCCCGGTGGGGGTGGCGAAGGTGGCAAAACGCTTTAACAAACCCGTTATTGGCATTGCAGGCAGCCTGACGGCGGACGTTGGCGTGGTACACGATCACGGCATTGATGCCGTGTTTAGCGTGATCTACACCATTTGCACGCTGGAAGACGCGCTGGAAAATGCCGGCGAGAACGTCAGGATGGCCGCAAGGAATATCGCGGCGGTGCTGAAAGTGGGGCAGGCATTTTAGCTGTGATTGCCGGGTGGCGGCTTCGCCTTACCCGGCCTACGTTAGTGCACCTGTAGGCCCGGCAAGCGTAGCGCCACCGGGCTTTTACCTCAGCTCCCCAACACCTTCATCGCTTCGCGCGTCACGTTATCCATTTCATCCAGCAGCTCCAGGAACTCCGGTTCAAGCTCCGATTCCGGCGTGCCCGCACGCAGCTGCTGCTCCAGCAACTGACAGAGGTTTTTCAGCCGCGGTACGCCGCTGTACCCGCAGCTGCCGTGCAGCTTGTGGATTGCGTCCAGCAGATCTTCCGGGTTTTCACCCACCAGCTGCTCTTCCACCTTGTTGCGAATTTCCGGCAGAAACGCGACCAGCATTTGCAGCATGTCGCGGGCCAAATCGGGTTTACCTGCCGCCTGGCGCAGCGCGAGCTGCCAGTCAAAGGTGGCGTTCTGATTAACGCTTATCTCAGCCTGCTCGCTGGAAACCGTGTACGTTCCGCCAATATGACCCGGCTTGTAGCGCAACAGCAGGCTATGAAGTTTCTCTTCATCGATGGGCTTTGCCAGATAGTCATTCATCCCGGCGCTCAGCAGCTTCTCCTTCTGGCCCGCCATCGCGTGCGCGGTGACAGCAATAACCGGCGTTTGCTGCTGATGCGGCAACTGGTGGATCAGCTCGCAGGCCCGGATGCCGTCCATGCCCGGCATCTGAATATCCATCAGGATTAAATCGAACTGCATCTGCTTAGCCTGTTCAACCGCCTGCGCGCCGCTGGTGCACAGCTCCACATGCTGAACCTGGTCCTCAAGCAATGCGCCAATGAGCTTCAGGTTGGCCGGATTATCATCCACCGCCATCACGCTCATCGGCAATTTTTGCTCATCGTTAATCAGCGGAATGGCATGCTGGCTAAGACGGCAATATTCCGTGAGGGCTGGCAGCAAACGGGTTGCGGTCAGTGGTTTCAAAAGGCACGCGGCCGCGCCGTCGTTTTTCAGTTCTTCCGCGTTGAGCTGCCCATGGCACGGCAGCGCCAGCAGCAGGTAGTCGGTCATCGACGCGGCTTTCGCCAGGCGCTCCTGCTGCATGGTCAACTCGCCGGTGAAGGTGACCGGAATGCCCATCAGCAGAATATCGTAATGCTCTACGGCAAGCGCCGAGAAGGTGGGGCTGTAGACCACCTCCAGCGGCGTGGTGCTTAAGATGTCGAGCGTACACTGCGCCGCCGCCGCGTTAGGCTCAACGTAGGCCAGACGCTTGCCTTTCAGGCAGTCCGTCACCGGGCCATCGGTCAGCACGTTCGGATTAAGGTCCAGATTAATGTGGAACCAGAAGGTTGAACCGCGGTTTGGCTGGCTGTGGAAAGAGATATCGCCGCCCATCTCGTTCACCAGGCGCTGGGTGATCACCAGCCCCAGACCGGTACCGCCATGACGGCGGGAGATGCTGGCGTCCGCCTGACGGAACGCCTGGAACAGACGCGACTGGTCGCGCTCCGGAATACCGATGCCGGTATCGCGGATCTGGACTTCAATCTGGACCTTATTGCTGCTGATCGAGCGTTTCTCTACCAGGATGTCGATATTACCGCTTTCGGTGAACTTAATGGCATTCCCGACAAGGTTGGTTATGACCTGCTGCAGGCGCAGCGGATCGCCAATAACGTTATCCGGCACGTCGTTTTTAATGTTAAGCGTCAGCTCCAGGCCTTTGTCGTGCGACGAGTGCGCGAGCAGCGTCACCACTTCATCCAGCGTGCTGCGCAGCGGGAAGGGGATACTCTCGAGGATCAGCTTGCCCGCTTCCAGCTTGGAGAAGTCCAGCACGTCGTTAATGATCGCCAGCAGGTTGTTGGCCGAGCGTTCAATGGTATGCAGGTGATCCCGCTGAGTGGGGTTGAGCTCGCTTTTCAGGGTCAGACGGGTAAAGCCGATCACGCCATTGAGCGGCGTGCGCAGCTCGTGCGACATATTGGCAAGGAATTCCGATTTAATACGCGCCGCTTCCTGAGCGCGCTTTTTCGCCAGATCCAGCTCAACGTTCTGGATCTCCATCTGCTCCAGCGTTTCGCGCAGGTCGGACGTCGCCTGGTCAACGTTGTGCTGCATCTCTTCGTGATAGGCCGCCAGCGACATCGCCATCGAGTTGATGCCGTTTTTCAGCATGTCCAGCTCGCCCAGCATAAACCCTTCCACACGGCTGTCGAGCTGTCCCCGGCGGATGCGGTCAACCGTGTTAACCATGTTGCGGATGGGACCCGTCACGTCGCGCATCAGGCGCCAGCCGAAGATCAGCGCAATGCCGATGCAGAACAGCATCATCACGCCGGAAATGAAGATCTCTTTGTACTGCTGTAGCCGGACCGACTTGAGATCCAGCTCCAGCGCCACATATCCCAGCATATTATTGCTGGATTTGGCGTCGGACTGCGCAGACTCATCGGGGGAATAGCTTTCCGACACGATCGGCGTGCGCAGGATCATGATATCGCCGCGCCGCAATACGGTGAGGTGGCGCGGGAACGGCGTACCGTCCGGGATCTTCAGTGCTGCCGGATCGAGATGAAAGTTTGAGGTCACAAACAGGCGGTTATGTTCGTCGTAAACGGAAATGGCGCGTACGATATCCGAGTGACGACGGTGGAGTACGCTGATTAACTGCCCAATGGATTCGCGGTTTTGCAGGTTCATGCCGTACTCGCTGGAGACGGCAAGCGGTTCGATAATACTGGCACCTGCATCTTCCAGCTGTCGCTGCAAATCGTTATAGCGGTGCACCACAAAGAAGATACTCAGCAGCAAACCGATAAGAACGGTGGGGGCGAGGATCAAAATCATCATGCGCGCGCGCAGGCTGTAGTTGGTCATGGCGTTCCGTTATGGGACAATTAAGATAATTATGGTTATGTGAGAAAAATCTCGGCGATGGCGCAATTCTACTCTGCAAAGCGACGCGTGACGACGCGTCAAATCATCACTGTTGAGGCCACGGACCTCGATCCGTTTGGCCAGGGAGTGGCACGCCACAATGGTAAGGCTCTGTTTATAACAGGTTTACTGCCAGCAGAACGAGCAGAAATTACGCTGACGGAAGATAAACGCCAGTTTGCGCGCGGGCAGGTTAAGCGTCGCCTCAGCGATAGCCCGGAGCGTGTGGCACCCCGCTGCCCCCATTTTGGCGTGTGCGGCGGCTGCCAGCAACAGCATGCGAGCACAGAATTACAGCAAAAAAGCAAAAGCCGCGCGCTGGCGCGTCTGCTCAAACATGACGTTAACGAAATTGTTGCCGATGAGCCCTGGGGCTATCGTCGTCGCGCGCGCCTGAGCCTCAGCTATCAGCCAAAAACGGAGCGGCTGGAGATGGGGTTTCGCAAGGCCGGCTCCAGCGACATCGTTGACGTGAAGCAGTGCCCCATTTTGGTGCCCCATCTTGAGGCATTGCTTCCGGAAGTGCGCATCTGCCTTTCCGGGCTGGACGGCGTACGCCATCTTGGGCACGTCGAACTGGTCATGGCAAACAATGGCCCGCTGATGGTGCTGCGCCATACCGCGCCGTTGTCGAAGAAAGATCGCGAAAAACTGGAACGCTTTTCGCATTCCCACGACCTGGCGCTTTTCCTTGCACCACAAAGCGAGATACTTGAACAGGTTACCGGTGAGGCGCCCTGGTATGCGTCAAACGGGCTACGCTTAACGTTCAGCCCGCGGGATTTCATTCAGGTGAATGATGGCGTTAACCAGCAGATGGTGGCGAAAGCGCTGGCGTGGCTGGACGTTCAGAAAAGCGACCGGGTGCTCGATCTGTTCTGCGGAATGGGCAACTTCACGCTGCCGCTGGCGCAAGAAGCGGCCAGCGTCGTCGGTGTGGAAGGCGTTGAGGCGCTGGTGGCGAAAGGGCAGGGAAACGCGCGGCAGAACGGCTTGCAAAATGTGACATTCTTTCATCAAAATCTTGAGGACGATGTCACCCAACAGCCGTGGGCAAAGCAGGGCTTTGATAAAATTTTGCTCGACCCGGCACGTGCCGGTGCCCCGGGCGTGATGGCACATATTATTAAACTCGCGCCAAAGCGTGTGGTCTATGTTTCCTGTAACCCGGCAACGCTTGCCCGGGACAGCGAGGCACTGCTCAGCGCGGGTTACCAGATTCAGCGTCTGGCAATGCTGGACATGTTCCCGCACACTGGGCATCTGGAATCGATGGTGTTGTTCGAGCACATCTAATTTGTTTGGCTTGTCGACTTCGACAGGCCCTGGTCCCTAAAGGAGAGGACAATGGTTGCGGTAAGAAGTGCACATCTCAATAAAGCTGGGGAGTTTGACCCACAAAAATGGATCGCAAGTCTGGGAATTTCCAGCCAGCAGTCGTGTGAACGCTTAACCGAAACCTGGGCCTATTGTCTGCGCACCACGCAGGGGCATCCCGACGCCGATCTTCTCCTGTGGCGCGGCGTGGAGATGGTTGAAATCCTGTCCATGCTGAACATGGACATCGAAACGCTGCAGGCCGCGCTGCTCTTCCCCCTCGCGGATGCGGACGTGGTCAGCGAAGACGTGCTGCGCGACAGCGTCGGAAAATCCGTCGTCGCGCTGATCCACGGCGTGCGCGATATGGCAGCCATTCGTCAGCTCAAAGCCGCGCATACGGATTCTGTCTCCTCAGAGCAGGTCGATAACGTTCGCCGGATGCTGCTGGCCATGGTGGATGATTTCCGCTGCGTGGTCATCAAGCTGGCCGAGCGTATTGCCCATCTGCGAGAGGTGAAGGATGCGCCGGAAGACGAGCGCGTGCTGGCTGCCAAAGAGTGTACAAACATCTATGCGCCGCTGGCGAACCGGCTGGGGATTGGTCAGCTGAAGTGGGAGCTGGAAGATTACTGCTTCCGCTATCTGCACCCGGCGGAATACAAACGGATTGCCAAACTCCTGCACGAGCGCCGTATCGATCGCGAGCACTATATCGAGGAATTTGTCGGCGGACTGCGCCAGGCGATGAAAGAAGAGAACGTGCGCGCCGAAGTCTACGGTCGACCAAAGCACATCTACAGCATCTGGCGCAAAATGCAGAAGAAACACCTCGCCTTCGACGAGCTGTTTGACGTGCGCGCCGTGCGTATCGTGGCGGAGCGTCTGCAGGACTGCTACGCCGCGCTGGGGATAGTGCACACGCACTTCCGTCATCTGCCCGATGAGTTCGACGACTATGTCGCCAACCCCAAACCGAACGGCTATCAGTCAATCCATACCGTGGTGCTTGGCCCTGGCGGTAAAACGGTCGAGATTCAGATCCGCACCAAACAGATGCACGAGGACGCCGAGCTGGGCGTTGCCGCGCACTGGAAATACAAAGAAGGCACGTCCGGCGGGGCGCGTTCAGGCCACGAAGACCGCATTGCCTGGCTGCGTAAGCTGATTGCGTGGCAGGAAGAGATGGCCGATTCCGGCGAGATGCTCGACGAAGTGCGCAGCCAGGTCTTTGACGATCGCGTCTACGTCTTTACCCCGAAAGGGGACGTTGTCGACCTGCCGGCCGGCTCTACGCCGCTCGATTTTGCCTACCACATCCATAGCGATGTCGGGCACCGCTGCATCGGGGCGAAAATTGGCGGGCGTATCGTACCGTTCACCTATCAGCTGCAGATGGGCGACCAGATTGAAATCATTACCCAGAAGCAGCCGAACCCGAGCCGGGACTGGCTTAACCCGAACCTGGGGTATGTCACCACCAGCCGCGGGCGCTCGAAGATTCACGCCTGGTTCCGCAAACAGGATCGAGACAAGAATATCCTTGCCGGCCGCCAGATCCTTGACGACGAGCTGGAGCATATCGGGATCAGCCTGAAAGAGGCGGAGAAATTCCTGCTGCCGCGCTACAACTTCAACGAGCTTGATGAGCTGTTAGCGGCGATTGGCGGCGGTGATATTCGTCTGAATCAGATGGTGAACTTCCTGCAGGCGCAGTTCAATAAGCCAAGCGCGGAAGAGCAGGACGCGGCGGCGCTGAAGCAACTGCAGCAGAAAACTTACGCGCCGCAGCAGCGCAGCAAAGACAACGGCCGCGTGGTGGTCGAAGGTGTCGGTAACCTGATGCACCACATTGCCCGCTGCTGTCAGCCAATTCCAGGCGACGATATCGTCGGCTTTATCACTCAGGGGCGCGGAATTTCGATTCATCGTTCCGACTGCGACCAGCTTGCCGAGCTGCAGTCCCATGCGCCGGAGCGCATCGTGGAAGCGGTCTGGGGCGAGAGCTACTCCGCCGGCTACTCGCTGGTGGTGCGCGTCACCGCCAACGACCGCAGCGGCCTGCTGCGCGACATTACGACCATTCTCGCCAACGAGAAGGTCAACGTGCTGGGCGTCGCCAGCCGCAGCGATACCCGCGAGCAGCTTGCCACCATCGATATGACCATCGAAATCTATAACCTGCAGGTGCTGGGCCGCGTGCTTGGCAAGCTGAACCAGGTGCCGGATGTGATTGACGCGCGTCGTCTGCACGGCGGCTAAACATCCTCTTCCGTAGGCCGGGTAAGGCAACGCCGCCACCCGGCATTTTTCATCAGGACAGTATTATGACTCAAATCGACCGCCTGCTCGGCATCATGAAACGCCTGCGCGACCCGGAAAACGGCTGCCCGTGGGACAAAGAGCAGACTTTCGCCACCATCGCCCCGTACACCCTTGAAGAGACCTACGAGGTGCTGGACGCCATTTCCCGTGAAGATTTTGACGACCTGCGCGGCGAGCTGGGCGATCTGCTTTTCCAGGTTGTGTTCTACGCGCAGATGGCGCAGGAAGAGGGGCGCTTTAACTTTGACGATATCTGCGCTGCCATCAGCGACAAGCTTGAGCGCCGTCATCCCCATATTTTCGGTGACGCTACCGCAGGAACCAGCACCGAAGTCCTGGCCCGCTGGGAGCAGATCAAGAGCGCCGAGCGGGCAGAAAAATCCCAGCACTCCGCGCTGGACGACATTCCGCTGAGCCTGCCCGCGCTGATGCGCGCGCACAAAATCCAGAAACGCTGCTCCGCCGTGGGGTTTGACTGGACCTCACTCGGCCCGGTGCTGGATAAAGTGCACGAAGAGATTGACGAGGTGATGCACGAAGCGCAGCAGGCGGTGGTGGATGAAGCAAAGCTTGAGGAAGAGATGGGCGATCTGCTGTTTGCGACCGTCAACCTTTCTCGCCACCTGGGTGTAAAAGCGGAAACGGCGCTGCAAAAAGCCAACCTTAAGTTCGAACGCCGCTTTCGCGAAGTGGAGCGGATTGTCGCCTCGCGAGGCCTGGAAATGAGCGGTATTGACCTCGACGCGATGGAAGAAGTCTGGCAGGAAGTAAAGCGCCAGGAATCTGATCTCTAACGAAATTTTGCGATCAAGCGCAATTTGTGTGATTTTTTAAATGACAAGCGCTTGATTTGCGTCAAAAACATTTACCCAAAAGGGGCTATTTTCTCACTCCTTATGTTTGTCATGGCCTGGAATGGAGACGGAGAATGAAAGTTTGTGGCGCTCGCCGTGTTCGGGTATACTACTTTCCCGTCCTGGTTATTCCATCGTTTCACCCTAACTTCTCAGGTTCAGCATGACAACGAACTATATTTTTGTGACCGGCGGGGTCGTATCCTCTCTGGGTAAAGGCATTGCCGCAGCCTCCCTCGCAGCCATTCTTGAAGCCCGTGGCCTCAATGTGACCATGATGAAACTGGATCCGTACATCAACGTCGATCCTGGCACCATGAGCCCAACCCAACACGGGGAAGTGTTCGTTACTGAAGACGGCGCTGAAACCGATCTGGATCTTGGCCACTACGAGCGTTTCATTCGTACCAAAATGACCCGTCGTAATAACTTCACGACTGGCCGCATCTACTCTGACGTTCTGCGTAAAGAGCGCCGTGGTGACTATCTGGGCGCGACCGTGCAGGTTATCCCACACATCACCAACGCCATCAAAGAGCGTGTCCTTGCCGGTGGCGAAGGACATGACGTTGTGCTGGTTGAAATCGGCGGTACCGTGGGTGATATCGAATCCCTGCCGTTCCTCGAAGCGATTCGTCAGCTGGCGGTAGACATTGGTCGTGAACACGCGCTGTTCATGCACCTGACGCTGGTGCCTTACATGGCGGCGGCAGGTGAAGTGAAAACCAAACCGACCCAGCACTCTGTTAAAGAGCTGCTCTCTATTGGTATTCAGCCTGACATCCTGGTTTGCCGTTCCGATCGCGCCATTCCGGCGAACGAACGTGCGAAAATTGCATTGTTCTGTAACGTGCCTGAAAAAGCCGTTATTTCAATGAAAGATGTCGATTCCATTTATAAAATCCCGGGCCTGTTGAAATCACAGGGTCTGGACGATTATATTTGTAAACGATTCAGCTTGAACTGTCCGGAAGCTAACCTGTCTGAATGGGAACAGGTTATTTACGAAGAAGCCAACCCGGCAGGCGAAGTGACTATCGGTATGGTCGGCAAGTACATCGAGCTGCCGGATGCCTATAAGTCCGTGATCGAAGCGCTGAAACACGGTGGTCTGAAGAACCGTGTCTCCGTGAACATCAAGCTGATTGATTCGCAGGATGTTGAAACGCGTGGCGTTGAAATCCTGAAAGATCTGGATGCTATCCTTATCCCTGGCGGCTTTGGCTACCGTGGTGTAGAAGGCAAGATCGCCACCGCGCGTTATGCGCGTGAAAACAATATTCCATACCTCGGCATCTGTCTGGGTATGCAGGTTGCGCTGATCGAATTTGCGCGCAACGTAGCGGGAATGGAAAACGCGAACTCTACGGAATTTGTGCCAGACTGTAAGTACCCTGTTGTGGCGCTTATCACTGAATGGCGTGATGAAGACGGTAACGTCGAAGTCCGTACCGAGAAGAGCGATCTGGGTGGCACTATGCGTCTCGGCGCACAGGCCTGCCAGCTGACTGACGATAGCGTGGTTCGCAAGCTTTACGGCGAGCCGGTCATCACCGAGCGCCATCGTCACCGCTATGAAGTCAACAACATGCTGTTGAAACAAATTGAAGCTGCGGGTCTGCGTGTTGCGGGCCGCTCCGGGGATGATCAGTTAGTCGAGATCATCGAAGTGCCAAACCATCCGTGGTTTGTCGCCTGCCAGTTCCACCCGGAATTTACTTCAACGCCACGTGACGGGCATCCGCTGTTTGCAGGCTTCGTGAAGGCCGCCAGCGACTACCAGAAGCGTCAGGCGAAGTAAAAAAAGTTAGAACGGCAACGCGTACCTTTGGTACGCGTTGTTTGTCTGGAGTTTTAGTTTAACTTGTACTGAGGAAAATCTAATGTCCAAAATCGTTAAAGTCATCGGTCGTGAAATCATCGACTCCCGTGGTAACCCGACCGTTGAAGCCGAAGTTCATCTGGAAGGTGGTTTCGTCGGTATGGCAGCTGCTCCATCAGGTGCTTCTACCGGTTCCCGCGAAGCGCTGGAACTGCGTGATGGCGACAAATCCCGTTTCATGGGCAAAGGCGTACTGAAAGCGGTTGGCGCTGTTAACGGTCCTATTGCTCAGGCTATCGTTGGCAAAGATGCCAAAGATCAGGCTGGCATCGACAAGATCATGATCGATCTGGACGGTACTGAAAACAAATCTAACTTCGGTGCGAACGCAATCCTGGCCGTTTCCCTGGCGAACGCCAAAGCGGCTGCGGCGGCTAAAGGTATGCCACTGTTCGAGCACATCGCTGAACTGAACGGCACCCCAGGCAAATACTCCATGCCTGTACCAATGATGAACATCATCAACGGTGGTGAGCACGCAGACAACAACGTTGATATTCAGGAATTCATGATTCAGCCAGTTGGCGCGAAATCCCTGAAAGAAGCAGTACGTATGGGTTCTGAAGTGTTCCACAACCTGGCTAAAGTTCTGAAAGCTAAAGGTATGAACACGGCTGTGGGTGACGAAGGTGGCTATGCGCCAAACCTGGGTTCTAACGCAGAAGCACTGGCTGTTATCGCTGAAGCGGTAAAAGCAGCGGGCTACGAGCTGGGCAAAGACATCACCCTGGCGATGGACTGTGCAGCATCTGAATTCTACAAAGACGGTAAATACGTTCTGGCTGGCGAAGGCAACAAAGCGTTCACCTCCGAAGAGTTTACTCACTTCCTGGAAGACCTGACCAAACAGTACCCAATCGTGTCTATCGAAGACGGTCTGGACGAGTCTGACTGGGCTGGCTTCGCATACCAGACTAAAGTACTGGGCGACAAAATCCAGCTGGTGGGTGACGACCTGTTCGTAACCAACACCAAGATCCTGAAAGAAGGTATCGAGAAAGGCATCGTTAACTCCATCCTGATCAAATTCAACCAGATCGGTTCCCTGACCGAAACGCTGGCTGCGATCAAAATGGCGAAAGACGCTGGCTACACCGCGGTTATCTCTCACCGTTCTGGCGAAACTGAAGACGCGACCATTGCTGACCTGGCTGTGGGTACCGCTGCTGGCCAGATCAAAACGGGTTCTATGAGCCGTTCTGACCGTGTTGCTAAATACAACCAGCTGATTCGTATCGAAGAAGCGCTGGGCGAAAAAGCACCATACAACGGTCGTAAAGAGATCAAAGGCCAGGCGTAATCGCCTAAGCTTTAACATGAAAATGCCAGTCGAATGACTGGCATTTTTTTTGGCTATTTAAAATCGACCGCCATTTGCTCCGGAATGGTCAGCCCCCGGGTGGTTTGCACGCAGCGGGCAATATAATCCGTAAACCGGGGTGGCTTCGGCATCCCCATGCTCAGCAGCTTATCGTTGCTGAAGCGCACGTTAAGCGTGGCAAACGCGCCGTATAACCGCATGGCTCTCAGCATCAGACGTTCGTTGCACGGGCCAAAAATCGTTTTCAGTTCACGGCGCATTCTGACCAGCGTTTCGTAGCTGACCTGGGCATATTTATCTCCGACGGGGGCTTTCTCCAGCGCCTGCGCCATCGCATTATCAATATCCGCAAAGCGAACGCTGTTCTCTTCTCCGGCCGAAATGTGTACCACTTCCCCCGGACGCGCGTTGCTGTTGAGCAGCATTAACAGCGCGTCGGCGCAATAATCCACCGGGACAACGTCGATCCGGTCCTCCATCGAGCACATAAACTTCTGCAGCATCAGGCCCATGCTGAAGACCCAGAAAATACTGCTCGAGGGCGTGCAGCCGTGGCGGGTATGGCCGACAACGATGGACGGACGCGCGATGAGCAACGGCAGGTTCGGACATTCCTGGCGCATCAGCTGTTCGATGGTTGACTTCGAAAACGTGTATTCCACCAGGTGTTCAGCATTCTCTCTGAATTCGGCGCTTTCGGCGACCAGGGAATCCTGCTCCGGCGTACATGACATTGCCGTGCCCACGTGGAGGAAGCGTTGTAGCGTTGAAACCTGCTCCATGCGGCGCGCCAGTGCCAGCGTTCCTTCCACGTTGACCTTCCAGATGAGCGGGTTGTTACCAAATGAGGCAACAGCTGCACAGTTGACGACATGCGTGACCTGGTCCAGACGCGGATCGTTCAGGAAGGCTTCAGGCTGGCTGAGATCGCCAATGAGAATATTGTCCACGCTCAGAGTGGCCAGTTTGTTCTCAGGAACGTTGAACTTGCGCATGTTCTCCAGCACGCGCTCCAGCCCGCTCTGCGGATCGCTGGCACGCGCGAGCAAAAGCAGTTTTACGGATTGATCGCTGGTCAGAATTTTTTCCAGTACTGCACCGCCCAGAAACCCCGTCACGCCTGTAATCATTAACATCTTCATTAATACCGTCTCATTATGATTGATGAGGCGGATTGTAGGCGTGCAAAAGTAAACGGCATTTAAATAATAAAACGCCGAAATAGACAGCATCTTAAGCTTATTTTAAGGAAAGGAATTCGGGTGGAGATATTGGACATTACAGGCAGGGTGAAAATTCAATTTATTAAAATGAATATTTCAACATGATGATTTTAAAGTTCTTTTTGTGATACTCATCGGATGATGAACTTAATTCTAAATGTAATAAATATAATACTTTGTTACACCAAACATTTACCGGATAAATGATTTAAACACCACTTAACTTAAATCAGGCGACATTAAGCGCAGGCTATTTTATTTAGCCTGCGAAGGGTTTTTAGAGTAACAGAGGAAGCGTGGCGCTGGCCGTTTGCTGGCTAACGTCGCCGTAACGGCCATCCAGCGCAATCATGGACGTGGTCAGCAGTTCGACCAGCAGCATGACCCCAACTTTGGCATTGAGCGCGCCCGCGCTAAGCGGCCCCTCTGGCTTGGCGGCCACCAGCTGCATGTCGCTCAGGGACGCCAGCGGGCTGCGAGGCGTATTGCTGAGTGCCAGAACCTTAACGCCGCGTTTGCGGGCAAGCTTCACTACATGGAGTAGATCCCGCGTTGAGCCGGAACTGGAGATTGCCACCACCAGGGTTTCTGACGAAAGCGTTGTCGCATTCATTGCCGCGCGGTGCATATCGCTAAACAGCTGTGCGGGTTTGCCCAGCCGCAACAGCTTGTAGTGCAGATACTCCCCGAGGATCGCGCTGGCTGCAACGCCATAAATCTGCACCGACTGCGCCTGATGCAGCGCCAGCGCGGCCTTTTCAAGCAGCGTGCGGTCAAGGAGCCTGGCGGTGTCCTGCAAAGCCTGCACCGACTCATCCACGACGTTATCAATCTCATCCCCCGCCTGACGCGCGGGCTGGCCCTGCTGAATATCCAGCGCAAGCGCCATTTTAAATTCGTTATAGCCCTTGCAGCCCAGCGTGCGGCAAAGACGCGTCACGCTGGCCTCGCTGGTGTGGCTCTCGCGCGCCAGTTCGGTGATCGTCAGGTAGAGCACCCGGGCAGGATCGCTGAGAACAAACTCACCGAGTTTTTGTTGTGTTGGGCTGTACCCGGAAGCCTCCTGGCGTAGCTTCAGCAGCAGGTTTTCATGGTCTGACATGCTCGATCCTTAATGCGTTTCTCTGCGACTAGTGTGGCGGAAAGCGGGGGAAGGATGCCAGTCATTTCGAAAAAGTATGATCGTCGTCCTGGTTTTTGATGATAATTTTCACTGCTTAAAATTAATATGGTAAAAATTTTCATCTATTAATGGGGGGATGAAAAAATGATGCAAATATTCAGTGGGGCTTCTTCAGGGGGATGGTTTGAAAAAGCGCAGCGCTTTGGCAAATCCTTTATGTTGCCGATTGCCGTGCTGCCTGCGGCAGGTCTGCTGCTGGGGATAGGCGGCGCGCTATCCAATCCCAACACGCTGGCGGCCTATCCGTTTTTAGACGTGAGCTGGCTGCAGGCCATTTTCACCATCATGAGCAGCGCAGGATCCATCGTGTTTGCGAACCTCTCGGTGCTGTTTGCCGTTGGGGTGGCCGTCGGGCTGGCAAAAAGCGATAAGGGCACGGCGGGGCTGGCGGCGCTTCTCGCGTTTCTGGTGATGAATGCCACCATCAACGCGCTGCTGATCCTCACCGGCAAACTGGCGCATGAGAACCCGGGCGCGGTGGGGCAGGGCATGACGCTGGGTATTCAGACGCTGGAAACCGGCGTCTTTGGCGGCGTGGTGATTGGGCTGGTAACCTGCGCGCTCCATCATCGGTTTAACAAGATTGCACTTCCGCAGTTCCTGGGCTTTTTTGGCGGCTCGCGCTTTGTTCCTATCATCAGCTCGCTGGCGGCGATACTCGTCGGTGCGCTCATGACCGTGGTCTGGCCGCATTTCCAGAAGCTGATTTTTGGTCTCGGCGGGCTGGTGGATGCGACCGGGTATCTGGGCACTTTGCTGTACGGCTTCATTTTACGCATGCTGGGTCCGTTCGGTCTGCACCACATCTTCTATTTGCCTTTCTGGACCACGGCGCTTGGCGGGAGTGAAATCGTCAATGGCCATCTGGTTGAGGGCACACAGCGGATCTTCTTCGCTCAGCTGGCTGACCCGAACACGCAACATTTCTATGAGGGCACGTCACGCTTCATGTCCGGGCGTTTTATCACGATGATGTTTGGCCTGCTCGGGGCGTGCCTGGCGATGTACCACACGGCAAAACCCGAGAACAAAAAACGCGTTGCCGGGCTGCTGCTTTCTGCGGCGTTAACCTCGTTCCTGACCGGGATTACCGAGCCTATCGAATTCTCGTTTCTGTTTATTGCGCCGGTGCTCTACGTCATCCATGCGCTGTTTGACGGGCTGGCATTCATGCTCGCGCACATGCTGCATATCACCATCGGGCAAACCTTCTCCGGCGGTTTCATCGACTTCGTGCTGTTCGGCATTTTGCAGGGAGAAGCCAAAACCAACTGGATGTTCGTTCCGCTGGTCGGCGTACCGTGGTTCTTCCTTTACTACTTTACCTTCCGCTATCTGATTAACCGCTTTGATTTCGCGACGCCAGGTCGGGAAAAGGAGGCGATGGCTGATGAGGTCAGTCTGCCGCAAAACGAACGCGCAGCCGCGGTGATCGCCGGATTAGGCGGAAAAGAGAATCTGGACGAGGTGGACTGCTGCGCCACGCGTCTTCGCGTCACGGTTAAAGACGGCAGCAAAGTGAATGAGTCGGCACTGAAAGCCACCGGGGCGCGCGGCGTTATCGTGCGCGGCAACGGCGTTCAGGTCATTTATGGCCCGCACGTCACGATTATCAAAAACGAAGTGGAAGAGATCTTATCGTAATGAAAACTGTACTGGATAACCTGAAGGGAAAACTGGTCGTCTCCTGTCAGGCGCTGGAAAATGAACCGCTGCACAGCCCGTTTATTATGTCGCGCATGGCGCTGGCTGCGGCACAGGGCGGGGCTGCCGCCATTCGCGCGAACAGCGTGGTGGATATCGAGGCCATCAGGCAGCAGGTGTCTTTGCCGGTCATCGGCATCATCAAACGGGATTATCCCGAAAGCGAGGTGTTTATCACCGCGACAATGAAAGAAGTGGATGAGCTCATGAGCGTCTCGCCGGACATCATTGCGCTTGATGCGACGGCGCGGCCACGTCCCGGCGGAGAATCTCTGGAAACGCTGGTCTCACGCATCCGCGCACGTTATCCCGCGGTGCTGCTGATGGCGGATATCTCCTCCGTGGAGGAAGCCGTGACGGCGCAGGCGCTGGGCTTTGACTGCGTCGGCACCACGCTTTACGGCTACACGGCGGAAACGGCGGGCCATTCACTTCCGGAAAACGACTGCGCGTTCCTGAAGGCGGTGCTGGCCGCCGTGACGGTGCCCGTGGTTGCCGAAGGCAACGTGGATACCCCCGAGCGTGCGGCCAGGTGTCTGGCGCTGGGCGCGCATACGGTGGTGGTCGGCGGCGCGATCACCCGTCCGCAGCAAATTACCGAACGGTTTATGGCGGCGATTGACGCGCAAAGCACCGATGGAGCATGACCATCCGGCGGGGATCTGCGATACTTATCGTTTATCCCCTTTACTGAGATGACTATGCAGTACCCGATTAACGAGATGTTCCAGACCCTGCAAGGCGAGGGTTACTTTACCGGCGTTCCCGCTATTTTCATTCGTTTACAGGGATGCCCGGTTGGCTGTGCCTGGTGTGATACCAAACATACGTGGGATAAGCTCGCAGATCGGGAAGTGTCGCTGTTTAGCATTCTGGCGAAAACCAAAGAGAGCGATAAGTGGGGGGCAGGCAGTGCCGAAGATCTGCTCGCCATCATTGGTCGTCAGGGCTGGACGGCGCGTCACGTGGTGATCACCGGCGGTGAACCCTGCATCCACGATCTGACGCCGCTGACCGAGCTGCTCGAAAAGAACGGCTACAGCTGCCAGATCGAGACCAGCGGCACCCATGAAGTGCGCTGCTCGCACACCACCTGGGTGACGGTATCGCCAAAAGTGAATATGCGCGGCGGGTATGACGTGCTGTCTCAGGCGCTGGAGCGCGCGGATGAGATTAAGCACCCGGTAGGACGCGTGCGTGATATCGAAGCGCTGGATGAACTGCTGGCCACGCTGACGGACGAAAAGCAGCGGGTCATTGCCCTGCAGCCTATCAGCCAGAAAGACGATGCAACGCGCCTGTGCATTGAAACCTGTATTGCGCGCAACTGGCGCCTGTCGATGCAGACGCACAAGTATTTGAATATCGCCTGAAAAAAAGCCCGGTGGCGCGAGCGCTTACCGGGCCTACGGTTCCAGGCGATTGTAGGCCGGGTAAGGCGAAGCCGCCACCCGGCAAGCATCACTCGCCGCGATACACGCAGCCTGCCGTACAGGTCTCTTTGATCATCACCGCGCTCAGCAGCGGTACCCGCGGTTTCATCTGATCCCAAATCCATTTTGCCAGCACCTCGCTGGTCGGGTTTTCAAGGCCCGGGATCTCATTCAGGTAGTAGTGATCCAGACGATCGTAGGTCGGCTTAAACGCCGCCTTCAGCTCGGCAAAATCCATGATCCAACCGGTATGCGGATCAACTTCACCGGTGATCTCAAGACGCACCATGAACGAATGCCCGTGCAGACGGCCACATTTATGCCCTTCAGGGACATGCGGAAGGTGGTGGGCGGCTTCGAAGGTGAAATCTTTAAACAGTGTGGTGGACATGATCGCTCTCAGTAATGCGGAAAAAACCGCCGCATAGTACCGGAAAGCACAATTTTTAGCATTAACTAAAACGGCTCTGAGCGGCAACCGCCTCGTATACGGGGTGTTTATCGCTATTTGTTCTTATATTTCAAATAATTATTTAATCGCTTTTATCGCTAAGCATGACAATCAAAACAGGTTAGTCCATTTGGTTATTTATTATTTCCATCCCTTCTTTAATTGTTATTATCCTCGCCGTTAACCTTATCTTCAGTTTGGATTTATTCGATTAAAGTCCGCTTGGCTACTGGAACATAACGACGCATGACAACACAGGCCCCACCTTCAAACTTGCTTCCCCTGAACCCGGAGCAGCTGGCGCGCCTTCAGGCTGCCACCTCTGATTTTTCTCCCACTCAGCTTGCCTGGGTCTCCGGTTATTTCTGGGGAATGCTTAATCAGCAGCCTGGCGCTGTGGCGGGTGCACCGGCCACGGCCGTAGAAATTCCGGCCATTACCCTGATTTCCGCCTCGCAGACGGGTAACGCCCGCCGCGTGGCCGAAGCGCTGCGTGACGACCTGCTGGCCGCCAGGCTGAACGTGAACCTGGTCAACGCCGGGGATTATAAATTTAAGCAAATCGCGTCAGAAAAACTGCTGGTGGTGGTGGCTTCTACGCAGGGTGAAGGTGAACCCGCAGAAGAAGCGGTGGCGCTGCATAAGTTCCTGTTCTCGAAAAAGGCGCCGAAGCTGGATGGCACGGCGTTTGCCGTCTTTGGCCTGGGCGATACCTCCTATGAATTCTTCTGCCAGTCCGGCAAAGACTTCGACAGCAGGCTGGCGGAGCTGGGCGCAGAGCGCCTGCTGGACCGCGTTGACGCAGATGTCGAATACCAGACCGCCGCCGCTGAATGGCGTGCCCGCATCGTCGACGTGCTAAAAGCGCGCGTGCCGAAAGAGACGTCAGCCCAGGCCGCGTTCACCGCGACGGGTGCTGTTAACGACATCCACACCAGCCCATACACCAAAGAGGCGCCGCTTGCGGCGAGCCTGTCGGTGAACCAGAAAATTACCGGCCGCGATTCCGAAAAAGACGTTCGCCATATCGAAATCGATCTCGGCGACTCGGGCCTGCGCTATCAGCCTGGCGATGCGTTGGGCGTCTGGTATCAGAACGATCCGGCGCTGGTGAAAGAGCTGGTTGAGCTGCTGTGGCTGAAAGGCGACGAGCCCGTCACCGTTGACGGCAAAACGCAGCCGCTTTCTGAAGCGTTGCAGTGGCATTTTGAGCTGACGGTGAATACCCCGAATATCGTCGAAAATTATGCCACCTTAACGCGCAGCGAATCCCTGCTGCCGCTGGTGGGCGACAAGGCGAAGCTGCAGCATTACGCCGCGACGACGCCGATTGTCGATATGGTGCGCTTCTCTCCGGCTCAGCTGGATGCCGATGCGCTGATCGGCCTGCTGCGTCCGCTGACCCCACGCCTGTACTCGATTGCCTCGTCTCAGGCCGAGGTGGAGAGCGAAGTGCATATCACCGTCGGCGTGGTGCGCTACGACATCGAAGGCCGCGCCCGTACGGGTGGAGCATCGGGCTTCCTGGCAGACCGCGTGGAAGAAGAGGGCGAAGTGCGCGTCTTTATCGAGCACAACGACAACTTCCGCCTGCCTGCAAACCCGGAAACGCCGGTCATCATGATTGGCCCGGGCACCGGCATTGCGCCGTTCCGCGCCTTCATGCAGCAGCGCGCGGCAGACGGCGCGCCGGGTAAAAACTGGCTGTTCTTCGGCAACCCGCACTTTACGGAAGATTTCCTCTACCAGGTGGAGTGGCAGCGCTATGTGAAAGAAGGCGTACTGACCCGCATCGATCTGGCCTGGTCCCGCGATCAGAAAGAAAAAGTATACGTACAAGACAAACTGCGCGAACAGGGCGCAGAGCTGTGGCGCTGGATCAATGACGGTGCCCACATTTATGTCTGCGGCGACGCCAATCGCATGGCGAAAGACGTTGAGCAGACTTTGCTGGAAGTGATTGCCGAATTCGGCGGTATGGATGCCGAAGCGGCGGATGAATTTTTAAGTGAGCTGCGCGTTGAGCGCCGTTATCAGCGAGATGTCTACTAATGAGCGAAAAACATCCAGGGCCACTGGTGGTCGAAGGTAAACTGACAGACGCCGAGCGCATGAAGCTGGAAAGCAACTATCTGCGTGGCACCATTGCTGAAGATCTGAATGACGGTCTCACCGGCGGTTTCAAAGGTGACAACTTCCTGCTGATCCGTTTCCACGGCATGTACCAGCAGGACGACCGCGACATCCGCGCCGAGCGTGCAGAGCAGAAGCTGGAGCCGCGTCATGCGATGCTGCTGCGCTGCCGTCTGCCGGGTGGGGTGATTACCACCAAACAGTGGCAGGCGATCGACAAGTTTGCCGGTGAAAACACGATCTACGGCAGCATCCGTCTGACTAACCGTCAGACCTTCCAGTTCCACGGCATTCTGAAGAAGAACGTCAAGCCGGTGCACCAGATGCTGCACTCCGTTGGGCTGGACGCGCTGGCGACCGCCAACGACATGAACCGTAACGTGCTCTGCACCTCGAACCCGTATGAGTCCGAGCTGCATGCCGAAGCGTACGAGTGGGCGAAGAAGATCTCCGAGCACCTGCTGCCGCGCACCCGCGCCTATGCAGAGATCTGGCTCGATCAGGAAAAAGTCGCGACCACCGATGAAGAGCCGATCCTCGGCCAGACCTACCTGCCGCGTAAGTTTAAAACCACGGTAGTGATCCCGCCGCAGAACGATATCGACCTGCACGCCAACGACATGAACTTCGTGGCGATTGCCGAAAACGGCAAGCTGGTGGGCTTTAACCTGCTGGTGGGCGGCGGCCTGTCCATTGAGCACGGTAACAAGAAAACCTATGCCCGCACCGCGAGCGAGTTCGGCTTCCTGCCGCTGGAGCATACGCTGGCCGTGGCGGAAGCGGTGGTGACGACCCAGCGCGACTGGGGTAACCGTACCGACCGTAAAAACGCGAAAACCAAATACACCCTGGAGCGCGTGGGCGTGGAGACGTTCAAAGCGGAAGTGGAGCGTCGCGCGGGCATCAAGTTTGAGCCGATCCGCCCTTACGAATTCACCGGTCGCGGCGATCGCATTGGCTGGGTGAAGGGTATCGACAATAAATGGCACCTGACGCTGTTTATCGAAAACGGCCGTATTCTGGATTATCCGGGGCGTCCGCTGAAAACCGGTCTGCTGGAAATTGCGAAGATCCATAAGGGCGAGTTCCGCATTACGGCTAACCAGAACCTGATCATTGCCGGCGTGCCGGAAAGCCAGAAGGCGAAGATCGAGAAGCTGGCGCGCGAACATGGATTGATGGATGCGGTGAAGCCGCAGCGTGAAAACTCAATGGCCTGCGTGTCGTTCCCGACCTGTCCGCTGGCGATGGCGGAAGCGGAACGTTTCCTGCCGTCATTCACTGACAAGGTAGAAGCGATTCTGGAAAAACACGGCATTCCGGACGAGCATATTGTTATGCGCGTGACGGGCTGCCCGAACGGCTGCGGTCGCGCGATGCTGGCCGAACTGGGGCTGGTGGGGAAAGCGCCGGGGCGCTACAACCTGCACCTGGGCGGTAACCGTATCGGCACGCGCATTCCGCGTATGTTCCGCGAGAACATCACCGAGCCGGAAATTCTTGATTCCATCGACGAGCTTGTCGGGCGCTGGGCGAAAGAGCGCGAAGCGGGTGAAGGCTTCGGCGACTTTACGGTGCGTGCGGGCATCATTCGCCCGGTGCTCGATCCCGCCAGGGATTTCTGGGAGTAAACACGAGAGGTAATTATGTCCGTACTCGATCTAAACGCCCTTAATGACCTGCCAAAAGTCGAACGCATTCTGGCGCTGGCAGAAACCAATGCCCACCTTGAAAAGCTGGACGCTGAAGGGCGCGTGGCGTGGGCGCTGGAAAACCTGCCGGGAGAGTATGTGCTCTCGTCAAGCTTTGGTATTCAGGCTGCGGTCAGTTTGCATCTGGTGAATCAGATCCGTCCGGACATTCCGGTGATCCTCACCGATACCGGCTATCTGTTCCCGGAAACCTACCAGTTCATTGACGAGCTGACGGACAAGCTCAGGCTGAACCTGAAAGTTTACCGCGCGACGGAAAGCGCGGCCTGGCAGGAGGCGCGCTACGGCAAGCTGTGGGAGCAGGGCGTTGAGGGCATTGAGAAATACAATGAGATCAACAAGGTCGAGCCGATGAACCGGGCGCTGAAAGAGCTTAATGCCCAGACGTGGTTCGCGGGCCTGCGCCGTGAGCAGTCCGGCAGCCGGGCAACCTTACCGGTGCTGGCGGTGCAGCGCGGGGTCTTTAAAGTGCTGCCGATTATCGACTGGGATAACCGGACGGTGTACCAGTACCTGCAAAAGCACGGGCTGAAATACCATCCGCTGTGGGACCAGGGCTATCTGTCGGTGGGCGATACCCACACCACGCGTAAGTGGGAACCGGGCATGGCGGAAGAAGAGACGCGATTCTTCGGGCTGAAGCGCGAGTGCGGGTTGCACGAAGGGTGATAACCTTTTTGCCCGGTGGCGCTGCGCTTACCGGGCCTACTAAGGCTCGTTCCATATGTAGGCCCGGTAAGGCGTAGCCGCCACCGGGCTTAACGGCCTCAGGCTTTCCCCGCTTTCGCCAGCTCCTTCACCAGCGGCAGCATCACCTTCACCACATCACGACTGCGGTGTTCAATCCGCTGCGGCAGCGCGCGATCGATGTGCTGCTGATTGTCCAGCATCACGTTGTGCCAGCTTGTCCCGTCCGGGAAGGCCTTCGATTTAGCCCGCTGCTGGTAGCCATCTTTTTTGCCCAGCGCCCAGTTCGTCGCTTCCACGTACAGCACCGGAATGCCCGCCCTATCGAACACTTCCCCGTCGTTGCAGCAGCCTGTGCCTCGCGGATAATCTGGGTTACCGCCGGGGTTGCTGGTGGCATAAACCCCATGGCTGCGGGCTATCGCCAGCGCCCGGTCGCGCGTCAGTTTCCGCACGGTACCCGGCGTACTCTGCCCGCTGTTGAAATAGAGCTTGTCGCCGACGATCAGGTTGTCGAGGTTGATCACCAGCAGCGTATTTTTCTTCTCCTCAGCGCTCATACGCTTAAGGAGATTCTCAGCGCCGAGTTTGCCCTCTTCCTCACCGCTGGTGGCAACAAAACGAATGCCATATTGGGTGGGAATATCTTTCATCCGCTCGGCCAGTTCAAGCATCACGCCGAGGCCTGCGGCATTGTCGTCCATGCCCTGCAGCGTCAGCCCGCCAAGATTGTTATCCGTATCGGCGTCACTCATCGGGGCGTAGGTATCAAGGTGCGCCATAATGATAATTTGCTCTTTTGCGCTGCCTTCGTGGGCCGCAATCACCGTACTGCCGGTCACGTTATGCCAGTTTTTCGTTTTATTGCGTGAGGTATAGACGTAGCGGCTGTGAAACGATCGGATATCGCTCTGGTAACCCATGTCGGCAAACTGCTGGCGAAGATAGTCCGCGGAGAGCATTTCCGCAGGCGATCCGGTCATGCGGCCAGGGAAAACGGTGGCAATATGCCGCGCCTGCATAGTGGCGATTTCACCATAAGGTTGGTTTTTTGCCTGGGCAGGAAGAATAAAGCAAACGCCGAGCGCCAGGGCAGCAATACGGTGGCGCGTTGCGGAAAACATAGTGAGTCCTTAAAAACAGAGCAAAATAATAACCCGCCTAGTATGAAACTGTGATCGTCCATACACAATTTGAATCGTTCTTAAATGCCCGAAATGTCGCGCGTTAAGCACTTTTTGGTATTAGCTTTTTCATAGCGTTATTCCATTGAGTAACTACTCATTCCAATTCGTAATTTCATTCGGTCTAAGCCGCCCCCTATAGTCCCTCTATTCCTCGTTGTTAGTGAGTTGTTGCCTGTGGACTATCTGCCCTTATTTGCTGCGATTAAAGAGAAACCGGTGCTGGTGGTTGGCACGGGTGAAATCGCCGATCGCAAAATCGTGTTTCTGCAGCGCGCAGGGGCCCAGGTGCAGGTCGTTGAAGAGGCGGATTTCGACGAGTCACAAATCGACAGCGTCGTGCTGGTAATTGCGGCGACCGACGATCGTGAACTGAACCAGCGGATCTCCGACGCCGCTCAGGCCCGTTACCGCCTGGTGAACGTGGTGGACGACCAGCCTTTATGCTCGTTTATTTTCCCGTCGATCGTTGACCGTTCGCCGCTGCTGGTGGCGATCTCCTCCGGCGGTACCGCACCGGTGCTGGCGCGCGTGCTGCGGGAAAAAATCGAAGCGCTGCTGCCGACCAGCCTCGGGCGCATGGCGGAGAAAGCCAGCTACTGGCGCAACCATCTGAAAACCCGCCTGACCAGCGTGACGGAGCGCCGTCGCTTCTGGGAACGCGTGTTTCGCGGCCGCTTTGCCAGCCTGATGCATGCCGGTAATGAGACAGCTGCGCAGAAAATCCTCGAGGACGAACTGGATAACCCCGGCAGTACGGGCGGGGAGATCATTCTGGTGGGCGCGGGGCCGGGCGATGCCGGGCTCCTGACGCTGCGCGGCCTGCAGGTGCTGCAGGATGCGGACGTGGTGTTCTACGACCACCTGGTCACCGACGGCGTGCGCGAGCTGATCCGTCGCGACGCGGAGCAAATCTGCGTCGGCAAACGGGCGGGCGAACACTCGGTGCCGCAGCACGACACCAACCAGATGCTAATTGACGCCGCGAAAGCGGGCAAAACCGTGGTGCGCCTGAAGGGGGGCGATCCGTTCATTTTCGGTCGCGGCGGCGAAGAGCTGCAGGCGGCAGCCGAAGCGGGCGTTCCGTTCCAGGTGGTGCCCGGCATCACGGCGGCTTCTGCGGTAACGGCCTACGCCGGTATCCCGTTGACCCACCGCGATTACGCCCAGAGCGTCACCTTTGTGACCGGCCACTACAAGGCGGACAGCACGCCGTTCGACTGGTCGCATCTCGCCCAGAGCCGCCAGACGCTGGCGATATACATGGGCACGATGAAAGCGGCGGACATCAGCGAACAGCTTATTCAGCACGGTCGCGAGGCGACGACCCCCGTCGCCGTCATTTCTCGCGGCACGCGCGTCGATCAGCATGTTGCTGTCGGCACACTTCAAGACCTTGCAACCCTGGCGAAAGATGCCCCGATGCCTGCCCTGATCGTGGTGGGGGAAGTGGTGCAGCTGCACAGCACGCTCGCCTGGTTTCAGCACACAACCGATACAGAAGGCTTTGGTTCTTCTGTTGTAAATTTGGCTTAAGGAACGGTTATGGACCAAAAACGTCTTACACACCTGCGGCAGCTCGAAGCGGAAAGTATCCATATTATCCGCGAAGTGGCCGCCGAGTTTTCTAACCCGGTGATGATGTACTCCATCGGTAAAGATTCCAGCGTCATGCTGCATCTGGCGCGTAAAGCGTTTTATCCGGGCACGCTGCCGTTCCCGCTGCTGCACGTGGACACCGGTTGGAAATTCCGCGAGATGTACGAATTCCGCGACCGTACCGCGAAAGCCTACGGCTGCGAGCTGCTGGTGCATAAAAACCCGGAAGGGGTGGCGATGGGCATTAACCCGTTCGTGCACGGCAGCGCCAAACACACCGATATCATGAAGACCGAAGGGCTGAAGCAGGCGCTGAATAAATACGGTTTTGACGCGGCCTTCGGCGGCGCGCGCCGTGACGAAGAGAAGTCCCGCGCCAAAGAGCGTATCTACTCCTTCCGCGATCGCTTCCACCGCTGGGACCCCAAAAACCAGCGTCCGGAGCTGTGGCACAACTACAACGGCCAGATTAACAAGGGCGAAAGCATCCGCGTCTTCCCGCTCTCCAACTGGACCGAGCTGGATATCTGGCAGTACATCTATCTGGAAAACATCGAGATCGTTCCGCTGTATCTGGCCGCCGAGCGCCCGGTGCTGGAGCGTGACGGCATGCTGATGATGATCGACGACGATCGCATCGACCTGCAGCCGGGTGAAGTGATCAAAAAACAGATGGTGCGTTTCCGCACCCTCGGCTGCTGGCCGCTGACCGGCGCTGTGGAATCCAACGCCCAGACGCTGCCGGAGATCATCGAAGAGATGCTGGTGTCGACCACCAGCGAGCGACAGGGGCGCGTGATTGACCGCGACCAGGCAGGCTCCATGGAGCTGAAGAAACGTCAGGGTTATTTCTAAGGAGCCGCCATGAATACCACTATTGCTCAACAAATTGCCAACGAAGGCGGCGTGGAAGCGTATCTGCACGCGCAACAACACAAAAGCCTGCTGCGTTTTCTGACCTGCGGCAGCGTGGATGACGGGAAAAGTACCCTGATTGGCCGTCTGCTGCACGATACGCGCCAGATTTATGAAGATCAGCTCTCCTCCCTGCATAACGACAGTAAGCGTCACGGTACCCAGGGCGAAAAGCTGGATCTGGCACTGCTGGTAGACGGCCTGCAGGCGGAGCGCGAGCAGGGCATCACGATTGACGTGGCCTACCGCTATTTCTCTACCGAGAAGCGCAAATTTATTATCGCCGACACCCCGGGGCACGAACAGTACACCCGCAATATGGCGACCGGCGCGTCGACCTGTGACCTGGCGATCCTGCTGATCGACGCCCGTAAAGGCGTGCTGGATCAGACCCGTCGCCACAGCTTTATCTCCACGCTGCTGGGGATCAAACATCTGGTGGTGGCGGTCAACAAAATGGATCTGGTGAACTTCAGCGAAGAGAAGTTCGAGGAGATCCGCCAGAGCTACCTGGCCTTTGCCGAACAGCTGCCGGGCAACCTGGATATCCGCTTTGTGCCGCTCTCGGCGCTGGAAGGGGATAACGTCGCCTCCCAGAGCGCGAACATGCCGTGGTATAGCGGCCCGACGCTGCTGGAGGTGCTGGAGACGGTTGAAATTCAGCGCGTGGTCGACACTCAGCCGATGCGCTTCCCGGTGCAGTACGTCAACCGTCCAAACCTTGATTTCCGCGGCTTCTCCGGCACGATTGCCTCCGGGACCGTGAAGGTAGGGCAGCGCGTCAAGGTGCTGCCATCCGGTGTGGAATCGACCATCGCACGCATCGTGACCTTCGACGGCGATCTCCAGGACGCAGGCGCCGGTGAAGCGGTTACGCTGGTGCTGAAAGACGAGATTGATATCAGCCGGGGCGATCTTCTGGTGGATGCCCAGGAAACGCTGGCCGCCGTGCAGGGGGCTTCCGTGGATGTGGTGTGGATGGCGGAGCAACCGCTGACGCCGGGCCAGAGCTACGACATCAAAATCGCCGGCAAGAAGACCCGCGCCCGCGTGGACGGTATTCAGTTCCAGGTGGACATCAACAACCTGACCCAGCGCGAGGTCACCGAGCTTCCGCTGAACGGTATTGGTCTGGTCGATCTGACCTTTGACGAACCGCTGGTGCTCGATCCGTATCAGCAAAATCCGGTGACGGGCGGGCTTATCTTTATTGACCGCCTGACGAACGTCACCGTCGGCGCGGGGATGGTCCGTGAGCCAAACGAACAGGCGTCCGCAGCTTCAGAATTCAGCGCCTTTGAGCTGGAGCTGAACGCGCTGGTGCGTAAGCACTTCCCGCACTGGGGCGCGCGCGATCTGCTGGGAGGCAAGTAATGGCTGCCCATGATGAGAACGTCGTCTGGCATCCTCATCCGGTCACCGTCGCCCAGCGCGAACAGCTCCACGGTCACCGTGGAGTTGTGCTGTGGTTTACCGGGCTGTCCGGCTCGGGTAAATCGACGGTGGCGGGCGCGCTGGAAGAGGCATTGCATCAGCAGGGCGTCAGCACGTACCTGCTGGATGGCGACAACGTGCGCCATGGCCTGTGCAGCGATTTAGGGTTCAGCGACGACGACCGCAAAGAGAACATCCGCCGGGTCGGGGAGGTCGCCAGCCTGATGGCCGACGCCGGGCTGGTGGTGCTGACCGCATTTATCTCTCCACACCGCGCCGAGCGCCAGATGGTGCGCGAACGGGTCGGTCAGGATCGCTTTATCGAAGTGTTTGTGGATACGCCGCTGGAGGTTTGCGAAGCGCGCGACCCGAAAGGGCTGTACAAAAAAGCGCGTGCCGGAGAATTGCGCAACTTCACCGGCATTGACGCGGTATACGAAGCGCCTGAATCGCCAGAAATTCACCTGGAGGGTCAACAATTGGTAACAAATTTAGTAAGCCAATTATTAGACCTGCTCAGACGGGACGATATTATCAGATCCTGAGACGGTATCGTTCGGGAGCTGTCTTCCCGAACGATGAGTCACGGTCACAGGACTAGCTATGCGCAACAGTGAACATTACATCACCACCACCGGGTCGGAGCCGCTTGCGACCGACGACGAAACGACCTGGTCATTTCCTGGGGCCATCATTGGCTTCGTCTCATGGTTGCTGGCGCTGGGTATCCCGTTTCTTATCTACGGCGGCAACACGCTGTTCTTCTTTCTCTACACCTGGCCTTTCTTTCTGGCGCTGATGCCCGTGGCGGTTGTCGTCGGCATTGCGCTTCACTCGCTGCTCAACGGCAAGCTCCTGTACAGTACCGTGGTCACGATTGTGACGGTGGTGCTGATGTTTGGTCTGTTATTTTTGTGGCTCATGGGCTAACTTCAGCCATAATTCAAACCGTAACCAACTGTGTAACGATATTGAGCAGGACGATTCTGCGGAAAAAATGTGGTACATTTGCCCGCGATGTTGCGGCATCTCTGTTACCCCGGCGTAGTGCTCTGGGGAAGTCTTGGGATGATGATGCCGTTTTTCAGGGGGCAGGATGGGTAAACTAACGCTGCTGTTGCTGGCTTTGCTAATCTGGCTGCAATATTCGCTGTGGTTCGGTAAGAACGGACTGCACGACTATAGCCGGGTGAGCGATGACGTCGCGGCTCAGCAGGCAACAAACGCCAAACTTAAGGCGCGAAACGATCAACTCTTCGCTGAAATTGATGACCTCAATGGCGGGCAAGAGGCGATTGAGGAACGCGCACGCAATGAACTCAGTATGACTAAGCCGGGCGAAACCTTTTATCGTCTGGTTCCGGATGCGTCTAAACGCAATCAGGGCTCAGCACAAAACAATCGATAATCAGGCCCAGGATTACGACATGGCAGTAACTTTTTCGGACGTATGCGCCGTGGTGCCGGCCGCAGGTTTTGGCCGGCGCATGCAGACAGAATGTCCCAAGCAATACCTCTCTATTGGCGATAAAACGATCCTCGAGCACGCCGTGGCGGCGCTGCTGGCGCACCCGCGGGTGACGCACGTGGTCATCGCCATCAGCCCCGGCGATGCGCGCTTCGCGCAGCTCCCGCTGGCAAATCATCCACAGATTACCGTTGTCGATGGCGGTGCCGAGCGCGCCGATTCCGTGCTGGCAGGCATTCAGGCGGCCGGTAATGCGCCGTGGGTGCTGGTCCATGACGCGGCGCGTCCGTGCCTGCATCAGGACGATCTCGCTCGCCTGCTGGCATTGAGCGAAACCAGCAAAGTGGGTGGCATTCTGGCCGCCCCCGTGCGCGACACCATGAAGCGTGCCGAGCCGGGCAAACGGGCTATCGCCCACACCGTCGATCGCGTCGATCTCTGGCACGCGCTGACGCCGCAATTTTTCCCCCGCGAACTGCTCCACGACTGCTTAACGCGCGCGCTTAACGAAGGTGCGACCATCACGGACGAAGCCTCTGCGCTGGAGTACTGCGGTTTCCACCCTGAGCTTGTTGAAGGACGTGCTGATAATATTAAAGTGACGCGTCCGGAAGATTTACAGCTCGCGGAATTTTATCTTACCCGTTCGACCCATCAGGAGAAGGCATAATGCGAATTGGACACGGTTTTGATGTACACGCCTTTGGCGGCGAAGGCCCAATTATCATTGGCGGCGTGCGCATTCCTTATGAAAAAGGGCTGCTGGCGCATTCTGATGGCGACGTGGCGCTGCATGCGCTGACCGACGCGCTGCTGGGCGCGGCCGCACTGGGTGATATCGGCAAGCTGTTCCCGGACACCGATCCGGCGTTTAAAGGGGCGGACAGCCGTGAACTGCTGCGCGAAGCGTGGCGCCGCATCCAGGCGAAAGGCTACACCCTTGGCAACGTCGACGTGACGATTATCGCTCAGGCCCCAAAAATGCTGCCGCACATTCCGCAGATGCGCGTATTTATTGCAGAAGATCTGGGCTGCCACATGGACGACGTGAACGTGAAAGCGACGACGACCGAGAAGCTGGGCTTTACCGGTCGCGGCGAAGGCATTGCCTGTGAAGCCGTGGCGCTACTGGTGAAGGCGAGCAAATGACAGACTTCGACAACCTGACATACCTGCACGGTAAGCCGCAGGGGAACGGGGTGCTAAAAGCCAGCCCGGAAGATTTCCTCGTGGTGGAGGATCTGGGCTTTGAGCCGGATGGCGAAGGCGAACATATCCTGGTGCGTATTCTGAAAAATGGCTGCAATACCCGCTTTGTGGCCGACGCGCTGGCAAAATTCCTCAAAATTCATGCCCGCGAGGTGAGCTTTGCCGGGCAGAAAGATAAACACGCCGTCACGGAACAGTGGCTCTGCGCGCGCGTTCCCGGCAATGCGATGCCTGATTTAAGCAAATTTGAGCTTGAGGGCTGTAAGGTACTGGAATATGCCCGCCACAAGCGCAAACTGCGTCTGGGCGCGTTAAAAGGCAACGCGTTTACGCTGGTGCTGCGCGACGTGACTGACCGTGAAGACGTTGAAAAACGCCTGAATGCCATCAGCGACCGCGGCGTACCGAACTACTTTGGCGCGCAGCGCTTTGGCATCGGCGGCAGCAACCTGCAGGGCGCACTGCGCTGGGCGCAAAGCGACGCGCCGGTGCGTGACAGGAATAAACGCAGTTTTTGGTTGTCGGCGGCCCGCAGTGCGTTGTTTAATCAGATTGTGAGCGAAAGGCTGAAAAAACCGGACGCGAATCAAGTTGTTGTTGGCGATGCGCTACAATTAGCGGGACGCGGAAGCTGGTTTGTGGCAACGGCCGAAGAGATGGCCGATGTCCAGTCGCGCGTGGACGCAAAAGGGCTGCTGATCACCGCCGCGTTGCCCGGTACGGGCGACTGGGGAACACAGGGCGACGCGCTGGCCGCCGAGCAGTCAGCCGTGGCGGATGCGCCAGAATTGCAGTCCTTGCTGGTGCGGGAAAAAGTCGACGCGGCACGCCGCGCGATGCTGCTCTATCCGCAGCAGTTAAGCTGGAACTGGTGGGATGACGTGACCGTCGAGTTACGCTTCTGGCTGCCGGCAGGCAGCTTTGCCACCAGTGTTGTCAGGGAACTTCTCAACACCTCGGGTGATTATGCGAATATTGCTGAGTAACGATGACGGGATCCACGCGCCAGGCATTCAGACCCTGGCGAAACACCTCCGTGAGTTTGCGGATGTGCAGGTTGTGGCGCCCGATCGTAACCGCAGTGGAGCGTCTAACTCGCTGACGCTGGAGTCGTCGCTTCGCACCTTTACCTTTGAAAATGGCGATATTGCCGTACAGATGGGTACGCCAACCGACTGTGTTTTTCTGGGCGTGAACGCGCTGATGCGGCCGCGTCCGGATATCGTCGTCTCCGGCATTAACGCCGGGCCTAACCTCGGCGATGACGTGATTTACTCCGGCACCGTGGCGGCCGCAATGGAAGGCCGCCATCTGGGATTCCCGGCGCTGGCGGTCTCGTTGAACGGCTACACGCACTACGACACGGCCGCCGCGGTGACCTGTTCGATCCTGCGGGCGCTCGGCCGCGAGCCGTTGCGTACCGGGCGCATCCTCAACATCAACGTGCCGGATCTTCCTCTCGATGAAATTAAAGGCATCCGCGTCACCCGTTGCGGGAGTCGACATCCTGCCGATAAGGTGATCCCGCAGCAGGATCCGCGCGGCAACACGCTTTACTGGATCGGCCCTCCTGGCGATAAGTGTGATGCGGGTCCGGATACCGACTTTGCCGCCGTGGAGGAAGGCTATGTTTCGGTTACCCCGCTGCACGTAGATTTAACCGCGTATAGCGCGCATGATGTGGTGTCGGGCTGGCTGGATCGCGCAGGAGTGAACGCGCAATGGTAAACAAACGTGTACAAACTCTTCTGGAACAACTACGCGCGCAGGGGATCCGCGACGAGCACGTGCTCGAAGCGCTCGCCCTGGTTCCGCGTGAGAAATTTGTAGACGAGGCGTTTGAACACAAAGCGTGGGAAAACGTGGCGCTGCCCATCGGGCAGGGCCAGACGATTTCGCAGCCTTACATGGTGGCTCGCATGACGGAGCTGCTGGAGCTGACGCCCGATTCCCGCGTGCTGGAGATTGGCACCGGGTCGGGGTATCAGACCGCGATCCTGGCGCATCTCGTTCATCACGTATGCTCCGTGGAGCGGATCAAAGGTTTACAGTGGCAGGCGCGTCGTCGCCTGAAACAACTTGATTTACATAATGTTTCGACACGACACGGTGATGGATGGCAGGGTTGGAAGGCTCGCGCCCCGTTTGACGCGATCATCGTGACGGCGGCCCCGCCAGAAATTCCAGCTGCCCTGTTGTCGCAGCTGGATGAGGGGGGCATTCTGGTTCTGCCTGTCGGGGACGAGCAGCAGCTGTTGAAGCGCGTTCGTCGGCGCGGCGGCGAGTTTATTATCGACACCGTGGAAGCCGTGCGCTTTGTGCCTCTGGTGAAGGGGGAGTTGGCCTGAGACTCGGAATTATCCAGGGTTATTAAGGCAAATTCAGCGTATGGTGTGGCGCGAAAGATTCGTGCCATCACGGTAAATTTTAAGTCACTGGTAGTTAACACATTCCTGGGGGATAAATGAGCGCGGGAAGCCCTAAATTCACCATCAGCCGTGTTGCGGCATTATCACTGGTTTCGCTCTGGCTGGCAGGCTGTACAAGTTCTAACAACGCACCTGCGCCCGTCAGTTCCGTCGGCGGAAACAGCGGCTCCGGTAACACGTCCAGCGGAATGTTAATCACGCCGCCACCTAAAATGGGAACAGCTGCGCCGCAGCAAACACCACAAATCCAGCCTGTGCAACATCCTGTTACACAGCCAATGCAGGTTCAGCCAGTTGAACAGCCTGTTCAGACCCAAAACGGCCGCATAGTCTATAACCGCCAGTATGGGAACATTCCGAAAGGCAGCTACACCGGTGGCAGCACCTATACCGTGAAACGCGGCGATACGCTGTTCTACATTGCGTGGATCACCGGGAACGATTTCCGTGACCTCGCGCAGCGCAACAACGTCCAGGCCCCATATGGTCTGGAAGTCGGGCAAACGCTCCAGGTGGGCAACGCGACGGGTACGCCGCTTACGCCTGGCAACACGGTTTCAGCGGCCGATGTGACGGCTCAAAATAACAGCGTTAAGCCTGCACAAAAATCCACCACGGTGGTTGCTTCACAACCTGTAATTACGTATTCTGAGGATTCAGGTGATCAGACTGCTAACAAAATGTTGCCGAATAATAAAGGGACTGCGACTGCTGTCACAGCACCGGTTACGGCACCTGTGGTTAGCTCTACTGAACCGACTGCCAGCAGTATGACCTCCAGTTCGCCGATTTCTGCATGGCGCTGGCCGACTGACGGCAAGGTTATCGAGAACTTCTCTTCTTCCGAAGGGGGAAATAAAGGGATCGATATCGCAGGGAGTAAAGGACAGGCTATCATCGCGACCGCAGATGGACGCGTTGTGTATGCCGGTAACGCTCTGCGCGGTTACGGTAATCTTATCATCATCAAACACAACGATGATTACCTGAGTGCCTACGCCCATAACGACACAATGCTGGTCCGGGAACAACAAGAAGTTAAGGCGGGGCAAAAAATCGCTACCATGGGTAGCACCGGAACCAGTTCTACACGCTTGCATTTTGAAATTCGTTACAAGGGGAAATCCGTAAACCCGCTGCAGTACTTGCCGCAGCGATAATTTGACGGGGCATGCCAGCCAGGGTGTCTCGTTCAGGGATCACGGGTAGGAGCCACCTTATGAGTCAGAATACGCTGAAAGTTCATGATTTAAATGAAGACGCGGAATTTGATGAGAACGGAGTAGAGGCTTTTGACGAAAAAGCCTTAGTAGAAGAGGAACCCAGTGATAACGATTTGGCTGAAGAAGAGCTGTTATCGCAGGGCGCCACACAGCGTGTACTGGACGCGACTCAGCTTTACCTTGGGGAGATTGGTTACTCCCCACTGCTAACGGCCGAAGAAGAAGTCTATTTCGCACGTCGTGCTTTGCGTGGTGATGTGGCCTCGCGTCGTCGCATGATTGAAAGTAACCTGCGACTGGTCGTGAAAATTGCCCGCCGTTACGGCAATCGTGGTCTGGCTCTGCTGGATCTGATTGAAGAGGGCAACTTAGGTCTCATCCGCGCAGTTGAGAAGTTTGACCCGGAACGCGGGTTCCGTTTCTCAACCTACGCGACCTGGTGGATTCGTCAGACCATCGAACGGGCTATTATGAACCAGACCCGTACGATTCGCCTGCCGATTCACATCGTCAAAGAGTTGAACGTGTATCTGCGTACCGCGCGCGAGTTGTCCCATAAGCTGGACCACGAGCCAAGCGCAGAAGAAATTGCCGAACAACTCGATAAACCGGTTGATGACGTAAGCCGTATGCTGCGTCTCAACGAGCGCATTACCTCGGTTGACACCCCACTGGGTGGCGACTCCGAAAAAGCGCTGCTGGACATCCTGGCCGATGAAAAAGACAACGGTCCGGAAGACACCACGCAGGACGATGACATGAAACAGAGCATCGTCAAATGGCTGTTCGAACTGAACGCCAAACAGCGTGAAGTGCTGGCGCGTCGTTTCGGTTTACTGGGGTATGAAGCTGCGACACTGGAAGACGTCGGCCGCGAAATTGGCCTGACCCGTGAACGTGTTCGTCAGATTCAGGTTGAAGGTCTGCGTCGCCTGCGTGAAATCCTGCAGGGGCAAGGTCTGAATATCGAAGCGCTGTTCCGCGAATAAGCAACCTTTCGTCAAAAAAGGCCCGTCGTGAGACGGGCCTTTTTCTTTTGTGTTACGGCTGCGTCGCCGTCTCGTGCAGCAGACGCCAGGTTATTTTGTCACCTTCCTGATTAAGCACCGCGGTTGACCAGCGCACGTTAACGGGCAGGTCTGGCCGGGTTTGCGTCTCCCGGTAGTGAAGCACTGCACCCCGTTCGCCGCTCTGGATCGTGGTTAATTCGTCAATGACGATTTTCAGCCCGGGACGGCTTCCGCGCTGTTTTTCCAGAAAACTGGCCAGGCCGTTATAGTCGACCTGCACACCGCCCGGCGGGATCATCAGAAAATCGCGCTGGAAACGGGCGAGCAGCGCGTCGGCCTCGCCTTCACCTTTGCCTAACCATGCTTCAAGCGCAATGTGGAGGTCGATAATGTCGTGTTCGAAAGGCGTCATGAATTCTCCTGTCGCAGCGGGTTTAGCACCTGCGTATTGTTAAGACGAAAAACGTACGGTACAGGCAGCAAGGTCATGCCTGCGGCAAAAATAAACATCCCGTGCCAGGCGGCGTGTGGCGTCAGCCACGCCTGCGCCAGGTTCAGCACCTGCGCCAGCAGCAGGGCACCGGCAAAAAAGCTCAATTGACGATTGAGATTCCACAGCGCGCTGGCATCCGGCATCTCGTCCCGGCGCGTTGTCAGAAACGCGCTGCTCTGAGCCGTGCTGCTGCACAGGCTTCCCCCGGCGCCCATCAGGGCAAACGCGACGGCAGGCAACAGCGTAGCCGAACTGACGTCAATCAAAAGCAGAATGCCCGTCGCCTGCAACAGGCAGCCGATGACGATCAGGGGGCGGGGGCCGATACGGTTAAAATAACGTCCCGTTGCCGTGATGGCGATAAACGATGCCACAGACCACGGCAGCATGAGCATGCCCGTAGCGGCTGGGCTCATGTTCGCCACGTTCTGAAGATAAAACATGCCCGTGACGTTCACCCCAATAAATACGCCAGGAACGCAGATATAGACAAGCATGGAAAAACGCAAAAGCGGGTCCGCGAGCAATGACAGGTTTAGCAGTCTGGCCGCGTTCATCGCAGGCATTTCGTGTTTAAGCCACAGGCAGGCCAGAACAAAGGTCACGATAGCGACCGGTAGCGTGGCGAAAAAGATCCATCGCCAGCTTAGCGTCTGTACCAGCAGTCCCCCGATAGCCGGGGAGCAGGCCGGGGCAAGCAGCGCGACCAGCATCACCGCCGAGGAGAGTCTGGCACGCTCGTGAGGCTTATACTGTTGCCAGGTCAGCGCCTGTCCAACGGGGATCAGTAAGCCTCCTCCCACGCCCTGAAGCACTCGCCAGGCGATCAGACTTTCCAGCGTTGCAGACAGGCCCGCCGCTGCGGAGGCTGCGCTGAACAGAAAAAGCGAAAGCAGGATGACGCGCTTTGGTCCGATGCGGCGCGAGAGCAGGCTGCTGAACGGGATCGCCAGCGTCAGGCCGGCAATGTAGCCGTTACTGACCCAGGCAAGGGCAGAAGGCGTGGCGTTAAAGGCGTGAGCCATCGCCGGAAAGGCGACGCTGGCAATAAACATGTTGATCAAATCAAGAAAAAAGCCCAGCAGATAGAC
Source organism: Enterobacter sp. EC_50 (assembly GCF_019584525.1). Classification (NCBI taxonomy): domain Bacteria; kingdom Pseudomonadati; phylum Pseudomonadota; class Gammaproteobacteria; order Enterobacterales; family Enterobacteriaceae; genus Enterobacter; species Enterobacter sp. EC_50. The sequence goes on along the minus strand of NZ_VDAF01000005.1, from coordinate 114,973 downwards.
AACGGCAACTTGGCTGCGATACGTCATGGTGGATCCTCCGGTGAGGTGGCGTATCGTATCGGCTCGGGCATCACGGATAAACCTGACAAAGCGCGATATACTGTCAAAAATATTTTGACAGTAAAGGGCGTGATGATGATTAACCTACAGCGGACGCAGATGTTTGTCGCAGTGGCCGACACCGGCAGTTTTACGGCGGCCGCCGAGGCGATGGGGCTGACAAAAGCGGTCGTCAGCTTCAATATCCGCCAGCTTGAAGATGAGCTGGGCGTTACGCTGCTGCTGCGCTCCACCCGCCGCCTGACGCTAACCGAGGCGGGCGTGCTTTTTCATCAGCGCAGCGTGGCGCTTCTGAAGGAGGCCGAACGGCTGCAGGATGATGTCCGCGCGAACCATGCGGGGCTCACCGGCGAACTGCGGATCACGACCACGCCTGAATATGGCGCCCGGGTCGTGGTGCCGCTGCTGGCCAGGTTTAGCCAGCAGCACACGGATCTTCGCGTCCGACATGTTTCGTCGTCACTGCACGCAGACCTTATCTCGGAGCGCTTTGACGTGGCCATCCGGCTGGGGACGCTTGTTGATTCGCGCAACCACGCCGCACTGATTTCTCACTTTTCTATTCTCCCCGTCGCGACGCCCGAGTGGCTTGCGAGAAACCCGATCGAATCGCTTGCGCAGCTGGCGCAGGCCGACTGGATTATCCACGAGCGCTTAGCCTCGCCGCTGCGCTGGCAGGTGAAAGATGCCCGCGGTGCGCCTGACATGCTGGAGATAAAAAAGGCGCCGCGTTTGTTTGCCGACAGCGCTCAGGCCCTTATGGCTTTTGCGCTCGCAGGCGGTGGGGTGGCGTTACTGCCGGAATGGCTGGTGCGCGATTCGCTTGATGCGGGAACGCTGGTGACGATTTTACCGGAGTATACCTTTGCGCGGCAGGGGATCTATGCGGTCTATCCTGATGCCCGGCATGTGCCCGCAAAAGTGCGCACCTTTATCGATTTTATGCGCACCAGCGTGAGTTAATCGTGCATCATCTTTTTGATGAGCGCAGAGAACTGCTCCCGCTCGGCCTTGTTAAGGCGTCCTAAAAAGGCCTCATCAACCTCATTGCCTACCGGCTTACAGTCTGCAAGCAGGGCCTCACCTTCTGGCGTGAGGAAGACAAAGCGACGGCGCTTATCCGCAGGGTCGTGCTCGCGTTTGACCAGCCCGCGCGCCTCCATGCGGCTCAGCATTTCCGCCAGGGTCGCTTTCGTGCTGACCGCGACTTCAGTCAATGCCACCTGTTCAATGCCCGGATGCTCGGCAATCGAGCGCATCACCGCATACTGCGGCTTGGTCAGTTCCGGCAGGGCATGTTGCCACTTCGCGGTATGCTGTTGAAAAAGCTGACGTAACAGGTGGAACGCCTCTTGTCTTAGTTCCATGAACACTCCGACAGAAAAAATCACCCCCTATGATAGCCGCTAAAGTCCAGGATGATAATGCGGCATTTTTTAGCATTTTGTGTGATCGTGTACGAACAATCTTGTCAGAAAAACAATCCGGGAGTAGTTTACCTCTAATGTTCGTACACGAACAAATTGATTGAGGTGATGAATGAGATTGATCGTGGGAATGACGGGGGCGACGGGTGCTCCGCTGGGCGTGGCGCTGCTGCAGGCGCTGCGGGAAATGCCGGAAGTAGAGACGCATCTGGTGATGTCGAAGTGGGCAAAAACCACCATTGAGCTGGAAACGCCTTACACCGCCCAGGACGTTGCTGCCCTGGCTGACGTCGTCCACAGCCCGGCTGACCAGGCCGCCACCATCTCCTCCGGCTCGTTTCGTACCGACGGCATGATCGTCATTCCCTGCAGCATGAAAACGCTGGCCGGGATCCGCGCGGGCTATGCCGAAGGGCTGGTGGGCCGTGCGGCGGATGTCGTGCTGAAAGAGGGGCGTAAGCTGGTACTGGTGCCCCGTGAAACGCCGCTCAGCACCATTCATCTGGAGAACATGCTGGCGCTCTCCCGCATGGGCGTGGCGATGGTGCCGCCCATGCCTGCGTACTACAACCACCCGCAAACCGCCGATGACATTACCCAGCATATTGTGACCCGCGTGCTCGACCAGTTTGGCCTGGAGCATAAAAAGGCGCGTCGCTGGAACGGGTTGCGGGAGGCGAAACATTTTTCACAGGAGAATAAAGATGGCATTTGATGATCTGAGAAGCTTCCTGCAGGCGCTCGATGAGCAAGGGCAACTGCTGAAAATTGAGGAAGAGGTAAACGCCGAGCCGGATCTGGCGGCGGCAGCCAACGCGACCGGCCGCATCGGTGACGGCGCACCCGCGCTGTGGTTCGACAACATTCGCGGCTTTACCGATGCCCGCGTGGTGATGAACACCATCGGCTCCTGGCAAAATCACGCTATTTCGATGGGGCTGCCTGCGAACACGCCGGTGAAAAAGCAGATCGACGAGTTTATTCGCCGCTGGGATAAATTCCCGATTGCGCCAGAGCGCCGCGCCAACCCGGCCTGGGCGCAGAATACGGTGGACGGTGAAGACATTAACCTGTTCGACATCCTGCCGCTGTTCCGCCTGAACGACGGGGACGGTGGTTTTTATCTCGACAAAGCGTGCGTTGTCTCGCGCGATCCGCTCGACCCGGATAACTTCGGCAAGCAGAACGTTGGCATCTACCGCATGGAAGTGAAGGGCAAGCGCAAGCTCGGCCTGCAGCCGGTGCCGATGCACGATATCGCCCTGCATCTGCACAAAGCGGAAGAGCGCGGCGAAGACCTGCCGATTGCGATTACGCTGGGCAACGACCCGATCATCACCCTGATGGGCGCGACGCCGCTGAAATACGATCAGTCGGAATATGAAATGGCCGGCGCGCTCCGTGAAAGCCCGTACCCGATTGCCACCGCGCCGCTGACCGGCTTTGACGTGCCGTGGGGTTCTGAAGTGATCCTGGAAGGGGTGATTGAAGGCCGTAAGCGCGAAATTGAAGGGCCGTTCGGCGAGTTTACCGGCCACTACTCCGGTGGCCGTAACATGACGGTTGTGCGTATCGACAAAGTTTCTTACCGCACCAAACCGATTTTCGAATCCCTTTATCTCGGCATGCCGTGGACCGAGATTGATTATCTGATGGGGCCAGCCACCTGCGTGCCGCTCTACCAGCAGCTGAAAGCGGAGTTCCCGGAAGTGCAGGCGGTGAACGCGATGTACACCCACGGCCTGCTGGCGATTATCTCCACCAAAAAGCGTTACGGCGGTTTTGCCCGCGCGGTCGGCTTGCGCGCCATGACCACGCCGCACGGCCTGGGATACGTGAAGATGGTGATCATGGTGGATGAGGATGTCGACCCGTTCAACCTTCCGCAGGTGATGTGGGCGCTGTCATCGAAGGTCAACCCGGCAGGCGATCTGGTGCAGCTGCCGAACATGTCGGTGCTTGAACTCGATCCGGGATCCAGCCCGGCGGGCATTACCGACAAACTGATTATTGATGCGACCACGCCTGTCGCACCGGACACCCGGGGCCACTATAGCCAGCCGGTTCAGGATCTGCCTGAAACCAAAGCCTGGGCTGAAAAACTGACCGCGATGCTGGCTGCACGCCAATAAGGAGGAAAAGATGATTTGTCCACGTTGTGCCGATGAGCATATTGAAGTGATGGCGACGTCACCGGTGAAAGGGGTCTGGACCGTTTACCAGTGCCAGCATTGTCTGTATACCTGGCGCGATACCGAACCGCTGCGTCGTACCAGCCGCGAGCACTACCCGGAAGCGTTCCGCATGACGCAGAAGGATATTGACGAGGCGCCACAGGTGCCGACAATCCCGCCGCTGCTCTAAAAAAAAGCCCGGTGGCGCTGCGCTTACCGGGCGATAATATTGTGCGGCCTTTTGCCCGGTGGCGCTGCGCTTACCGGGCCTACGGTTTTGTAGGTCGGGTAAGGCGAAGCCGCCACCCGACAAAACAGACCGCAGAGAACTAAACCAGACTCTTCAACCGATAAATCCACTCCAGCGCCTGACGCGGCGTCAGGGAATCAGGATCGAGATTCTCCAGCGCTTCCACTGCAGGCGATGTCTCTTCCGCTGGCACCAGCAGCGACATCTGCGTACCATCGATCTGCGTCGCCGCCGCATTCGGTGACAGGCTTTCCAGCTCACGCAGTTTCTGACGCGCGCGCTTGATCACCTCTTTCGGTACACCGGCCAGCGCCGCAACGGCCAGACCATAGCTCTTGCTTGCCGCGCCATCCTGCACCGTGTGCATAAAGGCGATGGTGTCGCCATGCTCCAGTGCATCAAGGTGGACGTTAGCCACGCCTTCCATTTTCTCCGGCAACTGCGTCAGCTCGAAGTAGTGGGTGGCGAACAGCGTCATGGCCTTGATTTTATTCGCGAGGCTTTCCGCACAGGCCCAGGCCAGCGACAGACCATCGTAGGTTGACGTTCCGCGTCCGACTTCGTCCATCAGCACCAGGCTGTGCTCCGTCGCGTTATGCAGAATGTTAGCCGTTTCAGTCATTTCGACCATGAAGGTTGAGCGGCCGCTCGCCAGATCGTCCGCAGCCCCGACGCGGGTAAAAATACGGTCGATGGGGCCAATCTCCACGTTTTGCGCCGGGACGTAGCTGCCGATATAGGCGAGCAGCGCAATCAGCGCCGTTTGACGCATATAGGTACTCTTACCGCCCATGTTCGGACCGGTAATGATCAGCATTCTTCGCTGCGGCGACAGGCTCAGCGGGTTGGCGATGAACGGTTCGTTCAGCACCCGCTCGACCACCGGGTGACGGCCTTCAGTGATGCGAATGCCGGGCTTGTCGGTAAAGGTCGGGCAGGTGTAGTTCAGCGTTTCCGCGCGTTCGGCCAGGTTCACCAGCACGTCCAGTTCCGCCAGCGCGCTGGCGCTCAGCTGCAGGTCGGCCAGGTGCGGCATCAGCATGTCAAACAGCTCTTCATAGAGCTGTTTTTCCAGCGCCAGCGCTTTGCCTTTCGAGGTGAGAACTTTGTCCTCGTACTCTTTCAGCTCGGGAATGATGTAGCGTTCAGCGTTTTTCAACGTCTGGCGGCGCACGTAGTGAATCGGCGCCAGATGGCTCTGCCCGCGGCTGATTTGAATGTAGTAACCGTGAACCGCGTTATACCCCACCTTCAGGGTGTCGAGACCAAGACGCTCGCGCTCGCGGATTTCCAGCTTATCAAGGTAGTCCGTCGCGCCGTCGGCCAGCGCGCGCCATTCGTCCAGCTCCTCGTTGTAGCCAGGGGCAATCACGCCGCCATCACGCACGAGAACCGGAGGCGCATCAATAATGGCGCGTTCAAGCAGCTCGCGGAGTTCGGTAAATTCGCCCATGGTTTCGCGGAGTTTCTGTACCGGCGCGCTGTCAACGTCGCTCAGCTGCGCACGCAGTTCCGGCAGCTGCTGGAAAGCATGACGCATCCGCGCCAGATCGCGCGGTCGCGCCGTGCGCAGCGCCAGACGGGCCAGGATACGTTCCAGATCGCCCACCTGACGCAGGACCGGCTGCAGCTCGGTATAGCGATCCTGCAGGGCGGCAATCGTCTGCTGACGGCAAACCAGCGTAGCGGTATCGCGAATCGGCATATGCAGCCAGCGTTTCAGCATACGGCTGCCCATTGGCGTGACCGTACTGTCGAGGACCGACGCGAGCGTATTTTCTACGCCGCCCGCCAGGTTCTGGGTGATCTCCAGGTTACGGCGCGTGGCGGCATCCATGATGATGCTGTCCTGCTGGCGCTCCATGGTGATAGAGCGGATATGCGGCAGGGCGGTGCGCTGGGTATCTTTTACGTACTGCAGGAGGCAACCAGCCGCGCACAGCCCGCGCGGGGCATTTTCAACGCCAAAGCCAATCAGATCGCGTGTGCCAAACTGCAGATTCAGCTGCTGGCGCGCGGTATCAATTTCGAATTCCCACAGCGGACGGCGGCGCAGCCCGCGACGGCCTTCAATCAGCGACATTTCGGCGAAATCTTCGGCGTAGAGCAGTTCTGCCGGGTTGGTGCGCTGCAGTTCGGCTGCCATTGTTTCTCGGTCAGCCGGTTCACTCAGACGAAAACGCCCGGAGCTGATGTCCAGCGTCGCGTAGCCAAAGCCTTTGCCGTCCTGCCACAGCGCGGCCAGCAGGTTATCCTGGCGCTCCTGAAGCAGGGCTTCATCGCTGATGGTGCCTGGCGTGACGATGCGCACGACCTTGCGTTCCACCGGACCTTTTGAGGTCGCGGGGTCGCCGATCTGTTCGCAGATGGCGACAGACTCACCCTGATTCACCAGTTTCGCCAGGTAGTTTTCTACCGCGTGGTGGGGTATACCGGCCATTGGAATGGGTTCACCAGCCGATGCGCCACGTTTGGTCAGCGAGATGTCGAGCAGCTGCGATGCGCGTTTGGCATCGTCATAAAACAGCTCGTAAAAATCGCCCATACGATAGAACAGCAGGATTTCCGGATGCTGTGCCTTCAGCTTCAGATACTGCTGCATCATCGGCGTATGTGCGTCGAAATTGTCGAGTGTGCTCATGGAGTTATGATGTCCATTTCTTTGAATATAAACCGTTTTGAGCGGCTCAGTGGCCGTTTGTTCCTTCTATTGTCGCATGAAAAAAAGGTACGGCGCAGAAAAATGTCGCCGCTTTACGAGGCGTCTTCCGACATGAGCTCAATGACGATTTTTCCATGCTCCACACCCACTCGCACCCGGGAGTGGGTGGTAAACCCTGCCTTTTCAAGCCAGTCACCTTTTAAGCTCAGCGCCGCATGCACGCTGTAGCGCTTCGGTATCTTGGTATTGCGGTCTTCATGGCGCTTTCTGACATATCCCACTGTTAAATGGCGATAGGGTTTGTTGATAGCGAGTTCTTGCATAGGGTCTCCCGACAACACGGATAAAAGTCATTACTGATGCCTGTATAAAATACCAGTGATGGTTGGGCCTTGCAGGGCTAAAACTGGAATCAGGCTTCAGAAAACGACATGCAATAACTGAAATCCCGCATTGAAAGGTGTATTATTTTTGCACTTTATTGTTCGGTAAGTCGCTATGTCCGGTAAACGAATTTCACGCGAAAAAGAGACCATCGCGAAAATGATCGCGCTGTATCAGAAGCAGTGTCCTCAGGCCTCTGTGGAAGAGGGGCACTATCAGGCGCTAAATGCCTATGCCGATAAGCGTCTGGATAAATGCGTTTTCGGGGAGGAAAAGCCCGCCTGTAAACAGTGTCCGGTCCACTGCTACCAGCCTGCAAAACGCAAAGAGATGAAGCAGATTATGCGCTGGGCAGGCCCGCGAATGCTCTGGCGTCACCCCATTCTGACCGTCCGCCATCTGATGGATGACCGTCGTCCCGTACCGGAACTGCCGGAAAAGTATCGTCCGAAAAAGTGACCGGTTCAGCTTCTGAGCGGGCGGCAAATCACGTTAAGGGCCAGCGCGCTGCAGAGCGGGAAGAGGGCCAGGAGCAGCCAGGGGAGCATCGCCTGCGTTGAGGGCACCAGCGCGCGATCCAGAAGGCTGCCAAACAGCAAATTTCCGGCCAGTACCGCAATGCCTCCGGCGGTGGCGAGTGCGCCGTAGTGCGCCCCCAGCGTGGACTCCTCGGCAAACCGGGGGACCAGATCCTTAGCTGAGGGTACCAGCAGCATCTGTCCCAGCGTCAACAGCGTCACGAAACAGACCGACGGCAGCAGGCGCAGCCAGCCCTCAGGCGGTGCCGTCGGCGCAAACATTGCCACGCTTGCAAAGGCGGCGGAGAGGAATAAAAAGCCCACCGGCAGGATCCTCACCGCGCCCACGCGCCGGGCGAATCGCGCCAGCGGCAGCTGTAAAGCAACAATCAGTACAGAGGCCAGCATAAAAAGCGGGCCGAGATCTTTCTCGTTACCGCCGGCGCGCTGGATCTCTACCGGCAGCGCCAGATAGAGCTGGTTATAGCTTAAAAGCCACGAGCTATAGGCAATGATAAAGGCGACAAAGCGGGGCTGGCGGAACGTCGTCCACCAGGGAACGAGCTTCAGCGTCCGCGCGGCGTGGCGTGACGCGGGCAGGCAAAAGTAGAGAACCACCAGCGCAACGAGAAAGACGCCAGCGCCCGCCAGCGCCACCTGGCGAAAGCCCAGGCCGGTGAGCAGGGCGCCGGCAACCGGACCCAGTACCGCACCGAGTTCCCCGCAGACCGCAAACAGCGCGAACCACTCCGCCCGGCTTCGTTTACCTTTCGCCTCGCTGTGCGTGCCCGCTTTCGCCAGCAATGCCTCAATAGAGGGAGAAAACAGCGCGCCGCCCACCCCCGTCAGGCACGCGCCCAGAATAATCGGCCACAGCGATTCTCCAAGCGCCAGCAGCAGATACCCCGCGACGCGAATAATGCACCCGCTCAGGATAACGATTTTCGCGCCAAACCGGTCCGAGAGCGCGCCGCCGATGATAAACATCCCCTGCTGAGAGAACGTGCGCAGGCCGAGGATCAGCCCGATCAGCCCGCCGGAGAGCAGCATATCGTCGCGCAGGAATATCGCCAGGAAGGGGACAACGGCGTAAAAGCCGATGTTAAAAACAAACTGGCTACCCAGTAAAACGGGCGGCCAGAGCGTGGTGGCAGGGCGAAGGGGCATCGTTGGTCACTCGCCCCTAAACGATAAAGTGAATGTGTTTTTTGCCATGGAACGGCGAGATCTCGATTTTGGTTTTGACCCGGAAGACGTCCCAGAGCAACGACTCGGACAGGATGTCCTGCGGTGTCCCCGTCGCCACAATTTGCCCTTTCTGCATCACAATCAGCGAGTCGCAGAACATCGAGGCGTGGTTGAGATCGTGGATAGCGACAATGCTGGTGACCGGTAATTCGCTGATCAACTGCATCAGCTGCATCTGATGATGAATGTCCAGGTGGTTTGTTGGTTCATCCAGCAGGATTTCCGTCGGGGTCTGGGCCAGCGCGCGGGCAATGTGGACGCGCTGGCGCTCACCGCCGGAGAGGCTCAGCCACCCCTGGTCGCTTTTATCCAGCATATCCACGCGCTGCAGAGCGGCGGTGACGGTTTCGTCATCGTGCGTGCTCCAGTTGGAAAAGGCGGAGTGGTGCGGAATCCGCCCGAGTTTGACCACGTCGCGCACGCGCATGTTGGCGTCAGTCATGCCGTGCTGCTCCACGAAGGCGACCCGGCGGGCCAGCTGCTTTTTGGCAATACGAGAGATGTCCTGGCCGTCCAGCGTCACACAGCCCGCATCCGGGCGACGCAGCCCCGCGAGGATACGTAAAAGAGACGATTTACCGCAGCCGTTAGGGCCAAGCAGTCCTACCGTTTCGCCCCGGGAAACCTTCAGCGAGACGTCATTAACGATGACTTTTTTGCCGACCTTCCAGGTAATATTTTCAGCGCAGATGCTCATCACTTATTCCTTGAGCGGTAGATAATCACGGCAAAGAACGGAACGCCAACCAGCGCGGTGACCACGCCGACGGGCAGGCTTTGCGGCGCAATCAGCATGCGCGAGGCAATGTCTGCCAGCACCATCAGGATCGCGCCTGCCAGCGCGCTGGCAATCAGCAGCGTGCGGTGCAGCGGCCCGAACAGGAAACGCATGACGTGCGGCACCACCAGCCCGACAAAGCCGATTGAGCCCGCCATGCTGACGATGGTTGCGGTAATCAGCGCGGTGGTGGTAAAGAGCGCCAGGCGCACCCAGGGGACTGCAATGCCCAGCGACGCCGCGGCGTCATCGCCGAACGTAAAGGCATCCAGCGCCCGGGAATAGTAGAGGCACACGGCTAACCCAATCAGCACCACGACCAGCGCCAGCTGGAATTCGGGCCAGCGCACGCCGCTGAAGCTGCCCAGTAGCCAGAACATCACGTCGCGCGCCTGCTGGGCACTGGCGGAGGTGCTAATGGTGTAGGCGGTAATGGCGTTAAAAAGCTGCGAGGCGGCGACGCCTGCCAGAATCGTACGTTCATTCCCGCCGCGCGCCCCGTTCGTCAGAAACGCGACAAACGCAAACGCGGCGAACGCCCCGGCAAAGGCTCCGGCAGAGAGCGACACCGCACCGGTGCCGATCCCCAATACGACGACAGAAACCGCCCCGGTCGATGCGCCCGCGGACACGCCGAGCACGTAGGGTTCCGCCAGCGCGTTCTTCAGCAGGCTCTGCAATACGGCCCCGCAGATGGCCAGACCTGCGCCGCAGCAGGCCGCCACCAGCGCGCGGCTCAGGCGGAAGTCCCAGATCACGCTCTCATAGATGCGAGTGAGCGGAACATCGGTGAGCCCCATTTTATTGCTAATGGCGTAAAACACGTTATCCAGCGGGATGGACAGCTCGCCGACGCTGACGCTCAGCGCGATAACCAGAAATAGCAGGACAAAGGCGAGCAAACACGAGGTCGTCAGAACCAGGCTCTGCCTGGCCTGAAGGACAGCGGTGGTCATCAGTGCAGCCCCAGTTTTCTGAGCTGTTCGCCAACCTGCTCAGCCCCGTAAATCGTGCGAATTGTCGGGTTCATGGCCTGACCGTCCATCACCACGATATGGCCTTTTTTCACCGCGTCCAGCTGGCTGACGGCCGGGTCGCTTTTCAGGAATTTGATTTTCTCTTCCGCGTTATCCAGCGCCCAGCGGTTGCGATCCAGGCTGGAGACCACAATCACATCCGGATTGGCGGCAATAATGCTTTCCCAGCCCACGGTTGGCCATTCGGTCTCGGAGGTGATGGCGTTATGCCCGCCCATCAGGCTGGCGATAAACCCAGAGGGGCTATTTTTACCGCCTACGTAGGCGTCCGCAGAGGGGGATGAGCTGGAGAACCAGAAAACAAAGGAGAGATCTTTTTTGTTCTTGCCGAATTCCTTACGCAAGTCGGCCTCACGTTTTTTGAAATCGGCAATCACGGCCTGACCGCGGTCTTCAACGTTAAAGATTTTGGCGAAATCCTCAATCTCCTGATAGAGATACGTCATATCCCACAGTTTCTGGCGGCTGCCGTACATATCGCCGGTGGCTTTTTTGGTCGCACACATGCCCGGGGACACGTAGCTGTTCACGCCCAGGGTCATCAGATCGTCGCGTTTTGCGACCTTGCTTTCTGGCCCCAGCAGCAGCGGTGACTGCGCGGGGACAAAGTCGGGATTTTGCGCAAGCACGGATTCAAGGGTAGGGATTTCGACCGTCAGGGTTTTGATTTTTGCGTTCTGTTCCGCCAGCTGCGGCAGCACTTTCGTCGGCCAGAAGGCGCTGGCCTTCACCTTATCTTCCAGCCCCAGCAGGAGCAGAATTTCGACGGTATTCTGACCCAGCGCCACGACGCGTTCCGGCGCTTTGGTGAATGTCTCTTTATAGCCACAGTTTTCAATCGTCAGAGGATATGTGGTTGCCAGAGCAGAACTGACCGACGCAACCGCCAGGCCTAACGCGCAGATGACCTTCTTCATGAAACGCTACCCTTGATTAATATTATTATTGATGCAAATGAAACTCATTATTAAGGCGGAATTTTATACAGAGGAAACGATTTTGTGTCAATGAGGGACAATTGCGCAGGGTAACGAAAGGCGGTGCCAGAAAAACACCGCCGGATTGGGGGCTTAAACCAGGCTCTCTTTATCGATCCCGAGACGCTTCATGCGCGACAGCAGGGTAGTGCGTTTTAACCCTAAACGCTGGGCGGCACCTTTTGGCCCGGCAACCACGCCGTTGGTCTCTTTGAGTACGCGCATAATGAGCTGATATTCATCTTCTCCCTCTTTCGCTGTCTCGGCGGCGGGCACGGTCACGTCAGGCAGCGTCACTTCAGGCAGGGAGAGCTGCAGTACATTGCCGCGCGTCAGCAGCACCGCACGCTCGATGACGTTTTCCAGTTCGCGCACGTTGCCGGGCCACTCCATTGATGAAAGGGTACGTAACGTCTCGGCAGGAATGCTGTCGATGTTTCGCCCCATCCGACGCGCGATCTTGGCGGTAAACGCTTTGACCAGCAGGGGAATATCTTCCGGGCGCTCGCGCAGCGGCGGCAGGAAGATCGGGAAGACGTTCAGGCGATAGTAGAGATCGCTGCGAAACTCGCGGTCGGCGACCATTTTTTTCAGGTCGCGGTTGGTGGCGGCAATCAGCCGCACGTCAGTCTGGATAAGCTTGTTGCTGCCAAGACGTTCAAACTCCTGCTCCTGCAGGACGCGCAGCAGTTTCGGCTGTAGCTCCAGCGGCATATCGCCCACTTCGTCGAGAAACAGCGAGCTCTTGTCCGCCAGCTCAAAACGGCCCAGCCGCTGGCTGCTGGCCCCGGTGAATGCACCGCGCTCGTGGCCGAACAGGTCGCTTTCCAGCAGGCCTGCAGGCATCGCCGCGCAGTTCATCTTCACCATCCGACGGCTGTTGCGGTTGCTCAGGTTGTGGATGGCGCGGGCAATCAGCTCTTTACCCGTACCGGTTTCGCCCAGGATCAGCACCGTGCTGTCGCTTTGCGCCACCATCTCAACCTGCTTGAGCACGCTGTACATGGCGTCGCTGCGCCCGATGATTTCACCAAACTCGCTGTCCACGTTGTTGAGCTGTTCGGTCAGGGCCAGGTTCTCATCCACCAGCCGCTCTTTCAGGCGGTGGATCTCCTGATAGGCGAGGGCGTTATCCAGCGCGATGGAGATACGCTCGGCGATCTGGCGCAGCAGCTTCAGGTTGGCGGTGGTAAACACGGCTTCATCACACTGCGCCAGCTTCAGCACCCCCAGCATGGTGTTGCCGGACATCAGGGGAAGCAGGCACAGGGTCTGTATCTTGTTGCCCCAGGTGTTAAACAGCATCCGCTCGTACGGTGCCACCGGGTCCTGCTCGCTCAGGTTGAGCAGCAGGATCTCTTTGCTCTTAAACACCCGCTCAGACAGGGTGCCAGCTTCGTCCACTTCGCTCTGCTCGTGCGCCGGGTTGGCTTCATCCAGATAATGCGTGGAGTAGATGTTCAGCTTGCCCTTGCGATGGCCGCGCAGCGCGATGCTGATGGCATCGATTTTGAAATAGTGGTGGATCTCTTTCGACACTTCGCTGACCAGCTCGTCCATATCAAGGCGCGACAGCACGGCGTTGGTGATGGCGACCAGAATGCGGAAGTTGTCGCGCTCGCGGCTCAGCAGGTCGTAATCCACGTTATTGGTCACGCGGCTTTGGATCTGCTCCGCGACGACGGCCACAATCTGGGTAAAGGTGTGCAGACGCTCGTATTCCGCCTCGCTCCAGGGCTGGTCGGTCGTGCGAATAAACTCGCAGCCACCAAAAATATGTCCCTCCGCCGCGAGCGGCAGCATGCTGTAGTGGCCGAACGGCTGGTAGAGGTTGCTCTCCGCGAGCCGCGGCCACGCCGTGCGGAACTCCTCAAAGTTGCAGTGCAGCGCTTCCGGACGGGAGAGAATACGGCGCACCGGGCCATGCGCGAGATACGTTTCGTCTTCGTACTCAAACGTTTTGCCATTATCGCGCGTTGAGTAGTAGCTCGCGCGGTGCGTTCCGCTATGCCACAGTACAATCGCCGCGCTGTCGGCCAGCGCTGATTGCCTGACCAGCCGCGTCAGGGCATCGCTCAGCGCGCCGAGATCGGGCTGCTGTAAAAGTGTGCGCGTGATATCAAACAGGCCCTGCTGTCCAAGATCGCTCATCGGTGTATACGGCATTATTGCTTTCCAATAGAAACTGGCAAAAAAGAGACATTCAGTGCTGACCGCTTATGGCGCGGCTCTAGCAAATTCGGGGTAAGGGTTCTGCGTGCGGCAGGTCCAGCGTGCGCTTCACGCCGTAAAGTCCGGTCAGGCGCACCCCCTTGCGCTCAACCACTTCGCCGATGATGGCGGCCTCTTTCCCTAATGGATGCGCGCGCAGCTCTGCAAGAACGGCTTCCGCCGCCGCGCGTTCCACGCCGATCACCAGCTTGCCTTCGTTAGCAAAGTTCAGTGGGTCAAGTCCCAATAGTTCGCACAGCCCGCGCACGGCAGCCTTTACAGGCAGGCCACGCTCGGTCAGTTCAATCCCGCACCCGCTGCTTGCGGCGAATTCGTGAACCACCGCATTCACCCCGCCGCGGGTGGCATCGCGCAAGGCCTTCACGCCGGGAATAGCACACAGCGTCTGAATGAGCGGGGTGAGCACCGCGCAGTCGCTGCGCAGTTCACCGTCCAGCCCTAAGCCTTCACGCAGGTTAAGGATAGTCGCTCCGTGGCAGCCCAGCGTGCCGGTTACCAGCAGCACGTCGCCCGCGCTAAGCCGCTGTGCGCCCCAGTGAATGTTGGCGGGGATAGCCCCCATTCCGGCGGTGTTGATAAACAGCTTATCGGCCGCACCGCGCTGGACCACTTTGGTGTCCCCGGTGACGATAGCGATACCCGCCTCGCGCGCGGTGTGTGCCATGCTGTTCACCACCGCCGTGAGCGTCTCCATCGGCAGACCCTCTTCGAGGATGAATCCGCAGGAGAGGTAGCGGGGAATGGCGCCGCTGACGGCCACGTCGTTGGCCGTGCCGCAGACGGCGAGCTTGCCGATATCGCCGCCGGGAAAGAACAGCGGATCGATGACATAGCTGTCGGTGGAGAAGGCCAGCCGGTCGCCCTGGGCGGTGAGGGTGGCGAGGTCAATGCGCGCCTGGTCTTCCTGCTCGCCGAGCCAGGGGTTGTTAAAGGCCTCCATGAACAGCCGGTTAATCAGCTGCTGCATCGCCTGTCCACCGCTTCCGTGCGCCATTTCCACCGTGTTCATGCTTCACACTCCTGGTTGCGATATTGATACCACGCGGCGCATGCCCCTTCGGAGGAGACCATCAGCGCGCCAAACGCCGTTTGCGGGTTACAGGTTTTGCCAAATAACGGGCACTGATGCGGTTTGCATTTGCCGGTGAGCACCTCGCCACAGCGGGCCCGGGGATCGTCGCAAACCTGCTGCGGCTGCGGGCGGAAATGCGCTTCGGCATCGAACGCGCGATAGGCTGGCGTCAGGCGCACGCCGGATTCGGCAATCAGCCCCAGTCCTCGCCACTCGCTGTCGCCTTCGACGCTGAACACCTCCGCAATGGCACGCTGAGCCCGTTCATTGCCGGCATCCGGCACCACGCGGCGGTACTGGTTTTCGACCGCGCTCAGGGCCGCTATTTTCTGCTCAACCAGCATGGTGACACCTTGCAGTAGATCAAGTGGTTCGAAACCAGCCACCACTAACGGACGATTGTACTGTTCAGCGATAAAACCGTAGGCGTCTGTGCCAATCACCATGCTGACGTGGCCCGGTGCCAGAAAGGCGTCAATGCCGTTGCCTGGCGCTTCCAGCAGGCTGCGCAGGGTGGGGATAAGCGTAATGTGCTGGCAGAAGAAGAAAAAGTTATCGACGCCGCGCGCTTTCGCCTGCTGCAGCGTGATGGCCGTCGCGGGCATGGTGGTTTCAAACCCCAGGCCAAAAAATACCACCTTGCGCGCGGGGTTATCCGCTGCCAGCGTCAGGGCATCCATCGGCGAATAGACGATCCGGATGTCGGCCCCGCGCGCTTTCGCCTGCAGCAGCGAGCCGTTTTTCCCCGGCACGCGCATCGCGTCGCCAAAGGTGCAGAATATGACGTCGGGCCGGCTGGCAATCTCGATACAGCTGTCGATGCGTCCCATTGGCAGCACGCAGACCGGGCAGCCGGGGCCGTGGATAAACTCAATGTTCTCCGGCAGCAGCTGGTCGAGGCCAAATTTGAAGATCGCGTGCGTGTGCCCGCCGCACACCTCCATGATCCGCAGCGGCCTTTCTTTGGTGTAGTCCAGCCGCGCCGCGCGCGTTTTGAGGTGTCCGATAAGCTGCAGCACCTGCTCCGGCGCGCGGTATTCATCAACGTAACGCATGATTACCGCTCCTCGCCGTACAGCAGCGCGCCGACGTCCGGCTCCACGTCGAACATGTTTTGCAACGCATCCAGCGTGTCGCGGGCTTCCGCTTCGTTAATCACGCTCATGGCAAACCCCACGTGGACCAGCACCCACTGGCCGAGACGCGACGCGCCCGTTTCATCGGTGCTGCCCACCAGCGTCAGGTCTACATCACGCAGGATGCCGCAAACCTCGACTTTGGCCTGATTACCGTTGAGGGAATGGATTTGTCCCGGTACGCCTATGCACATCGTTCGTTCTCCAGCCAGCGTAACCAGCCGTCCATGCCGTCGCCGCGCGTGGCGGAGACCATCATGATCTCAATCTCCGGGTTCACCTCGCGGGCATACGCCAGGCACTTATCCACGTCGAAATTCAGGTACGGCAGCAGGTCGACTTTGTTCAGCAGCATCAGGGATGCCGCGGCGAACATGTGGGGGTATTTCAGCGGCTTGTCTTCGCCCTCGGTCACCGAAAGCACCGCCACCTTGTGTCGTTCACCCAGATCGAAGCTCGCCGGGCAGACCAGGTTGCCGACGTTTTCAATAAACAGGATGCCGTTATCCGCCAGCGGCAGGCGCGGGGCGGCGTCGGCAATCATCTGCGCATCCAGATGGCACCCTTTGCCGGTGTTGACCTGTATTGCCGGGGTGCCGGTCTCGCGGATGCGCGCCGCGTCGTTTACCGTTTGCTGGTCGCCCTCGATCACCGCGCAGGAGACGCGCCCGTTGAGGCGTTTGAGCGTTTCGGTCAGCAGCGTGGTTTTGCCGGAACCGGGGCTGGAGACCAGGTTCAGCGCCAGCTGTGTGCGGGCGGCGAAGCGGGCGCGGTTGCGGGTGGCGATCTGGTTATTTTTGTCCAGCACGTTGATTTCCACGTCCAGCATTTGACGCTGGCTCATGCCCGGCGCGTGGGTACCCGCTTCGCCGTGGCCGTAATGCAGGTCGCCCGCGTCGGAACGCTGCGGCGCAAAGGTAATGCCGGTCAGGGCTGCCGCAGGGCGCGGGGCAGGGGAAAAGGGCGCGGAGCGAAACGCGGAGTGGGGACGGTGCTCATCCCCTTCTATATACAGGTTGCCTTCGGCGCAACCGCAGGTACTACACATACTTTACTCCTTCTCGATTTCGAGGCGTTGGATCTGCATGCCGTCATCCGCCACGATGCGCAGCCCGGTGCTCTGACACTGCGGACAGCGCTGTACCTTTGATGAGAGCAGGGTGACGTACTGCTGACACTGTTCGCACCAGCACTCCGCCTGCTGCTCCTCAATATGCAGTTCGCAGCCTTCCGCCAGCGTGCCGCGGCACACCAGCTCAAAACAGAAGGTCAGGGCGCTGGTCTCGACGCAGGAAAACGCCCCGACCTTCAGCCAGACGCCGGTGACGCGTTTCGCGTGGTTTTGCACAGCCTGCTGTTCGATAAGTTCCAGAGCCCGCTGGCAGAGGGTGATTTCGTGCATGACGCCTCCTCAATGAATTGCCCCGGTAATGCAATAACAGTGCCAGCTTGATTTTTGTTAAGGCGTGTCGATGTCACCGCTGTCGAAATGACACGTCGACACCGCGATGTTGACAGCGAATTTTTAATTAAATCCATTGAAAATCATAAGCATAAAAACTGGCATGGAATCTGCTTAACAGCCGCTATCTCCATTAAACGGATACCTTTTATGACTATTTGGGAAATCAGCGAAAAAGCGGAATACATCGCGCAGCGTCATCAGCAGTTACAGGACCAGTGGCACCTTTACTGCAACTCTCTGGTTCAGGGCATTACCTTGTCGAAAGCGCGTCTTCACCACGCGATGAGCTGTGCGGCGCAGGGCGATATGCGCTTTGTCCTCTTCGGCCATTTCATCATCAACGTCACCCTGGCGGATAACTTCAACAGCCACACCATCGAGTACCACCTCGAGACAAAAGACGGTGAAAAACAGTGTATTGCAAAGGCACAGCTGATGGCTGACGGCATGGTGGACGGCCACGTCAGCAACCGCGATCGCCAGCAGGTACTGGAGCACTATCTGGAAAAAATCGCCCCGGTTTATAACGGCCTGTACACCGCCGTTGAACACGATCTCCCGGTCAACCTGAAGCAGCTGATGGACGGAAATACCTCAGCGAACGTGGCCTGACCCCCCGTGTGTCGAGAAGTGTCGACAAGACAGTTTTTCGTCAAAAATGACTATCACCAGAGGATAACCCGGTGAACCGTTTTGTAATTGCTGACTCGACGGTCTGTATTGGCTGTCGAACCTGTGAGGCGGCGTGTTCGGAAACGCATCGCCTGCATGGGCTACAGTCCATGCCGCGCCTGCATGTCATGCGTAATGAAAAAGAGTCTGCCCCGCAGCTCTGCCATCACTGTGAAGATGCCCCCTGCGCGGGTGTCTGTCCTGTGAACGCCATCACCCGCGTGGATGGCGCAGTCCAGCTGAACGAAAGCCTGTGCGTAAGCTGCAAGCTGTGCGGCATTGCCTGCCCGTTCGGTGCGATTGAATTCTCCGGCAGCCGCCCGCTGCATATTCCGGCCAATGCCAACTCGCCTAAAGCCCCGCCCGCGCCTCCGGCGCCTGCACGCGTCAGCACGCTGCTGGACTGGGTGCCCGGCATCCGCGCCGTGGCGGTGAAGTGCGACCTGTGCAGCTTCGATGACCAGGGCCCGGCCTGCGTGCGCACCTGTCCAACCAAAGCGCTGATTCTGGTGAACATTCGCGACATCGCCCGCACCAGCAAGCGCAAGCGCGAGCTGACCATTAATACCGACGTCGGCGATCTTTCGCTTCTGCAGGCGCTCAACGAGGGGGTGAAATGAACGCGATTACGATGATTACCAGCGCCGTGGCGTACTTTGCCGCCGCCGCCGTGCTGGCGTGGCTTCTGTCATTCCATAAAACCCTGAGCGGCTGGATCGCCGGGATCGGCGGGGCGGTCGGCAGCCTGATGACGCTGGCGGCGGGTGGAGTTGTCCTGCTCGGCGGGCAGTCCGCAGAGGCCGTGATGCCGCTGATTCGCCACACCGTTGCGATTACGCCGCTGAACGCCATCTGGCTGGTGACCTTTGGCCTGTGCGGGCTGTTTATCAGCCTGTTCAATATCGACTGGCACCGCCATCCGCACGCCAAAGCCAACGGCCTGCTGGTGAACCTGCTGATGGCGACGGCGGTCTGCACCGTGATCGCCAGCAACCTCGGCGCGCTGGTGGTGATGGCGGAGATCATGGCGCTCTGCGGCGTGTTCCTGACCGGCTGCAGCGCCTCCGGGAAAGTGTGGTTTGCGCTGGGACGCCTCGGGACGCTGCTGCTGGCGCTGGCCTGCTGGCGGGTGTGGCAGCGTTTCGGCACGCTGGAGTTCGCTGCGCTTAACGGGCATCCGCTGGGCAATGACGTCTGGCTGCTGGGTGTGATCGGCTTTGGCCTGCTGGCCGGGATTATCCCGCTGCACGGCTGGGTGCCGCAGGCGCATGCGAATGCCTCCGCGCCCGCTGCCGCGCTGTTTTCTGTGGTGGTGATGAAGGTCGGTCTGTTCGGGATTCTGGCGATGACGCTGACCGGTGGCCAGCCGCCGCTGTGGTGGGGCGTGGTGCTGCTGATTGCGGGCATGATCACCGCCTTCATCGGCGGCCTGTACGCGCTGATGGAGCACAATATCCAGCGTCTTCTGGCGTACCACACGCTGGAGAATATCGGCATCATCCTGCTCGGCATGGGCGCGGGCGTGACCGGGCTGGCGCTTAATCAACCGGCGCTGATTGCCGCCGGCTTTATCGGCGGTTTGTATCACCTGATCAACCACAGCCTGTTTAAAAGCACCCTGTTCCTCGGGGCGGGCAGCGTCTGGTTCCGCACCGGCCATCGGGATATCGAAAAGCTCGGTGGGATTGGCAAAAAAATGCCGGTGATTTCGCTGGCGATGCTGGTCGGGCTGATGGCGATGGCCGCGCTGCCGCCGCTGAACGGCTTTGCCGGGGAGTGGGTGATCTATCAGTCCTTCTTCGCCCTCGGTCAGAGCGAGGCGTTTATCGCCCGTCTGCTGGGGCCGCTGCTGGCGGTCGGGCTGGCGATTACCGGGGCGCTGGCGGTGATGTGCATGGCGAAAGTCTATGGCGTGACCTTCCTCGGCGCGCCGCGTACGCGTGAGGCTGAGAACGCCTGCCGCGCACCGGTACTGATGGGCGTAAGCGTGGTCGCGCTGGCGCTGTGCTGCATCGCGGGCGGGGTTGCCGCGCCGTGGCTGCTGCCGCTGCTGGGCAAGGCCATTCCGCTGCCGCTTGAGACGGCGCACACCGTCGTTTCCCAGCCAATGATTGCGCTGCTGCTGATTGGCGCACCGCTGCTACCGTTCGTGCTGATGCTGTTCTTCAAACGCGACCGGCTTACCTCCCGCTCGCGCGGTGCCGCGTGGGCCTGCGGTTATGAACACGAACAGTCGATGGTCATCACCGCCCACGGTTTTGCTATGCCGGTGAAAGAGAACTTCGCCGCCGTGCTGAAGCTGCGCCACTGGCTGAACCCGGTGGGCTGGGTACCCGGCTGGCAGAACGCTGCCGTGCCCGCGCTGTTCCGCCGTCTGGCGCTGATCGAGCTGGCGGTGCTGGTAGTGATTGTGATTTCACGAGGAGCCTGACATGAGTCTGTTACTGGCAATTCTTCAGGCGCTGGTGCTGTTCGCCGCCGCGCCGCTGCTGTCGGGCATCACGCGCGTGGCGCGTGCCCGGATGCACAACCGTCGCGGGCCTGGCGTACTGCAGGAGTACCGCGATCTCTTCAAGCTGCTTTCTCGCCAGAGCGTGGCCCCGGATGCCGCAGGCTGGGTCTTCCGCCTGACGCCGTTTGTGATGGTGGGCGTGATGCTCACCGTCGCCACGGCGCTGCCGGTGGTGACGGTGGCTTCGCCGCTGCCCGTGCTTGGCGATCTGATTACCCTTATCTACCTCTTCGCCATCGCCCGCTTCTTCTTTGCGATTGCGGGTCTCGACACCGGAAGCCCGTTTACCGGCATCGGTGCCAGCCGCGAGGCAATGCTCGGCGTGCTGGTTGAGCCGATCCTGCTGCTGGGGCTGTGGGTCGCCGCGCAGGTTGCGGGTTCCACGCACATCAGCTTTATCACCGACACCGTTTACCACTGGCCAGTTGCCCGCTCCCTTCCGCTGGTGCTGGCGCTGTGCGCCTGCGCGTTCGCCACGTTTATCGAGATGGGCAAGCTGCCGTTCGATCTGGCCGAAGCCGAGCAGGAGCTGCAGGAAGGGCCGCTCACCGAATACAGCGGCTACGGCTTTGCGGTGCTGAAGTGGGGCATCAGCCTCAAACAGCTGGTGGTGCTGCAGATGTTTGTCGGCGTCTTCTTCCCGTGGGGGCAGATGACGCACTTCTCCGCGGGCGGTCTGCTGCTGGCCGTCGTGGTTGCCGCCCTCAAGCTGCTGGTCGGCGTGCTGGTGATTGCCCTGTTCGAAAACAGCATGGCGCGCCTGCGTTTTGTGGAAACGTCCCGCATCACCTGGGCCGGGTTTGGTTTTGCATTTTTAGCGTTCGTCTCCTTGCTGGTGGCGTGATTAAAGAGAGTATTTATGTCTGAAGAAAAGAAAGGTCAGCAGTATCTCGCCGCGTTGCATCAGGCTTTCCCGGGCGTGGTGCTGGAGGAGTCCTGGCAAACCAAAGACCAGATCACCGTCACCATTAAGGTGAACTATCTGCCGGAAGTGGTGGAGTTTCTCTACTACCAGCAGGGCGGCTGGCTGTCGGTGCTGTTCGGTAACGACGAGCGCCAGCTGTGCGGCAGTTACGCGGTGTACTACGTGATGTCGATGGAGCAGGGCGAGAAGTGCTGGATCACCGTGCGCGTCGAGGTCGACCCGAATAAACCGGAATACCCGTCCGTCACGCCGCGCGTGCCCGCCGCCGTCTGGGGTGAGCGCGAAGTGCGCGATATGTATGGCCTGGTGCCGGTTGGCCTGCCGGACGAGCGCCGTCTGGTGCTGCCGGACGACTGGCCGGACGAACTCTATCCGCTGCGCAAAGACAGCATGGGCTACCGCCAGCGCCCGGCGCCGACTACCGACAGCGAAACCTACGAGTTCATCAACGAGCTGGGCAGCAAGAAGAATAACGTGGTGCCGATCGGCCCGCTGCACGTCACCTCTGACGAACCGGGCCACTTCCGCCTGTTCGTTGACGGCGAAAACATTATCGACGCCGACTACCGCCTGTTCTACGTCCACCGCGGCATGGAGAAGCTGGCGGAGACCCGCATGGGCTACAACGAAGTGACGTTTCTTTCTGACCGCGTGTGCGGCATCTGCGGCTTCGCCCACAGCACCGCCTACACCACCTCGGTAGAGAACGGCATGGGGATCGTGGTGCCGGAACGCGCGCAGATGATCCGCGCCATCCTGCTGGAGGTGGAGCGCCTGCACTCGCACCTGCTGAACCTCGGCCTGGCCTGCCACTTCGTCGGCTTTGACTCCGGGTTTATGCAGTTCTTCCGCGTGCGCGAAGCGTCGATGAAGATGGCGGAGATCCTCACCGGGGCGCGCAAAACCTACGGCCTGAACCTGATCGGCGGCATCCGCCGCGACCTGCTGAAAAACGACATGATCCAGACCCGCCAGCTGGCGCAGCAGATGCGCCGCGACGTGCAGGAGCTGGTGGATATGCTGCTCAGCACCCCCAACATCGAGCAGCGCACCGTGGGCATCGGCCGTCTTGACCCGGAAATCGCCCGCGACTTCAGCAACGTCGGCCCGATGGTGCGCGCCAGCGGCCACGCCCGCGACACCCGCGGCGATCACCCGTTCGTCGGCTATGGCCTGCTGCCGATGACCGTGCACAGCGAGCAGGGCTGCGACGTCATTTCCCGCCTGAAGGTGCGCATCAACGAGGTGTTCACCGCGCTGAACATGATCGACTTCGGTCTGGACAACCTGCCGGGCGGCCCGCTGATGGTGGAAGGCTTCACCTACATTCCAAACCGCTTTGCCCTCGGCTTTGCCGAAGCGCCGCGCGGGGACGACATCCACTGGAGCATGACCGGCGACAACCAGAAGCTCTACCGCTGGCGCTGCCGTGCGGCGACCTACGCCAACTGGCCAACCCTGCGCTACATGCTGCGCGGCAACACGGTCTCCGACGCGCCGCTGATCATCGGCAGCCTCGACCCGTGCTACTCCTGCACCGACCGCATGACCGTCGTGGACGTGCGCAAGAAGAAAAGCCAGGTGGTGCCGTACAAAGAGCTTGAGCGCTACAGCATCGAGCGTAAGAACTCGCCGCTGAAATAAGGATTCGTCATGTTTACCTTTATCAAAAAAGTGATCAAAACCGGCACGCAGACCAGCCGCTATCCGCTGGAGCCGATGCCGGTCGACAAAAACTTTCGCGGCAAGCCGGAGCACAACCCGCAGCAGTGCATCGGCTGCGCGGCCTGCGTCAATGCCTGTCCGTCGAATGCCCTGACGGTGGAAACGGATCTCAAAACCGGCGAGCTGGCCTGGCAGTTTAACCTTGGACGCTGCATCTTCTGCGGCCGCTGCGAGGAGGTCTGCCCGACGGTCGCCATTCGCCTGTCGCAGGAGTACGAGCTGGCGGTGTGGAAGAAAGAGGATTTCCTGCAGCAGTCGCGCTTTGACCTGTGCCACTGCCGGGTCTGCCAGCGCCCGTTCGCCGTGCAAAAAGAGATCGACTACGCCATCGCGCTGCTGCAGCACAACGGCGACGCGCGCGCGGAACACCACCGCGAAAGCTTCGAAACCTGCCCGGCGTGCAAGCGTCAGAAATGCCTGCTGCCGTCCGACCGCATTGATATCACCCGCCACATGAGAGAGGCCAGCTGATGGAAAACCTACTGGGCCCGCGCGACGCAAACGGCATTCCGGTGCCGATGACGGTGGACGAATCCATCGCCAGCATGAAGGCGTCGCTGCTGAAAAAAATCAAACGCTCGGCCTACGTCTACCGGGTGGACTGCGGCGGCTGCAACGGCTGCGAGATTGAGATCTTCGCTACGCTGTCGCCGCTGTTTGACGCCGAGCGCTTCGGCATCAAGGTGGTGCCGTCCCCACGTCATGCGGACATCCTGCTGTTCACCGGGGCCGTCACCCGCGCCATGCGCTCGCCCGCGCTGCGCGCCTGGCAGTCCGCGCCGGACCCGAAAATCTGCATCTCGTACGGCGCCTGCGGCAACAGCGGCGGCATCTTCCATGACCTCTACTGCGTCTGGGGCGGCACCGACAAAATCGTGCCGGTGGACGTCTACATCCCGGGCTGCCCGCCGACGCCCGCCGCCACGCTGTACGGCTTTGCGATGGCGCTTGGCCTGCTGGAGCAGAAAATCCACGCTCGCGAGCCGGGCGAACTCGACAACCAGCCGGCCGCCATTCTGCACCCGGACATGGTGCAGCCGCTGCGGGTGAAGGTTGACCGCACGGCGCGCAGGCTGGCGGGGTACCGCTACGGCCGTCAGATTGCCGATGATTATCTGCGCCTGCTGAGCCAGGGTGACCACCAGGTCGCACGCTGGCTGGAGGCGGAAAACGATCCGCGCCTCAATGAGATTGTGGCGAACCTGAACAGCATCGTCGATGAGGCGCGTATCCGATGAGTGAAACGGTGGTGTTCAGCCAGCTGAGCCGTAAGTTTATTGATGAGAACGATGCCACGCCGGATGCGGCGCAGCAGGTGGTCTATTACAGCCTGGCGATTGGGCATCACCTCGGGGTGATTGACTGCCTGGAGGCAGCGCTGAGCTGCCCCTGGCCGGAATACCTGGCGTGGATTGCCACGCTGGAGGAGGGCAGTACGGCGCGGCGCAAAATGGAAGGCGTGCCGAAGTACGGCGAGATCGTGATCGATGCGAACCACATTGCCATGCTCGCCAACGCCTTTGACGCGGCGCTGGGCAGACAAACCCCGGAGCAGCAGGCGTGGAGCAAAACGCTGCTCGGCATGCTGCATGATATTCATCAGGAGAGCGCCATCTACCTGATGGTGAGGAGATTACGTGACTGACGTTTTACTGTGTGTCGGCAACAGCATGATGGGCGACGACGGCGCGGGTCCGCTGCTCGCAGAGATGTGTGCCGCCAACCCGCAGGGCGACTGGGTGGTGATTGACGGCGGCAGCGCGCCGGAAAACGACGTGGTGGCCATTCGCGAGCTGCGCCCGGACAGGCTGTTAATCGTCGATGCCACCGATATGGGGCTCAACCCCGGCGAGATCCGTCTGATTGACCCGGACGACATCGCCGAGATGTTTATGATGACCACCCACAATATGCCGCTGAACTACCTCGTGGATCAGATCAAAGGTGACGTGGGCGAGGTGCTGTTTTTGGGCATTCAGCCGGATATTGTCGGGTTTTATTACCCGATGACGCCGCCGGTGAAAGAGGCGGTGGAAGTGGTGTATTCACGGCTAGCGGGATGGGTTGGGAACGGAGGGTTTTCTCAGCTCTGAGCAGCGCCCGGTGGCGCTACGCTTACCGGGCCTACGGTTTTGTAGGCCGGGTAAGGCGAAGCCGCCACCCGGCAAAACAGGCTACGCCAGATCCGCCCCGTTACTCGCAATCACTTTCTTATACCATCCGAACGATTTCTTGCGTTTCCGTTCCAGCGTGCCGTTCCCGGCGTCGTCGCGGTCAACGTACACAAACCCGTAGCGCTTGCTCATCTCACCGGTTGAGGCCGAGACCAGGTCAATGCAGCCCCAGGTGGTGTAGCCCATCAGCGGCACGCCGTCCTCAATCGCATCGCCCATTGCGCGGATGTGCTCGCGCAGGTAGCTAATGCGGTAGTCGTCGTTGATCTCGCCGTTTTCATCAACGACATCTTTCGCTCCCAGGCCGTTTTCCACCAGGAACAGCGGCTTCTGGTAGCGGTCGTACATCATGTTCATGGTGATGCGCAGCCCGAGCGGGTCGATGCCCCAGCCCCATTCGCTCACCTGAATGTGCGGGTTGCGCAGGGACTTCACGATGTTCGCCGCGCTGGTGTTGCCCGCGTTCATGTCCGCCGAGGCGCAGCGCGAGGCGTAGTAGCTAAACGAGACAAAATCGACGGTATTTTTCAGCAGTTCGTCATCGCCCGGGTCTTTAACAATCACCACGCCTTTCTCGCGGAACACGCGGGCAGAGTAGGCCGGGTAGCTTCCGCGCGCCTGCACGTCGATAAAGAACAGGTTCTCGCGGTCTTTCTCCAGCGCCATCCACACGTCTTCCGGCTTGCAGGAGTAGGGGTAGAAGTTACCGCCCGCCAGCATGCAGCCGACCTGGTTTTCCGGGTTTACCTCGTGGGCAATTTTGGTCGCCAGCGCGCTCGCCACCAGCTCGTGGTGCGCGGCCTGGTATTTCACCTGGTCTTCGTTTTCGCCTTCCTCAAACACCAGTCCCGCGCCGGAAAACGGGCTGTGCAGCATGATGTTGATTTCGTTGAAGGTCAGCCAGTATTTCACCAGCCCGTTAAATTCTTCGAAGCAGGTGCGGGCGTAGCGGGCGAAGAAATCGACCATCTTGCGGTTGCGCCAGGAGCCGTACTCCGTCACCAGGTGCATCGGCACGTCAAAGTGGCAGAGGGTCACCAGCGGCTCGATGTTGTACTTTTTGCACTCCTCGAACACCGCGCGGTAAAAGGCAATGCCCTCTTTGTTCGGCAGCGGCTCGTCGCCGTTCGGATAGAGGCGGCTCCAGGCGATCGAGGTGCGGAACACCGTAAAGCCCATCTCCGCCATCAGGGCGATGTCCTCTTTATAGCGATGGTAAAAATCAATCGCCTCGTGGCTCGGGTAGAACTCGTCGTCACGCAGCGAGAAACGCTTTTCCTTACCGAGCTTCACCGCCAGGCGATTCGCGCCGTGGGGGATCATATCGACCGTCGTCAGCCCTTTGCCGCCTTCACGGTAAGCCCCTTCGCTCTGGTTGGCGGCAAGCGCGCCGCCCCATAAAAATCCTTGTGGAAAAACAGACATTCTTACCTCGCTTTCAATTTATGCTTTTGCTGCGTTGTTCTGTACCGGTGCGGTCTGCAGGGCGCGCGCTTTTTCAGCCTCGTCTTCGACCGGAATATCCTCAAAGCCCAGTATCAAAGTCAGAATAAACGACAGCACCACTGCCAGACCCATCACGCCAAACACCCAGACGATGGTCATCGGGTTGGCCGGGTCGAAGAACTGCACGCTGGTGAACAGCCCCGGTGCCGCCATCGAATGGCTGGCAAGACCGGCTATGCCCGCCACCGCGCCGCAGATAAAGCCGCTGATCAGGCTGGCAATCAGCGGGCGTTTCAGACGGATCGCGACGCCGTACAGGGCCGGTTCAGAGATCCCCGCCATGATGGCGGAGGCCGCCGCCGCCAGCGCCGTCTGGCGCAGCTCCGGGTTTTTCGTTTTCCACGCCACCGCCAGCGACGAACCGCCGAGCGACAGGTTGGCGCCAATTTCCGACGGCATCACCATCCCTTCCTTGCCCGTTTCGGCAATGGTCTGAATGATGGTCGGCGTAAAGACGCGGTGCATCCCGGTCATCACCAGCAGCGGCCACAATGCGCCCATGATCGCCACGGAGAGCCAGCCCAGGTAGCCGTGAATGGTGTAGACCAGCGCGGAGATGGCGCTACCGATCCAGATCCCCAGCGGGCCAATCAGCACGATGGCGAGCGGGGCGGCAATCAGCACGATCAGCATCGGCTTGAGGAAGTTTTTCGTCACCGCCGGGGTGATGCGATCCACCCAGCGTTCGATGTACGACAGGCACCAGGTCATCACCAGCGCGGGGATGACGGTGTAGGTGTATTTCACCGCCGTCACCGGGATAAAGGCGAACTCAACGTGCTCGCCCTGCGCGGCTTTCGCCATCAGCTCGATAAAGCTCGGGTGCACCAGCACGCCCGCAATGGCTATCGCCAGCGACATGTTGGTTTTGAATTTTACCGCCGCCGAGGCCGCCACCATCAGCGGCAGGAAGAAGAACGCGCCGTCGCCGATGACGGTCAAAATGGTGAGCGTCGGTGCGCCTTTGGGCAGCACGCCGGTCATCTCGAGGATCATCGCCAGCAGCTTGACCATCGAGCCGCCGATGATCGCCGGGATCAGCGGGGACATGGTGCCGATCAGCGCGTCGAGGATCCCGGCGCCAATGCGGCGTAACGTCAGCTTTTGCGGGCCTTCCGGCACCGCGGGCTGCAGGTCAGCGGGCAGCAGGCTTACCACCTCGCGGTACGCCTGAGAGACGGTATTGCCAATAATCACCTGGCACTGGTTGTCGTTACGCACCACGCCGAGCACGCCGCTGATGCTTTTCAGGCGCGCGGCGTCGGTGAGGGTTTCGTCTTTCAGAACGAAACGCAGTCGCGTCATGCAGTGGGTGACGGCGACGATGTTCTCTTTGCCGCCCAGCGCGCTGATAACGTCGTTCGCCAGCGCAGCGTAATTTTTGGCCATCGGATGTGATCCTGTTATCGTTGTGTGAAATGTAGGAAACCGGTTCCACATAATCATCATGAGTTTTTATGAGTGAAACAAGATCGCTTTTTGACCATTTTTTCGTTTCGTGATGAATGTCGCAATGAGGTGCCGAAAGCGTGATGTCGCCGCTGCGACAATTTTTCTGCAGTGCAGTACACTGCCCGCATGAGTTTCGGATGGAAAAAAAACATGACCACGATGCTGGAAGTGGCGAAGCGGGCAGGCGTTTCGAAAGCGACGGTGTCCCGGGTGCTGTCGGGTAACGGCTACGTCAGCCAGGAGACCAAAGACCGGGTGTTTCAGGCCATTGAAGAGAGCGGCTATCGCCCAAATTTGCTGGCGCGCAACCTGGCGACCAAACGCACCCAGACGCTGGGCCTGGTGGTGACGAACACCCTTTATCACGGCGTCTACTTTAGCGAACTGCTGTTTCACGCCGCGCGCATGACCGAAGAGAAAGGGCGACAGCTGATCCTCGCGGACGGCAAGCACAGCGCCGATGAGGAGCGCGAGGCGATCCAGTATCTGCTGGATATGCGCTGCGACGCGGTGATCATCTATCCGCGTTTTCTGAGCGTGGATGAGATGGATGCGATCGTCGAGAAGTGCGAGCAGCCCATTATGGTGCTCAACCGCCGCCTGCGGAAAAACAGCAGCCACAGCGTCTGGTCCGATCATAAAGCCTCCAGCCAGGACGCGGTGTCACAGCTGATTGCGAAAGGGCATCGGGAGATCGCCTTTATCACCGGCTCGATGGATTCCCCCACCGGGGTCGAGCGTCTCTCCGGCTACAAGGACGCGCTGGCGCAGCACGGTATTCCGCTGCGCGAGGGGCTGATCGCGCAGGGGAAGTGGAACCCCGCCAGCGGCGCGGCGGCGGTGTCCGACCTGCTTGCGCGCGGTGAGCGCTTTACGGCGCTGGTGGCGAGCAATGACGATATGGCCATCGGTGCCCTGAAGCAGCTGCACGACAGCGGCGTGGCCACGCCGGACGCGGTGTCGGTGATCGGTTTCGACGATGTGGCCATCGCGCCCTACATCGTGCCGTCGCTCTCCAGCGTACGCATTCCGGTAACGGAGATGATTCAGGAGACCATCAGCCGCCTGATCTTCATGCTCGACGGCGGCGAGTTTAAATATCAGCAAACCTTCTCCGGCGAGCTTGTCCTTCGCGACTCGGTTATTGACGGCCCACACCGCTGATGTCGACAGCTGTCATCGTCATAAGTGACGATGACAGCGCCGCTGCGATTTTAAAAGTCCCATAAAATCAATGTGTTAATTATTGGCACGGTTTATGAATATCTCCGCGCATAACTGTAATGCTGGAGAAGCAGATGAACCGTTTTATTATGGCCGATGCCAGTAAGTGTATTGGTTGCCGTACCTGTGAAGTGGCGTGCGTGGTTTCCCATCAGGCGGAGCAGGACTGTGCGTCGCTCACCCCTGACACCTTCCTGCCGCGCATCCACGTCATCAAAGGCGTGAATATCTCCACCGCCGCCATCTGTCGCCAGTGCGAAGACGCTCCGTGCGCGAACGTCTGCCCGAACGGGGCGATTAAACGCGAGAAAGGCTTTGTGCACGTGATGCAGGAGCGCTGCATTGGCTGCAAAACCTGCGTGGTTGCCTGCCCGTATGGCGCGATGGAGGTGGTGGTCCGTCCGGTGGTGCGCAACAGCGGCATGGGGCTGAGCGTGCGGGCGGAGAAAGCCGAAGCCAACAAGTGCGACCTGTGCTACCACCGTGAGGCCGGCCCGGCCTGTATGGAAGCCTGCCCGACGCACGCGCTGGTCTGCGTGGATCGCGACAAGCTTGAGCAGATGAGCGCCGAAAAGCGCCGTCGCGCGGCGTTCGACACCTCGTCATCACTGCTGTTCTGAACCGTATGAGCAGCAACGGCGTTCAGCTGCGGGTGCGCGGCAAGGTGCAGGGCGTGGGGTTTCGTCCCTTCGTCTGGCAGCTGGCGCAGGCGCTTCAGCTGACCGGTGACGTCTGCAATGACGGAGAGGGCGTGCTGGTGCGCCTCGCGGGTAATGGGGGGGCCTTTACCGCGAGGCTGCATCAGGACTGCCCGCCGCTGGCACGCATTGATCGCGTGGAAACGCAGCCGTTTACCTGGGCGCACGTGCCGGAGGACTTTACCATCCGCCACAGCGGGGCCGGGACGATGGACACCCAGATTGTCCCCGATGCCGCGACCTGCCCGGCGTGTCTGGCTGAGATGTGCGACCCACGCGAACGCCGCTATCGCTATCCGTTTATCAACTGCACCCACTGCGGGCCGCGGTTTACCATTATCCGCGCGATGCCCTATGACCGTCCGGCCACGGCAATGGCGCCGTTCCCGCTCTGCGGGCCGTGTGAAGCAGAGTACCGTAATCCTGCCGACCGCCGTTTTCACGCCCAGCCGGTCGCCTGCCCGGACTGCGGACCCGCGCTGGCGTGGCGTGCGGGCGACATGACCGCTGAGCGCGAGGCTGCGCTGCGCGCGGCGGTAGCGATGCTGAAAAGCGGCGGTATTGTCGCGGTTAAAGGGCTGGGCGGCTTTCACCTCGTCTGCGATGCGCGTAACCCGCAGGCGGTCGCGACGCTTCGGGCACGCAAGCAGCGCCCGTCGAAGCCGCTGGCGGTAATGATCCCGCATGCGGATGACCTGCCGGAGACGGTTCAGGCGCTGCTACGCTCACCCGCCGCACCCATTGTGCTCACGCCAAAAGCCTGGCTGCCCGCGCTCCCGGAAGGTATCGCGCCCGGTCTGGATACCGTAGGTATCATGCTTCCTGCGAACCCGCTGCAGCATCTTCTGATGATGGACTGTCAGCGCCCGCTGGTGATGACCTCCGGCAACCTCAGCGGCAGACCGCCTGCCGTCACCAACCGCCAGGCACTGGATGAGCTCAGCGGCATCGCGGACGGCTTCCTGCTGCATAACCGCGATATCCTGCAGCGGATGGACGATTCGGTGATGGATCGGGACGGTGCGATGCTGCGTCGCGCGCGCGGCTTTGTGCCCGATGCCATCACGTTGCCTGCCGGGTTCGACAATATCCCCGCCATGCTGTGCACCGGGGCGGAGATGAAAAACACCTTCTGCCTGGTGCGTGGGAACCAGGTGGTGCTGAGCCAGCATTTTGGCGATCTCGGTGACGAGGGTGTGGAAGCGCAGTGGCGTTCGGCGCTGTCGGTGATGCAGGACATTTACGCCTTTCAGCCGACGCGCGTGGTGTGCGATGCCCATCCGGGGTATCGCGCTCGCCAGTGGGCGCAAGCGCAGGCGTTGCCCCTTGAAGAGGTACACCACCATCACGCTCACGCGGCGGCGTGCCTGGCCGAAAACGGCTGGCCGCGCGAGGGCGGAGACGTTATCGCCCTGACGCTGGACGGGATCGGCATGGGGGAAAACGGCGCGCTGTGGGGTGGAGAGTGCCTGCGGGTCAGCTATCTCGAATACGCGCATCTGGGTGGCCTGCCTGCCGTTGCGCTGCCGGGCGGCGATCTGGCGGCGCGGCAGCCGTGGCGCAATCTGCTCGCCCACTGCCTGGCGTTTGTGCCTGACTGGCAGCAGTACCCGGAAACCCACGCGGTGCAGCGCCAGAACTGGCCGCTGCTGGCGACGGCGATCCAGCGTGGCCTCAACGCGCCGCGGGCCTCGTCCTGCGGTCGCCTGTTTGATGCAGTCGCCTGCGCGCTGGGTATCGAAACCCAATCCTGGGAAGGTGAGGCCGCCTGCCGGCTGGAAGCCCTGGCATCGCAGTGCGCGGGTGTCGACCATCCGGTGACGCTGGACGCGGATAATCTCGCGCTTTTCTGGCAGCAGTGGCTGAGCTGGCAGGCGGAGCCCTGCGCGCGCGCCTGGGCGTTTCACGACGCGCTGGCAAAAGGGCTGGCGCAGCTCGCCGCGTTTCACGCCCGGCGCCTGTCGCTGTCGACAATCTGCCTCAGCGGCGGGGTATTGCACAACCGTCTGCTGCGCGCGCGTCTGCGTCATTATCTTTCTGACTTTACGCTTCTTTTTCCTTCGCGCCTGCCCGCAGGTGACGGAGCGATCTCCTTCGGGCAGGCGGTGGTCGCCGCTGCCCGGTCATGTTTACAAAGGACTTAAAATGTTACGACTGTTACGCAATGAACCTCGCGCCGCGCTCCTGCTGCTGGCTCTGGTAATGGCAAACCTGCTGGCCTGGGGATGGGCATGGCACACCTTTAGCGGCAGCACGGCGCTGATGGCGGCAAGCCTGCTGGCGTGGTGCTACGGACTGCGTCACGCGGTGGACGCTGACCACATTGCCGCCATTGATACCGTGACGCGTAAGATGATGCAGCAGGGCAAACGCCCCTCTGGAGTGGGGGCGTGGTTCTCGCTGGGCCACTCTACTATCGTGGTGCTGGCCTCCATTGCCATCGCCGCTACCGCCACGGCGTTTCAGAAGAACATGGCGTGGTTCCACGAAACCGGCAGCCTGATTGGCACCGCCGTTTCCGCGACCTTCCTGCTGGCGATGGCGCTGGTGAATATGGTGATCCTGCGCGGCGTCTGGCGCAATTTTCAGGCGCTAAAACGCGGCAGGCCGGTGCAGGACGACATCACGCTACCTGTTCAGGGCGGGGTGATGAACTGGCTGTTCGGCAAGACCTTCCGCCTCGTCAATAAAAGCTGGCAGATGTACCTGGTCGGTTTCCTGTTTGGTCTCGGCTTTGACACGGCCACCGAGATCGGCGTGCTGGGGATCTCTGCCGCCAGCGCGTCCAGCGGAATGTCGGTGTGGTCAATCATGATCTTCCCGGCACTCTTCGCCAGCGGCATGGCGCTGGTGGATACCCTCGACAACCTGCTGATGGTGGGTGCCTACGGCTGGGCGTTTAACAAACCGCAGCGCAAGCTTTACTACAACATGACCATCACCGGCACCTCCGTGGTGGTGGCGCTGTTTATCGGCGGGCTGGAAGCGCTGGGTCTGCTGATGGATAAATTTGCCCTCAGCGGCGGCCTCTGGGATCTGATTGGCGCGGTGAACGACAATCTGGGCAACGCCGGGTTTGTCGTCGTGGGTCTGTTTGTCGCCTGCTGGCTGATCTCGATGGCGAATTACCGCTGGCGCGGCTACGACGCGCTGGTGGTACGTTCCTGAACGAACCAGTCCAGTGGCGCTACGCTTTCACGGGTCTGCATGTAGGCCGGGTAAGCGGAGCGCCACCCGGCAATACGAGGGTTAAGCAGGGAGCGATTTCAGCAGGGCGAAGGCCTCCTTCATTCTGTCCTCACTGACGACAAAGGCGCGCATCTGACCGTCGGTATCGGTGCCGCGCGCCACCATGCCCTGCGGCGAAAGGGCAATCTGCCAGTCCAGATCCTGACGCTGCGTTTCGCCTGCGAGATGCAGCGGTAATTCCGGCGTTTTCACTTTGACCAGCATGGCGGGTAATTTCACCGGGGCGTTGCCGCCGAGCAGGTTTTTCGCCAGGCACATGGCGCTTAACTGAATCGGTTGCAGGAACGGCAGCACCTGGCCGTTAATTTCCGCGCAGTCGCCCAGGGCATACATGTCCGGCTGGGTGGTTTGCAGGTAGCTGTTAACCTTCACGCCGCGGTTGATTTCGGCGCCTGCGCGGTGCGCCAGCGCCGTTTCCGGGCGCAACCCCGTCGCCGCAATCACCACATCCACCTCCACGCTGCGGCTGCGGTCGAGCGTCGCACGTATGCCGCTGCCGGTTTTGCTCAGGCTCTGCAGCTGCGATTTCAGCAGCAGATGCACGCCCATGTCGGTCAGACGATGCTGTAAGCGACTGCTCACTTCCGCGGGCATCAGCGCTGACAGAATGCTCGCCGCGTGGTCGACCAGGGTCACGGATTTTCCCGCCCGGCAGAAGTCCATCGCCAGCTCGGTACCGATCAGCCCGCCGCCGACAATCATCACCCGCGTGGCGTCGCGAAGCTCCGTTTCGCTGGCCTGATACGCCTGCTGGCTGTTGAGCGTGACCATCAGCTCGCGGCCCTCAACCGGCGGCACAAACGCAGAGGCACCCGTGGCCAGCACCAGCTTGTCGTACTGCCAGGTTTTATCTTTCGCTTTCACCAGACGGGCGTTGGCGTCGATATCGGTGACCCAGGTGTACGGAAACAGACGCAGGTTAAACTGTTCTGCGAACGCCCCCGCCGTCTGGCGGGTGAGATCGTCTGCGCGCTGGTTCTGGCTAATGACGTGGCTTAAATCAGGCTTGTTGTACTCGTCCATGCTGTCGGCGGCGATCAGCGTCAGCGGCACGTTAGCGTCCTGCTTGCGGATATTTTTCACTAGCTGGCGGGCGGCAAAGCCCGAGCCGATAATGACGATGCCGTGGCTCATTTTGCCTCCGTTGCCAGTTCATCAAAGACGTCTTTCCCGAGGGAACATTCCGGGCAGAGGAAATTGTCCGGCACCTCGCTCCACGGCGTGCCCGGGGCGACATCCTGCAGCGGCTCGCCCCGTTCCGGGTCGTAAATCCACTGGCACACGCTGCACTGCATGCAAGGACCGAGGTCGGCAGCGGCGGCTTCAGCTACGGCTTCCGGCGCAACCGCCGCAGCGGGGGCGGTTTCCGGCAGCGGTGCGAGCGCCCACTGACGGGCAATGTCGCGGCCGTGCTGGCGGCAGATTTCCAGGGCGTCGATATCCGGCCGCCATTTCGCCTTCAGACTCATCGACATCTCAAACCCTGCATCCTGTAAACGGGTGGAAAGGCGGTCGACCGCGCCGCCGCTCCAGCCGTGGGAGCCAAAGGCGCTGGCGCGCTTGTTGCGAAAACGCAGGCCGGTCATCTCTTCGACCAGACCGGCAATCTTCGGCATCATCACGTTGTTCATGGTGGAGGTGCCCACCAGAACGCCCTTGGAGCGGAAGACGTTGGTGAGGATCTCGTTTTTATCGCTGCGCGCCACGTTGAAGATTTTCACCGCCACGTTCGGGTCCACTTCGTTGATGCCCTGGGCAATGGCGTCCGCCATCATGCGGGTGTTGTTGGACATGGTGTCGTAGAAGATCGTGATGCGATCTTCCTGATAATCCGCCGCCCACTTCAGGTACAGCTCCACGATCTGGGTGGGGTTTTCACGCCACACCACGCCGTGGGAGGTGGCAATCATCTCCACCGGCAGGTTAAAGCCGAGGATCTCGGTGATTTTAGGCGTCACCAGACGGCTGAACGGGGTGAGGATGTTGGCGTAGTACCGCTGGCACTGTTCGAACAGCTCGGTCTGATCCACCTCGTCGTTGAACAGACGTTCGTCGCAGTAGTGCTGGCCGAAGGCGTCGTTGCTGAACAGCACCGCGTCGCCGGTCATGTAGGTCATCATGCTGTCCGGCCAGTGCAGCATGGGCGTTTCCACGAAGATCAGCTGCTTGCCGTTGCCGATATCCAGCGCGTCGCCGGTTTTCACGATGTGGAAGTTCCACTCCGGATGGTGGTGGTGGCCGTTGATCGAGTCGATGGCGTTGGTGGTGCAGTAGATCGGGGTGTCCGGAATATACGACATCAGCTCGGTCAGGGCCCCGGCGTGATCCTCCTCCGCGTGGTTGATGATGATGTAGTCGATGGCGTTCAGATCGATTTCGCCGCGCAGGTTCTGCACGAACTCGCGGCTGAACTTGTGATCGACGGTATCGATCAGCACATTTTTACCTTCACGAATGAGATAGCTGTTGTAGCTGCTGCCGCGCAGCGTTTTATATTCCGTCCCGTGGAAATCGCGCACTTCCCAGTCACGTTGACCCACCCAATGAATGTTATTTTTAACCAGAATAGACATAGCAAACCTCAGCGTAATATCGCGTTTTTCAAATAGGATGGTTTGCTTATATCAAGCCGCGTGCCAACTTTTAATACATTGATTTTTATAGCTTAATGCTTTGACGATCCGAAATGGGTAGTCATTATGACTATTAAAAACAGTGTCACTATGACAACATGCATTGTCAAAATGACAGCGAGGCAGAGATGAGCTTTTCCGTAGACGTGCTGGCGAAAATCGCCATTGAACTGCAAACCGGTATTGGTCATCAGGACCGCTTCCAGCGGCTGATCTCCACGCTGCGCCACGTGCTGGCGTGCGACGCCTCGGCGCTGCTGCGCTACGAGGGGCGGCAGTTTATTCCCCTGGCCATCGACGGCCTGGCGAAGGACGTGCTCGGGCGGCGCTTTACCCTTGAAGGCCATCCGCGTCTGGAAACTATCGCCCGCGCGGGTGACGTGGTGCGCTTCCCGGCGGACAGCGATCTGCCCGACCCGTACGACGGGCTGATTCCAGGCCAGGAGAGCCTGAAGGTGCACGCCTGTATCGGCCTGCCGCTGTTTGCCGGGCAGAATCTGATTGGGGCGCTGACCCTCGACGGCCTGTCACCGGACCAGTTCGATACCTTCAGCGATGAGGAGCTTCGCCTGATTGCCGCCCTGGCCGCCGGGGCGCTGAACAATGCGCTGCTGATTGAACAGCTGGAGAGTCAGAATATTTCTCCCGGCAGCCCGGCGGCGTTTGAGCAGGTGACGCACACGGAGATGATTGGCCTCTCGCCGGGCATGGCGCAGCTCAAAAAAGAGATTGAGATTGTTGCCGCGTCCGATTTGAACGTGCTGATCTTCGGGGAGACCGGCACCGGCAAGGAGCTGGTGGCGAAGTCGATTCACGAAGCGTCGCCGCGCGCGGTCAGTCCGCTGGTGTACCTCAACTGCGCCGCGCTGCCGGAAAGCGTGGCGGAAAGCGAATTGTTTGGCCACGTCAAAGGGGCGTTTACCGGCGCCATCAGCAACCGCAGCGGCAAGTTCGAAATGGCCGATAACGGCACGCTGTTTCTGGATGAAATTGGCGAGCTCTCTCTGTCGCTCCAGGCCAAACTCCTGCGCGTATTGCAGTACGGCGATATCCAGCGCGTGGGGGATGACCGCAGTCACAGAGTGGACGTTCGCGTGCTGGCGGCAACCAACCGCGACCTGCGTGAGGCGGTGCTGGCCGGACAGTTCCGCGCCGACCTGTTCCACCGCCTGAGCGTGTTTCCGCTTACCGTGCCGCCGCTGCGCGAGCGCGGGGACGACGTGGTGCTGCTGGCGGGCTATTTCTGCGAACAGTGCCGTCTCAGGATGGGGCTTTCC
Organism: Enterobacter sp. EC_50; assembly: GCF_019584525.1. NCBI lineage: Bacteria > Pseudomonadati > Pseudomonadota > Gammaproteobacteria > Enterobacterales > Enterobacteriaceae > Enterobacter > Enterobacter sp. EC_50. Next base: position 77,506 of record NZ_VDAF01000005.1, on the reverse strand, counting down.
CGCGTGGTGTTAAGCCCGGGGGCGAGGGCGCATCTGCTGAGCTACGGCTGGCCGGGCAACGTGCGCGAGCTGGAGCACGCGATTCACCGCGCGGTGGTGCTGGCGCGAGCGACGCGTTCGGGTGATGAAGTGGTTATACATGCCCGGCATTTTGCGCAGCATGATGAAATTGCGTCTATTGCGCAGGCTGTACCAGAGAGAGCGCATGAAAATCTGCGTGACGCGACAGAGGCGTTTCAGCGTCAGATGATTACCCGCGCGCTGGAGCAGAACAACCGCAACTGGGCGGCGTGCGCCCGGGCGCTGGAGATGGACGTCGCCAACCTGCACCGGCTGGCGAAGCGTCTCGGGCTGAAGGGTTAGATAATCCCGGCCTGATAGAAATCCTGCAGGTTGATGGCACCGCACAGCCTGCCGGTGTCATCCACCACCGGTGCGGCGGTGATTTTGCGCTTCATCAGCACCTCTTTGGCTTCAATGGCGCGGCTCTCGGCGTTCAGCGTCAGCCCGCCCTGGGTCATGGCGTCCGACACGTCTGTTTCCAGCTTACCGCCGCTCACCAGCCAGCGGCGCAGGTCGCCGTCGGTGAACACGCCTTTGACGTATCCGTCGTCATCGCACACCGCCACCAGCCCCAGACCGGTACGGCTCAGCTCCAGCATCGCGTCCATGACGCTGGTATTGAGTTTGACCTGTGGAATCGCATCTTCTGTGCGCATCAGGTGGTGAACCTTGTTGAGCAGGCGCGCTCCGAGCGCACCCGCCGGATGCGAACGGGCGAAATCTTCTTCGTTAAACCCGCGCGCCTGCATTACCGCCATCGCCAGCGCGTCGCCCATCATCAGGGTATTTACGGTGCTGGAGGTGGGGGCGAGGTGCATCGGACAGGCTTCACGCTCAACGGAAATATCCAGCGTTGCTTTGGCGGCCAGCGCCAGGGGCGAGCGGGATTTCCCGGTCATCGCCAGCAGGGCGACCGATTTTTCCTGCAGGCGCGGAATAATGAGATCCAGCTCTTTCGCCGAACCGGAGTAGGAGATAAACAGCATCACGTCGCGGCTTTCAATCATTCCCAGATCGCCGTGCAGCGCTTCGGCAGGGTGCACGAAGAAGGCCGGGGTGCCGGTGCTGGCCAGCGTCGCGGCAATCTTTTTGCCGATATGGCCGGATTTACCGATGCCCGCCACGATCACTTTGCCTTCGCAGTGGATAATGGTGTTGGCCGCGCGGACAAAATCCTCGCCCAGACGTTCCGGCAGGCGGCTGGCTTCCTGCAGCTCCAGCATCAGCGTCTGGCGGCCCGTTTCTAACAGAAAATCACTCATCTCTCTCTCCGGTTACGATCACGTCGATGCCTTTCTCTTCCAGCGCTTTTTTGAACGCCGGATCGATACCCGCGTCGGTAATCAGCTTATCAACGCTTTCAAGGCTACAGACTATGTTGGGGCTTTTGCGGCCAAACTTCGACGAGTCCGCCATCAAAATCACTTCCCGCGCGGCGTTGCACATGGCTTTACTGACGCTGAACACCTCGTTGAAGGTGGTGACGCCCGCGTTCAGGTCGATGCCGTCGGTGCCCATGAACAGTTTATCGAAGCTGAAGTGGTCGAAGGCGTTCTCCGCCAGCTGTCCGTGAAACGACGCCGATTTTTTGCGGAAGGTGCCGCCGGGCATCAGGATGGTCTGCTCGCAGTCGTTCTCCGACAGGGCGTTGACGATGTGCAGGCTGTTGGTCATCACCGTGATGTTGTTAAAGCGGCTGAGCAGGGGGATCATCTGCAGGACGGTACTGCCTGCATCCAGAATGATCGAGTCGCCATCGTGGATAAATTTTACGGCGGCTTCGGCAATCAGCGCTTTCTGGTGGGTATTGATCAGCGTTTTGTGGTCGATAGGCGGGTCCGCTTCGTCTTTATTGAGCACCACGCCGCCGTAGGTTCGAATGACGGCGCCAGAGTTTTCGAGCAATACGAGGTCCTTGCGTATCGTCGTGCCGGTGGTGTCAAAGTAGTGGGCCAGATCCTCCACCGAGCATTTTCCCTGTTTTTGCAGATGCTCAAGAATGGCCGCCTGCCGCTGACGAGGTTTCATAGGCGCTTCGTTCCTTAGGTTGCGAAATGATAATTTCGCAAGTCTATATCTTTCACAACGAAATTATCCATGTTTCAGATTAAGCGCTAATGATAGTGCATTCTGACAAAGTGGATCATGGGGAAAGATCACATCGGGCTGCAATTCCTGCAGCGAAATGCCGTTGATTGCCTGGATTTTCACCGGACGGGCAAAGACGGTCATGCCGCGCATGATGAGGGAATCGCAGACCTTGTTGTTTTCATCCAGCGCAACAGCCACGACGACCCGCGGCTTGAAACGTCCACCGGAACGCCCGACGCCCACGCGGCCTTTCTGGCACAGGGCGTCAAACGCGCGGTTAAACCGATGGATTTGCCAGCCGCCAAACGCCATCTGGCAGATCCAGGCGAGGGCGGCGACGGTAATGAGTGCGGTGACCATATCGGCTCCTTTAATTGCCGGGTGGCGGCTGCGCCTTACCCGGCCTGCGGGGATGGTAGCCCCGGTAAGCGCAGCGCCACCGGGGAATGAACTCAGAACATCACCTGCCCACCGGTGACGTTAATCGACTGTCCGGTGCAGTATGAGGCTTTCGGGCTGGCGTAAAACAGCAGCATGTTCAGCACGTCCTGATAGTCGCACCCGCGCTTGAGCGGCACTTTATCGATGTAGTACTGCTCCACTTCTTCCGCTTTAATACCGAGCTTGGTGGCGTACTGCGGCAGCAGGGACTGGAACATCGGCGATTTCAGCAGATTGCCCAGCATCAGCGAGTGGACGGTAATGCCGTATTCGGCCAGATCCAGCGCCAGAGACTGCGTCAGCCCCACGCCGCCAAACTTCGCCGCGCTGTAGCCGGAGTTGTGCTTGCTGCCCACTTTCCCCGATTTTGAGTTGATCTGAATGATGCGCCCCTGAATGCCGTCGCGGATCATCAGACGGGAAAACTCGCGGGCGCAGAGGAAATAGCCCACCAGATTGACCTGCAGCGAGCGGTCAAAATCCCCCAGCTCGAAGTCGCTGATAAAGGCCGCTTTCGCAATGCCGGCGCTGTAAACCAGCAGGTCGGTACGCCCAAAAATGTCGTCCACGCCGCGGGCGAGCGCCATCACGCTCTGCTCGCTGGTGGCGTCGGCGCCAAACCCGTAAGCCATTCCTTCGCCAAACTCGGTGTTGATGGTGTCCGCCACGCGGGCGGCCTTTTCACTCTGAATATCCACTACCGCCACGCGGTAACCCTCAGCGGCAAGCCCACGGCAGAGGAACTCGCCTAAGGTTTGTCCCCCACCAATGACAACGGCAACCTGACTCATGTCTATCTCCTTAATTACGCAACAAATTTTAACGTGCAGCCTGGGGTAACGGCCTGCGGAACCGGGCCCGCTACGTGAACCGTGCCGGGATATTCCGCCTGCGGCTGGCCGTCGAAACGCAGGGTGATGTGGCCCAGCTCGCGCAGGTTTTGTTCAGCGACGTCGCCGACGGCGGTCACGGCATAGCGCGCCTCGCCCAGCTCCAGCTGGCTCCCGGCCTTTAGCTCACCGTTCAGCTCGCCGTGGCAGTGGATGAAGCAAAACTCTTCGATATCCGCAGGCGCCCCTTCGCGAAAGGTGATCAGCATCTGGTCGCTCAGCGCATCCGCCGCGCTCTGGCCGATGCGGGTAATGGTGGTCTGGTAAATCACGGTCATGGCAGGAACCTCTTATTGATAAATAAAGCCGGAGACAAACCAGGCAATCAGCACCGTCGGCGCGCCCGTCAGGAAGCGGCTGACCAGCACGGACGGCACGCCCACGCGCACGGTGTCCTGGCGTGCTTCCGCCAGCGACAGCCCCACGGGGATAAAGTCGCACGCTGCCTGGGCGTTAATGGCAAACAGGGCGGGCAGGGCGAGGTGCGGGGGAATGTTCCCCAGACCAATCTGCACGCCAATCAGCACGCCGATGACCTGAGCAATCACCGCGCCCGGGCCGAGGAACGGCGACAGCAGCGGGAAGGAGCAGATCAGCGCCAGCGTCACCAGCCCAAGCGGGTGGCTGGCGAGCGGGGCGAGGCCGTGGGCAATCCAGTCGCCCAGGCCGGAGGCCATGATGATGCCGATCAGCGCCGAGACGAACGCCATAAACGGCAGGATGGTCTTCAGCACCGTGTCGATGGTGTCGCGCCCGGACTGGAACAGCACCGCCACGGCGGACCCCATCCCCATCCCGACCTTTGCCAGCAGGCCGTCGCTCTGCTCGGTAATTTTCTTGCTGGTGTCGTACTCGCGCGGGGCCGCTTTTTGCGGCGCAGACGTCCCCTTCACCAGGGTGATGTTGTCTTCCTTCACGCCTGAGACATAAATGTCTTCGAGGATGTACTGCGCCAGCGGGCCGGATTTCCCGGTGGAGTGAATATTTACCGTCGGAATGCGGCGCTTCGGATAGATGCCGCAGCGCAGCGTGCCGCCGCAGTCGATCACCGCCACGCCAATTTCCGCTTCCGGCGGTTCGCCTTCCTTGAAGCCATCGACCGCTTCCCAGCCGGTCAGATCGCGCAACGTGTCGACGATCGCCGGGCGCGTGCCCGCGGTGATGTACACAATCTTTTTGCCTTCGGTGGCGTCGAACTCCAGCGGGCCGCCCCAGCCGCCCTTGCCTTTCTCAATGCGGATCCGGTTCATGCTGTGGCTCCTGAAAGATGGACTTTCTGTTGAAGCTGGATGCCCATTTTTTTCTCAAAAATGGCGGTGGTGAGGTCGGTCACCCAGCCGCGGAAGAAGTTGGTCACCAGACCGACCAGCAGGTAGCTCACCGCCAGCGGGCCGAGCGGCAGGCCAAGCGTGGTCAGGCCGCTGGCGATCCCGAGATAAACGAACAGTTCGCCGGGGTTGATGTGTGGGAACAGGCCGTTCATGGAATGGCAGCTGTAGGAGGCGGCGGCGTAATAGCTCGGCTTGTACTTCTCTGGCATAAAGCGGCCGAGGCTTAAGGTCATCGGGTTGCAGAACACGAAGGTGCCGATAAAGGGCAGTATCAGGTAGCGGGACAGCGGGTTTCCGGCGCAGCGCTGGGCGAAGCGCTCAATGCGCTGCTGGCCGATAAAGTTAATCAGCGCGTTCATGATCACCAGCAGGCTGATCAGCAGGGGCAGGATCCCGGTCACCATGCCGGTGAACACTTCTCCGCCTTTCTGAAACAGCCCGATGAACCACTCGGCGCCGTGGGTGATGGTTTCTATCATTCTTCTCTCCTGTAGGGCGTTTGTTTTTGTCTATCTGTGGCTAATAATAATCACTTTGAAAGGTTTTAAAGTGTTAGTTAGATCTCACAATGAAAGAAAAATGGATTATTTTGAAAGATAATTGACGTGGTGAATGATTTTCGGGGGAAAAAAGCACGGATTTGCGTTGGGGAGGTGCGTACCGCTTCCTTGAGGTGTTGCGGATGCTTTACCATACTGGGTTCTTATCGAACCCGTTAAATGGATGTCTCATGTTCAAGCGTCGTTATGCAGCGCTGTTGCCTGCGCTTATTCTGCTGTCTGCCTGTAGTAGCAAACCTAAGACCGAAGCCGTTCAGCAAACGGCGGGCGCGCCTTCCGGAGGATTCCTGCTGGAGCCGCAGCACAATATGATGCAGATGGGCGGCGACTTCGCGAATAACCCGGCGGCCGAGCAGTTCATCGATAAAATGGTGAGCAAGCACGGCTTTGACAGACAGCAGCTGCACGAAATTTTGTCTCAGGCCAAGCGTCTGGACTACGTGCTGCGCCTGATGGACAGACAGGCGCCGACGGCCCAGGTGCCGAGCGGGCCAAATGGGGCGTGGCTGCGCTATCGCAAACAGTTCATTACCCCGGACAACGTGCAAAACGGCGTGGCGTTCTGGAATCAGTATGAAGATGCGCTTAACCGCGCGTGGCAGGTGTACGGCGTGCCGCCTGAAATTATCGTCGGGATTATCGGCGTGGAAACCCGCTGGGGCCGCGTGATGGGCAAAACCCGCATTCTGGATGCGCTGGCGACGCTCTCCTTTAACTACCCGCGCCGCGCGGAGTATTTCTCTTCCGAGCTGGAAACCTTCCTGCTGATGGCGCGCAACGAGCAGGACGATCCGCTCGATCTGAAAGGGTCGTTTGCCGGCGCGATGGGCTACGGCCAGTTTATGCCGTCGTCCTATAAGCAGTATGCCGTCGACTTTAACGGAGATGGCCATATCAACCTGTGGGATCCGGTGGATGCCATCGGCAGCGTGGCGAACTACTTCAAAGCGCACGGCTGGGTGCCGGGCGGCCAGGTGGCGGTACAGGCGAACGGTCAGGCGCCGGGGCTGGAAAACGGCTTCAAAACCAACTACAGCATTTCGCAGCTGTCCGCGGCAGGCCTAACGCCAACGCAGCCGCTGGGCAATGCACAGCAGGCGAGTCTGCTGCGTCTCGATGTCGGAACGGGCTATCAGTACTGGTACGGGCTGCCGAACTTCTACACCATCACCCGCTATAACCACAGCACCCACTATGCGATGGCCGTATGGCAGCTGGGGCTGGCGGTATCGCAGGCCCGCGTGCCGGCGGCGTCACCGTTTAGTCAGTAAGTTACCCCGACGGGTAGGCCGGGTAAGGCAACGCCGCCACCCGGCATGGCTGCGCGCACGGTGCGGCCTGTTGCCCTCTCCCATGGGAGAGGGCGTTTTGCAGAAACATTTCGCCACACTCCCTTTTCAACCCTGCCATTTACATCCTAATCACCTTTCATTATTGTTATGTTATAACATTTAAATTGGTGCCGAGATGTCAATGTCCCTTTTCTCTCTGTCTGCGCCGGTTCGGCTTTTGCTGGCGCTGGTGCTTATCGTCTTTCTCGGCCTGGCCGTGCGCTGGGCGGTGGCATTGCCATGATCGTGATGAATGAACTGGTTGCGGGTTACGACCACCAGCCCGTCACGCGCGCGCTTTCGGGCGTCATTGAACGCGGCAGCATGACCGCCATTGTTGGGGCCAACGGCTGCGGCAAATCCACGCTGCTGAAAACGCTCGCGGGTTTTATCCCACCCGTAAGCGGCGGTTTTCGCTGGCAGGGGAAGCGCCCGGTGATTGGCTGGCTGGCACAGCGTCACGCGCTGGAGGTGCAGTTTCCGCTGACCGTTCGCGATGTCGTCAGCATGGGCTGCTGGCCGGGCATTTCGCTGCTTTCCGGGTTTCGTCGCGAAACGCGGTTGCGTATTGCCAGCGCGCTTGAGCGGGTCGGGCTGGAATCCATGGCATCATCCACCATTGATGAGCTCTCCGGCGGCCAGTTCCAGCGCATGCTGTTTGCCCGCGTCCTGGTACAGCAGGCGCCGCTGGTGATGCTGGACGAGCCCTTTACCGGCATCGATGAAGCCACCTGTAACGTGCTGATGGATGTGATGCTGGAGATGTATATGCAGGGGCAAACGCTGCTCGCGGTACTGCACGACAGCGAGCGCGTGTCGCGCCACTTCCCGCAGACGTTGCGGCTGGATGCTGACGTGCCTCAGTGGAAAACCGAGCGGGTGAGGGTGGCATGATCTGGCACACATTCTTCCAGCCGTTCATCGAGTACGGCTTTATGCGCCGCGCGCTGGTGGTTTGCCTGGCGCTTTCTATCAGCACCACCGCGCTCGGCGTATTCCTCCAGCTGCGCCGGATGAGCCTGATGGGCGATGCCCTTTCTCACGCTATTTTGCCGGGCGTCGCCGTGGGATACCTGCTCAGCGGCCTGTCGCTGCTGGCAATGAGTATCGGCGGTTTTGTCGCGGGCATTACCGTGGCGCTGCTGGCCGGTCTGGTCAGCCGACGCACGCCGCTTAAGGAAGATGCCAGCTTTGCCGGGTTTTATCTTGGCTCACTGGCGCTGGGGGTCACGCTGGTATCGCTTCGTGGGTCGAATGTCGATCTGCTGCATCTGCTGTTTGGCTCCATCCTCGCCGTGGACAACGACGCCGCGCTGTTTGTCACAGCCGTGTGCATGTTCACTCTTATCGTGCTGGCAATGTTTTATCGCGGCCTGGTTACCGAAGCGTTTGACACCGCCTGGCTACAGGTGAACGCCCGCTGGCTGCCCGGCCTGCTGCACGGACTGTTTCTGGCGCTGCTGGTGCTTAACCTGGTGGCCGGTTTTCAGGTGCTCGGCACGCTGATGGCCGTCGGTCTGATGATGCTGCCAGCCGTGGCGGCACGCTGCTGGGTACGCACGCTACCGGCGTTACTCCTGATGGCGGGCATCAGCGGTATTGTCTGCGCATGGCTGGGGTTGAGCCTCTCCTGGGCGATGAGTCTCCCGGCCGGGCCATCCATTGTGCTCACCGCCAGCGCGCTGTTCTTTATTTCCATTTTATTGGGTACGCGAAGCAGGCTCGCTGGCAGTCTGCGGGCGTATTTTTAACGCAAGGGGAAACGATGAAACGTACAGGACTAGTAGTGGCAGTGGCGCTCGCGCTGGGGATGATGTCGCAGGGCGTGATGGCGAAAACGCTGAATGTGGTCACCAGCTTCTCGATACTGGGGGATATCACCCAGGAGGTGGGCGGCGATCATGTGAAGGTGACGACGCTGGTGGGGCCGGACGGCGATCCGCATACCTTCGAACCGTCGCCGAAGGACAGCGCGGCGCTGAGCAAGGCCGATGTGGTGGTGGTGAACGGTCTGGGGCTGGAGGGCTGGCTTGACCGCCTGGTGAAAGCCTCCGGGTTCAAAGGGCAACTGGTCATCGCCTCAACAGGCGTGAAAACGCACACGCTTGAGGAAGATGGAAAGACCGTGACCGATCCGCACGCGTGGAACAGCGCGGCGAACGGGGCGTTATATGCACAAAATATTCTGAACGGGCTGGTGAAAGCCGATCCGCAGGACAAAGCCGCGCTGGAAGCCTCCGGTAAACCCTATATCACGCAGCTCAACCAGCTGGATAGCTGGGCCAAAACGCGCTTTAGCCAGATCCCGCAGGCGAAGCGCAAGGTGCTGACCAGCCATGACGCCTTCGGCTATTTCAGCCGCGCTTATGGCGTAACCTTCATGGCACCTCAAGGACTCTCTTCAGAGAGCGAGGCCAGCGCGGCGCAGGTTGCTGAGATCATCAATCAGATCAAAGCCGACGGCGTAAAAACCTGGTTTATGGAAAACCAGCTCGATCCGCGTCTGGTGAAGCAGATTGCCTCGGCGACGGGCGCGCAGCCAGGGGGAGAACTTTACCCGGAGGCCTTGTCGGCAAAAGGCGGCGTGGCAGACACCTACGTCAAGGCGTTCCGCCACAATGTGAATACCCTCGCCGACAGCATGAAATAACCTCTTCCACGGCCGGTGCGTTTGCACCGGCTTTTTTCTGAAGCCCCCTCGTAAAACCTGAAGCGCATCCCCACATCTGACGAGAAAGTGCTATCTTGTGCAGCACGTTTTTCTGATGCCTGGAGCGAGAATGACTGACCATGAATTGATGCAGCTTAGCGAGATCGTTGGCCTGGCGCTTAAGCAGCGTGGGGCGACAATCACCACCGCGGAATCCTGCACCGGCGGCTGGGTGGCGAAAGTGATTACCGATATTGCCGGCAGTTCCGCCTGGTTTGAACGCGGTTTTGTGACCTACAGTAACGAAGCTAAGGCACAAATGATTGGCGTGCGTGAAGCCACGCTGGAACAGCATGGCGCGGTCAGTGAACCGGTGGTCATTGAAATGGCCATTGGCGCGCTCAAGGCGGCGCGGGCAGATTACGCGATTTCCATTAGCGGCATCGCGGGGCCGGACGGCGGCAGCGACGTGAAGCCTGTTGGCACCGTCTGGTTTGGGTTTGCCACGTCTAAAGGGGAAGGGATCACCCGCCGGGAGTGCTTCAGCGGCGATCGCGAAAGCGTGCGCCGTCAGGCAACGGAATATGCGTTAAAAACGCTCTGGCAACAATTTCTACAAAACACTTGATACTGTATGACCATACAGTATAATTGCACCAACAGAACAGAAATCCACGGTGAAGCACAGTCGCTTCTCCCGGCATGACAGGAGTAATAATGGCTATCGACGAAAACAAACAGAAAGCGTTGGCGGCAGCACTGGGCCAGATCGAAAAGCAATTCGGTAAAGGCTCCATCATGCGCCTGGGTGAAGACCGTACCATGGATGTGGAAACGATCTCCACCGGTTCGCTTTCTCTGGATATCGCGCTGGGCGCGGGCGGCCTGCCAATGGGCCGTATCGTAGAGATCTACGGGCCAGAATCCTCCGGTAAAACCACCCTGACGCTGCAGGTGATTGCTGCGGCACAGCGCGAAGGTAAAACCTGTGCGTTCATCGATGCCGAGCACGCGCTGGATCCTGTTTATGCGCGTAAGCTGGGCGTGGACATCGACAACCTGCTGTGTTCTCAGCCGGACACCGGTGAGCAGGCCCTGGAAATTTGTGACGCGCTGGCGCGCTCCGGTGCGGTTGACGTTATCGTTGTTGACTCCGTTGCCGCACTGACGCCAAAAGCGGAAATCGAAGGTGAAATCGGCGACTCTCACATGGGCCTCGCGGCACGTATGATGAGCCAGGCGATGCGTAAGCTGGCCGGTAACCTGAAGCAGTCCAACACGCTGCTGATCTTCATCAACCAGATCCGTATGAAAATTGGTGTGATGTTCGGTAACCCGGAAACCACAACCGGTGGTAACGCCCTGAAATTCTACGCGTCTGTCCGTCTGGATATCCGCCGTATCGGTGCGGTGAAAGAGGGTGAAAACGTCGTCGGTAGCGAAACCCGCGTGAAGGTGGTGAAGAACAAAATCGCTGCACCGTTCAAACAGGCTGAGTTCCAGATCCTCTACGGTGAAGGGATCAACTTCTACGGTGAACTGGTTGACCTGGGCGTGAAAGAGAAGCTGATTGAAAAAGCGGGCGCCTGGTACAGCTACAACGGTGACAAGATTGGTCAGGGTAAAGCGAATGCTATCTCCTGGCTGAAAGAGAACCCGGCTGCGGCGAAAGAGATTGAGAAGAAGGTGCGCGAGCTTCTGCTGAACAACCAGGACTCCAAACCTGATTTCGTAGTCGATGCTGCGGATGCTGAAGAAACCAACGAAGACTTTTAAGTCTCTCGTGTAAAGATGAAGGGCTGCTGATGCGGCCCTTTTTGCATTTCTGATTCTACAGGTTTTTTATGAGTGAACCGACATCACGCCGACCCGCCTACGCGCGCTTGCTGGATCGTGCGGTGCGCATCCTGGCCGTGCGTGACCACAGTGAGCAGGAGCTGCGGCGGAAGCTGTCGGCTCCGGTGATGAGTAAAAACGGGCCGGAAGAGATTGATGCCACGGCGGAAGACTACGACCGCGTGGTGGCCTGGTGCTATGAGCATCATTACCTGGACGATGACCGCTTTGCCTCGCGCTTTCTCGCCAGCCGCGGCCGCAAGGGGTACGGCCCTGCGCGCATCCGGCAGGAGCTGAACCAGAAAGGGGTGGCCCGGGAGTCCATCGAAAAAGCGATGCGCGAGTGCGACATTGACTGGTGCGAGCTGGCAAAAGAGCAGGCCATTCGCAAGTACGGCGAACCGCTGCCGCGTGATTTTTCAGAAAAAGTCAAAATCCAGCGCTTTTTGCTCTACCGCGGCTTCCTGATGGAAGATATTCAGGATATCTGGCGTAATTTTGCCGATTGAACGCATGCGGGATTTTACTTCCCACTAAAGAAAACTTATCTTATTCCCACTTTTTCCAGTAGCTGGTCTGTCCAACGGTTTACCGATACAGGCTGGCTACGACATTTCGTTAGCTTGATTTCAGGATAATTATGAGCAAGAGCACCGCTGAGATCCGTCAGGCGTTTCTCGATTTTTTCCATAGTAAGGGACACCAGGTTGTTGCCAGCAGCTCCCTGGTACCGAACAACGATCCGACTCTGCTGTTTACCAACGCCGGGATGAACCAGTTCAAGGATGTGTTCCTTGGTCTCGACAAGCGTAATTATTCCCGCGCCACAACCTCACAGCGTTGCGTGCGTGCGGGCGGTAAACACAACGACCTGGAAAACGTCGGTTACACCGCGCGTCACCACACCTTCTTCGAAATGCTGGGTAACTTCAGCTTCGGCGACTACTTCAAACACGATGCCATTCAATACGCGTGGGAACTGCTGACCGGTGAAAACTGGTTCAACCTGCCGAAAGAGCGTCTGTGGGTTACCGTCTATGAAACCGATGACGAAGCCTACGAAATCTGGGAAAAAGAGGTCGGTATCCCGCGCGAGCGTATTATTCGCATCGGTGATAACAAAGGCGCGCCATACGCGTCTGACAACTTCTGGCAGATGGGTGACACCGGTCCTTGCGGTCCGTGCACCGAGATCTTCTACGATCACGGCGACCACATCTGGGGTGGCCCTCCAGGCAGCCCGGAAGAAGACGGCGATCGCTACATTGAGATCTGGAACATCGTCTTCATGCAGTTCAACCGTCAGGCCGACGGTACCATGGAGCCGCTGCCGAAGCCTTCCGTTGATACCGGTATGGGTCTGGAGCGTATTGCCGCGGTACTGCAGCACGTTAACTCCAACTATGAGATTGACCTGTTCAGCACTCTGATCAAAGCCGTTGCGGAAGTCACCGGCGCGACCGACCTGAACAACAAATCGCTGCGCGTTATCGCGGACCACATTCGTTCCTGCGCGTTCCTGATTGCCGACGGCGTTATCCCGTCGAATGAAAACCGTGGCTACGTGCTGCGTCGTATCATTCGTCGTGCTATCCGTCACGGCAACATGCTGGGCGCGAAGGACACCTTCTTCTATAAACTCGTTGGGCCACTGATTGGCGTGATGGGGTCAGCGGGTGACGAGCTGAAACGCCAGCAGGCGCAGGTTGAGCAGGTTCTGAAAACCGAAGAAGAGCAGTTTGCCCGCACGCTGGAGCGCGGTCTGGCGCTGCTGGACGAAGAGCTGGCGAAGCTTAAGGGCGACACCCTGGACGGCGAAACCGCTTTCCGCCTGTACGACACCTACGGCTTCCCGGTTGACCTGACGGCGGACGTTTGCCGCGAGCGTAACATTAAAGTTGACGAAGCGGGCTTCGAAGCCGCGATGGAAGAGCAGCGCCGTCGTGCGCGCGAGTCCAGCGGTTTCGGTGCAGACTACAACGCGATGATTCGCGTTGATAGCGCGTCTGAATTCAAAGGCTATGAGGCGCTGGAACTGACTGGCAAAGTGACCGCCCTGTTTGTTGACGGCAAAGCCGTGGACAGCATCAGCGCAGGTCAGGAAGCCGTAGTCATTCTGGACAAAACGCCGTTCTACGCCGAATCCGGCGGCCAGGTTGGCGATAAAGGCGAACTGAAGGGCAATGGCTTTAGCTTCAGCGTGACCGATACCCAGAAATACGGTCAGGCGATTGGCCACCAGGGCAAACTGGTTTCCGGTTCTCTGAAAGTGGGCGAGGGCGTCCAGGCTAACGTTGATGAAGCTCGCCGCGCGCGCATTCGTCTGAACCACTCGGCAACCCACCTGATGCACGCTGCCCTGCGCGACGTGCTCGGTACCCACGTTGCACAGAAAGGTTCTCTGGTTAACGATAAAGTGCTGCGCTTCGACTTCTCGCATTTTGAAGCGATGAAGCCGTCTGAAATCCGCGCGGTGGAAGATCTGGTGAACGCGCAGATCCGTCGTAACCTGCCAATCGAGACCCACATCATGGATCTCGAAGACGCGAAGAAAAAAGGTGCGATGGCGCTGTTTGGCGAGAAATACGACGAACGTGTTCGCGTGTTGAGCATGGGCGACTTCTCTACCGAACTGTGCGGCGGTACACACGCCTCGCGCACCGGTGACATCGGCCTGTTCCGCATCGTTTCCGAGTCGGGTACGGCGGCAGGCGTGCGTCGTATTGAAGCGGTGACCGGTGAAGGTGCGATTGCCAGCCTGCATGCGCAGAGCGATCAGCTGCACGACATCGCGCAGCTGCTGAAAGGCGATAGCCAGAACCTGGGCGAGAAAGTGCGCGTTGCGCTGGATCGCACGCGTCAGCTGGAAAAAGAGCTGCAGCAGCTGAAAGAGCAGGCTGCGGCGCAGGAGAGTGCAAACCTCTCCAGCAAGGCTGTAGACATTAAGGGCGTCAAACTGCTGGTCAGCGATCTGGCGGGCGTTGAGCCTAAGATGCTGCGTACTATGGTCGACGATCTCAAGAACCAGCTCGGTTCTACCGTTATCGTGCTGGCGACAGTAGCAGAAGGTAAGGTTTCTCTGATTGCGGGCGTCTCTAAGGATGTGACTGACCGCGTAAAAGCAGGGGAACTGATTGGCATGGTCGCTCAGCAGGTGGGCGGCAAGGGTGGCGGTCGTCCGGACATGGCGCAAGCCGGTGGTACGGATGCGGCGGCACTTCCTGCGGCATTAGCCAGCGTTGAAAGCTGGGTAAGCGCGAAACTGTAATAACTACAAAGCACAAGCAGACGCCATAGCGGTAACGTTATGGCGTCTTGTTCACTGTGCTATCGATAACGATAAAGTCAGGTTGAGTTTGTGTATATCGGCTAAACTTACGTTTAACAGAATGTGATGCCGTGACTGCTTACACTTTACGTGTTTGTCATCGCTTACTTTTTGGCGTTATATGATGGATAATGCCGGGATACAAGAGACCCGACTCTTTTAATCTTTCAAGGAGCAAAGAATGCTGATTCTGACTCGTCGAGTTGGTGAGACCCTCATGATTGGGGATGAGGTCACCGTGACAGTTTTAGGGGTAAAGGGTAACCAGGTACGTATTGGTGTTAACGCTCCTAAAGAAGTATCTGTCCACCGTGAAGAGATCTACCAGCGTATCCAGGCTGAAAAATCCCAGCAGTCCAGTTACTGATATTGTCGCGTCTCGCTGTCGGGCGAGACGCAACCCTCCCGCTATTTTTCCTGCGCAAAGTTACCGTTTAATTTCAATCGCTCTCTTTTTGACCACTCCGCTACCCTTATCTCGTCCCAACACTGTCTTTTCCGCATCAGTTTTCTGTGAAGATGCCTGCAAAATCCGCTTATAAAACACCCTCTTTGCGGCTTTTACATGCGAATTGCGTGTGATTTGTGCAAACGATAAAAGCTTTTGGAAAATTGTTTGACTTATAAGTCCCAGAAAGTAATATATGCGCCACGCAGCGACGAGAAGCTCTTAACGAGTTACTCGAAGCACTCGAAAGAGGCGTTGTGTGGTGAGGTGGCCGAGAGGCTGAAGGCGCTCCCCTGCTAAGGGAGTATGCGGTCAAAAGCTGCATCCGGGGTTCGAATCCCCGCCTCACCGCCATTTTGCATCCGTAGCTCAGCTGGATAGAGTACTCGGCTACGAACCGAGCGGTCGGAGGTTCGAATCCTCCCGGATGCACCATCTATTACTTCATATTGCTTTAGAAGTGATATGAACATCGAGCAGTACAGTAGTAAATCCCGATGCATCCGTAGCTCAGCTGGATAGAGTACTCGGCTACGAACCGAGCGGTCGGAGGTTCGAATCCTCCCGGATGCACCAT